>DATEVL010000115.1:0-8343 GCA_035281845.1 Anaerolineales bacterium | reverse complement strand
GCAGGGGGGAGGGGCAGGCTCATTGCCCCACCCCCCTGCCCCTGGAGGAGAACAAGCACGAGGGGTGAGTTCGAGAGGGAATACTCCTCCATCGAACTTGAGGTAAGAAATGGATTTCCAGCTCAGCGAAGAGAACTCCTTGTGGCGCTCGACCGTGCACGAATTCGCCGCCAAGGAGGTGCGGCCTGGCGCCGCGGACGGCGACCGGGAGGCCAGCCTCAACGCCGAGGCCGTTCGCAAGATGGCCGCGGTCGGCTTGCTGGGCTTGAACATCCCTGAGGCTCTCGGCGGCGCCGGCGTCGACGCCGTCGGTGCGGCGTTGGCGATCGAGGAGCTCGGCTGGGCCGACGGCGGAACCGCGCTGACGGTGGCCGCGCATAACGGACTCGGCTGCGCGCCGATCGCCCTGTTCGGCGATCCGGCGCACCAGAAGCGATGGCTCCCATCCCTTGCCACCGGTTCGCGCGGACTGGCTGCCCTCGCCCTGACCGAACCGGGCGGCGGATCGGACCTGGTTGGTTCGGTCCAGACGCGGGCGGAACGCTCCGGCAGCGACTGGCTGATCAGCGGCACCAAGGCCTGGATCACCAATGCCAGTATCGCCGAGGTGATCGTCACCCTGGTCCGCACCGATCCCCAGGCCGGCAAACACGGATTCAGCCTGTTCGTCGTTCCGCGCGAGTCCGCCGGCCTGTCCGTCCTTCCGCCGGAGCACAAGATGGGCGTACGCTCTTCGCCCACGCACGGCCTGACCTACGACAAGGTGCGGGTCCCGGGCGACCACCTGCTGGGCGACCCGGGGGAAGGCCTGATTCAGGCCCTCCAGGTCTTGGACGGCGGGCGGATATCGATCGGCGCGCTCTCGGTCGGCCTGGCCCGGGCGGCGCTCGAGGAGTCGTTGCGGTACGCTCAAGAACGGCCGGCCTTCGGAGTTCCGATCGCCCAACACCAGGGCATCCAGTTCATGGTGGCCGACGCCGCCACTGAGATCGACGCCGCTCGCTGGCTGGTGCTCCACGCGGCCTGGTTGAAGGCCAAGGGACTGCCCTTCACGCGTGAAGCGGCTCAGGCGAAGCTCTTCGCCAGCGAGGCCGCCGAACGCGTCTGCCGCAACGCGATTCAGATTCTGGGGAGTTCCGGTTACAGCGCGGAGTTCCCCGTCGAGCGCATGTACCGCGACGCTCGTCTGATGACGATCGGCGAAGGGACGAGCGAGATCTTGCGGATGGTGATTGCGCGGCGCTTAGGAGAAGGGGTTGATCGGTAATCAGTGACCAGTGATCAGTAATCAGTAATCAGTAATCAGTGATCAGTCGATAGCAGGTTACTGATGGCTGATGACTGATCACTGATCACTTGCCTTTCAGTCTCTCAAGTAGTACGGGACGTCGATCACCGGCCGGGAGTGCCCCAGGCGGCGTCGACGATAGACCAGCGCCAGCTTCAACAAGAACGCCGTCTGATTGTGCAGCAAAGCCTGCCACCAGTGCGCCGGAACGAATTCGGGCAAGACGACCGTTGCCTGCTGGCCGTCGTTGTGGTGGATGTCCTCGCCGTCGAGGTACTCCAGCAGCGGCCCGATGATCGAACGATACGGCGAAGGAACGATGTCGAGCGGGATGCCCAGCTCCCAGCGTTCCCACTCCTGCCGCGTTCGTTCGGCCGCGCCGGGCTCCGTCTCTACGTAGACCGCGGTGATCCGATCACTGAGCGATTGGGCGTAGCGCACGGCTTCGATCACGCCGCGGTGTACGCCGGAGATCGGAATGACAAGCCTCGGCTTCGGCAAGGGCCGCAAACCGGGGGGGAGTCCCCGCAAAGTCAGTTCCTTGGCGACATCTTGATAGTGCATGTTGATCCGCCGGAAAATGATCGCCATCACTGGAATCAGCACGAGGACGATCCACGCGCCTTCGGTGAACTTGCTGACGGCGACGATCAGGAAGGTGGCGGTGGTCACCACAGCCCCGACCCCGTTGGCCAATGCCTTAAGCCTCCACTGCGGACCGCGCAGCTTGAGCCAGTGGACGACCATCCCCGATTGGGAGAGCGTGAACGCCAGGAACACGCCGACGGCGAAGAGCGGAATCAGGGCATGCGAGTCGCCGCCGAAGACGACGATCAACAGTCCCGTCAAGCCGGCCAGCAAGAGCATCCCGTTGGTGTAGACCAGTCGGTCGCCAAGGTGCTCGAACTGGTGCGGCAAGTAGCGGTCCTGGGCCAGGACCGAGGCCACGCGCGGGAAGCCGGCGAAGCTCGTGTTGGCTGCCACGGCCAGGATCAGGAGCGTGGCCCCTTGAACCAAGAAGTAAGCCGGCGAAGTTCCGAGTACGGTTCGGGCCAGGGCTGAGAGGATCGTCTCCGCACCCTGCGGGTAGACCGCCAAATAGTGGGTCAGCCCGATCGAACCTAGAAAAAGGGTTCCCATCAATAGGGCCATCGTCCAAAGCGTGCGGCTTGCGTTGCGGGAAACAGGGTGGCGGAACACGGTGATCCCGTTGCTGATGGCTTCGATCCCGGTCAGCGCGGTACAGCCGGCGGCAAAAGTGTGCAACAGCAAGGTCGTCGTCATCGGTGTTACGGCCGGTGCTCCGGAATAGCTCCCCGGTCCCTGCTGGGCAGCCAGGACGAATCCCGCTACCAGCATTCCCCCGAACGAGAAGAGGAACAAGTAGACGGGCACGGTCATGGCGGTTCCCGCCTCGCGGACTCCACGGAGGTTAGCGATGGTGATCACGAGCAGTAGGAGGAGCGCCACGGGCACCCGATAGAGCCATAGGACGGGAAAGGCCGAGGCGATGGCCGCTACACCGGCGGTCAGGCTGACCGCCGCCGTCAGGACGTAGTCGATCAGCAACGCGCCGGCAGCCACAAGTCCGGGGGACGGCCCAAGGTTCTCTTTGGCGACGGTATACGAACCCCCACCCGAAGGGTAGGCATACAAGGTCTGTGAATACGACATGGCCAGGACCAGAAGCAGGCCGGTAATGGCGAGCGCGATCGACCAGGAGTAGGCCAAGGCCACCGCGCCGGCGACCGCCAGACCGAGAAAGATTTCCTGGTTGGCGTAAGCAATGGAAGAGAGGGCGTCCGGGGAAAGGGCTGCCAGCGCGCGCGTCTTGTTGAGGCGCTCGGATTCAAGGCGGGCCGTCGGCAGCGGTGAACCGAAAACGAATTCGGAAAGTGTGCGCAAGCTTCGCGGTCCCGGCAGGAGACGGGAAGTCTACACCCGAGGGCCGCTAGTCAGTCATCAGTCACCAGTGATCAGTTATCAGTGGTGACTGATCTCTAATCACTGATCACTGGTCACTGGTCTCTGATTACTGGTTACCGATTACTGATCATTGGTCCGTGATCTGCTGAAACGCCGACTCAAGCGTCTCCGCGTCGACATAGCCCAGCCACTGCTCGAGCACTCGCCCCTCACCGTCGAGCAGGAACATGTGCGGCTGAACCCGATAGCCCAGCTGTCGCTTGAACGGCTCGGTGGCCGGGTCATCGATATCGAGGTAGACGAAGTTGACCTGCCCGCCCCACTCCGCTTCGAGCCCGTGCACGACGGGCGCCAGTCGTCGGCAGGTCGTTCACCAGAAGGCGAAGAACTTGACCAGCGTCGGCCGCCCGTTCGCCAGATCGACCGTCGTCGGGTCCGTGGCGTACTGATCCTGGCGGATCGTCCGCGCTGCCGGCGCCTGGGTGGCCTGCGCGGGCGCGAGCGCCGTTGTGCCGGTCGGTGTCAAAGAGGGTTGGAGGTTGTTCGAACCGACCTCAGCCGAGGGAACAGGCGAGGCGCTCATCTCGGTGCGGGGCGCGGCGCAGGCTGCCAGGCCCAGTGTAAGGAGACCTAAGAATAGTAATCCAAGGGGTTTCTTCGATGGGCACATCAGGTTTCGACCTCGGTTCTCATGCTACACCAGTCGTGCCGGATGATCTTCCTTCTCAGGGGCGAAAGATCTCCGGCCGTCGCTCCTATCGCTGCGCCAATTCCAGCGGGCCGTGCCCCGCCTCTTCGTGGCATCGGACGCAGGCTGGGTACACCGTGCTGGCCAGATCGAGATAGCCCTGGAGCTCGGAGCCAGGCAGCTCGATGTGCGCCCGATGACAGTCCACGCACTGCACGCCCGTCGGACTCGGGACGAGGACCAAGGACGCCTCGGGAAGATCGGGCGCGTCGGGTGGCCGCTGAAGCGGTTGTCCACCGCTCCACAACGCGTAGGCTTCGGGAAGCTTGTTGTGGAAATGATTGTTGAAGCCGACCTCCAGCAGCGCCTCGGTGTGGCACCCGGTGCAGGCCGAAGTCAGCAGTCCCGGCGCGACGAGTTCTGTCTTCTCGATCGACTCGTCGGCCTGCCCGCTGAGCCAGATAGCGGTGTCCCGCGCCCCCAACCCAAGGGTGGCGATCCGGTGGACGAGCTCGCCGTTTCCCCGGTGGCAATCGATGCAGCGGAAGGTGGTCTCCATACCGTAGTGCGCGCTGCTCAAGTCGGCGAAGGGTCCGCTCACGGTGAGCGCCGCCCGCGCCCGATCGTAGTAGGTCTGTTCGGGGGCCGTGTGGCAGGAGATGCAAAACGAGTCCCTTTCTTCGAGTTGCGAGACGGTTAGCCCAGCCGCCAGCGCCAGGACGGAGACGAGGGCAAGCCCCGCCAGCGGGGCCAGGCGAAGCCACCTGCGCCGCCGGTCCATCCGTCAGCCGACCGAGACAACGACGCTGTGGATGTTGTCGGTGCCGTCCGGATACGAGCTGGAGAGAATCGAATCGGCTTCCGTCGACTGGACGAAACCGGTCTCGTCGGAGGCGCGTACGGCGATCCGATGCCGACCGGCGTCGGCCGGCCAGTCGAACGCCCATTGCGTCCACGTCAATGGAGACTCCGCCTGGATCAACTCCGCCGCAAGCCAGTCGCCTTCGTCCAGCCGCACCTCGACGCGCGCAATGCGACGCAGGCCGGCGAAGGCGACGCCGAAGACCGGCACGGAGCCTTGGGGAAGGCCCCCCAGCTCCCGCGGCTGCTGAATGATCGAGTTGGTCTGGACCGAAGCCACGTCGGACCAGCCGCGTGACTCCCAATAGCCGACGTGGTCGTAATTGATGAACTCGATCTCGCGAATCCACTTCGGCATCTTCTGGCCGTACAGTCCAGGCATCAGGATTCGCAGGGGAAAGCCGTGAGCGGTCGGCAGGGGTTCGCCGTTCATTTCGTACACCAAGAGGGCCCCGGGCTGGGAGATCCATTTCATCTCCACGCTGGTGGAGTAGTCGTCCTCGGCCTCAAATCGGGCGCGGGTCGCTTCCGGCAGGATTCCGACGTCATCCCACAAAGCCTGAGCGGCGAAGCCGCCCCAGACGATGTTGCCGATCAACGAACCGCCGACGGGGTTGCCGATGCACTCCAGGGTGCGCAGTTCCTCGACCTTCGGGAAGGAACGGACGTCGGCCAGGGTCAGGGTGCGCGGTCGCTCCACCAGGCCGTGAACGTTGAGATTCCAGGATTCGCCTTGCACCGTTGGGCGGGAGGAGTACGACTGGATGTAGAGGGAGCCCGTCGGTGTAACGAGGATTTCGACCGGCACCGGCGCCAAAGCGGCTTCGCCCGCCGAAGAGCCACCGGCCGCAACCGGTGCCGCGTCCTCGCGCACCTGGCAGCCCGTGAGGAGCGCCGCACCGGTGACTCCGGCGACCTTGAGAAACGCGCGACGAGTGAGGATCGTCATCGGTCTGCTCCTGGGCCCTCTTCCTCGGGCCCCAATGAGATTGTACCCCTGCAAACCGACGATACGGGTGAAGAAAGGATGAATTCCCCGGTCGGCGAGCCTGACGCGGACCGTCTATACTTGTCTCCGCTATGCGGCGGTGAGAAACACCCCAATTTGAGGACGGCGTGGGCGAAACTTGGATCGAATGCGTCCCGAACTTCTCCGAAGGGCGCCGGCCGGAAGTGATTGACGCCCTTCGGTCGACGATCGCCGCTGTGCCGGGCATTCTCGTCCTGGACGTGCACACGGATGCCGACCACAACCGCAGCGTCATCACTTTCGCCGGTCCGGGGCCGGCCACCGTCGATGCCGCCTTCAGCGCCATCCGCCTGGCGGCGGAGAAGATCAGCCTGGAGGAGCACCGCGGCGAACATCCGCGCATCGGCGCCACCGATGTGGTGCCGTTCGTTCCGCTGGCCGGCGCCCGCTTGGAAGACTGTGTGGCGCTGGCTCGCTCCCTCGGCCGCCGCGTCGGCGAAGAACTCGACATCCCGGTCTACCTGTATGAGGCCGCCGCGACCAGGCCCGATCGGATCAACCTGGAAGACATCCGCAAGGGCGAGTATGAGAGCCTGCGTCAAACGATCCAGAGTGATCCGGATCGCGCGCCGGACTTCGGCCCGGCTCGACTGGGCCCGGCCGGGGCGACGGTCATCGGCGCCCGCCGGCCCCTCATCGCTTTCAACATCTACCTGACGACCGCCGACGTCTCGGTGGCCAAGAACATCGCCCGGTCTGTGCGCCACTCTACGGGCGGGCTGCGTTACGTCAAGGCGTTGGGCCTGGAAGTCGATGGGCGAGCCCAGGTGTCGATGAATCTCACCGACCACATCCAGACACCGTTGGCGCGGGTTGTCGAGCTGGTTCGCCGGGAGGCGGCCCGCCACGGGGTCGCCATCGATCACTCAGAGCTAGTCGGTCTGCTCCCGCAACAAGCGATGCTCGACGCCGCCGCCTGGTACCTGCAACTGGGTCAACTCGAACGCGAGCAGATTCTCGAAAGTCGTCTGGAGATGCTGCGCATAACTGCGCCGCCGGGCGAAGCTGCGTTCCTCGACCGTCTGGCCGATGCCACACCTACCCCGGGGGGCGGGTCGGCCGCCGCCACGGCCGCGGCGATGGCGGCCGCCCTGGCGGGGATGGTGGCGCGCCTGACGGGCGGCAAGAAGAAGTACGCTTCTGTGGAAACTCGCCTGAAGGACGTGGCCTCGGCTGCCGACGGACTTCGGCAGAAGCTGACCGCCGCCGTCGACGATGACGCGGCTGCGTTCGAAGGGGTTCTGGAGGCGACGCGCCTGCCGCACACCACCGAAGCCGAGGCGAGCGCGCGGTCCCAAGCGATCGAAAGGGCCACGCGTCAGGCGGCGCGTGTGCCACTCAACGTCGCACTGGCGGCGGCCGACGTCGCCGAGCTCGGGGCCGAGGTGGCCGAGACAGGCAACGTCAACGCCATCAGCGACGCGGCTACCGCGGTGACGTTGGCGCGAGCCGGGATTCAGGCAGCGGCCCTGAACGTGCGCATCAATGCCAAGACCCTCACGGACCAGAGCCCCGTCGCAGAGTGGGAGCGAGCGCTCAGCGCCGCCGCTCAGCGAGCCGAGATGGCCGAGCGACGCGTGGCCGATGCACTGAAGGCGAGGGCGGGGCTGGCGTAGAGCAATCCGCGCCCGCGGCGGAGCGCCTCGGACCCGAGGAAGCGATTGGGGTCGCGCCTCGGGCGCGAACGTTCCGCAGGAGGGGGACTTCATGCCACGCTCGCAGCGCTCCTATTTCGTTTACATCCTCTCAAGTGACAGGGGCGTACTCTACGTCGGGGTGACGAATGAGCTGGCACGTCGCGTTACAGAACACAAGCAGGACTTGGTGAAGGGCTTTACCTCACGGCACGGAGTCCACCGCCTGGTTTACTTCGAGCAAACGGAGGATGTCCGCAGCGCCATCGAGCGGGAGAAGCAGATCAAGGCCTGGAGGCGGGAGAAGAAGTTGGCTTTGATTCGCGAAACGAATCCGAAGTTCGAGGACCTTACTGACACCCTCCTGCCGTAACCTCGAGAATTCGCGCCCGAGGGTGCGAGTCATGTCGCGCTTCGGGGATTCCTCGCCCCGCTACGCGGGGCTCGGAATGACATTCTAGGGTGTGCCCTCTCTCATTGTCATTCCGAGCGACCCCGAAGGGGCCGAGAGGAATCCCTGAGGCGCGTCCGAGTAGCGGACCGGCGGGAGCATTGATCGCGCCACTTCCCCGCCGCGGGTTCAATTAGGGACGCGCCCTGGGGATTCCCACCTGCACCTGCGCCTGCGGCGCAGCTGCATGCGCAGGTGTCGCCCCTCCTTCGGAGGGCTCGGAATGACATTAAGTGAGGGAGTCCCCCTCTTTGTCATTCCGAGCGAGCCCCAGGCTTTGTCTGGGGCGAGAGGAATCCCTGAGGCGCGTCGCGTTCTCGAACACTCGGGCGCGAGAATCATCGTCGCCCCTCTCACCATCCGCTCGCCCGAAAGATCTCCTGGAGAAACGAGGCCCGCTCCTCGGGTGTCATCGGGCGGGGCCGAGACCAGTCTTCGAGATAGGCCGTCAAGAGCTCCACGGAG
>DATEVL010000114.1:0-3343 GCA_035281845.1 Anaerolineales bacterium | reverse complement strand
GTGAGCGCCAACTCGATCGAAGACCCCATCATCGCCTCGCCGATGATCCCCAGCAAGGCGTAACTGACCGGCACGGAGACGCCCACGGCGAGCACCCAGGTGATCAGGGCGATCATCACTCCCTCGATCACGACCGACTTCATGATCTCCCAATCGACCGCGCCGATCGCCCGTAGCACGCCGATCTCGCGCGTCCGCTCCAGGACGTTCATCCCCATCGTGCCGGTCAGGCCGATGCTGCCAACGAAAGCCGTCAGCAGCGCCATGATGAGCAGGAAGATGACCAGGATGTCGATGCCCTTGCTCGCTTCCTCTTGAACCGTCTTGCCCGCCTCGACGCTCCGTACTTCGAAACCGCGGTCGGACAGAGTCGAGTCGATCACCCGGCTGATGGCGCGCTGCCCGGCCAGCGAGTGGTCCGTCGTGGTGATGCGGTAGGAGCCGGCCTGCGCCGGCAGGTCGAACAGATCGGCGATGTAATCGAAATCGGCATAGGCGATGGCGTCGCCCGACATGGCGACAAAGCGGAAGACGCCGACCACCGTCCAATCGACCACGGAGTGTCCGGGGACCTTCACCCGCAGGCTTTCGCCCGGAACGAGGTCTGGGAAGGGCTCATAGATCGTGTCCGAGACGACGATCGCCTCACGCTCGCCAGGCTGCAGCCAGCGGCCAGCGACGATGTCGGGATCGAGCAGCTGTGTCTGCGCCGGCGGGGCAATCACGCTCAGATTGGTGATCACTACGTCGTCGCTATCGACGATCTCGGCGCCGGCGCCGCCCCACCCCTCCAGGCTTTCCACGCCCGGGAGCGGGAGCAGCACCTGCTCGATGCGTGCAATCGGATAGGCGCGGCCGAAGGCCACGGTCACATCGCCCATGAAGTGCTGCATTAGCTGCCCCATGAAGTTGGCCATCGAGGCGCGTACGTTGAAGACGCCGATGAAGACCGCCCCGGCCACGGTCAGGGTGAACAGGGTCAGCGCGAGACGGCCCCGCTGGCGGAAGGTGTTGCGGATCGACAACAGAATCGGCCGCGAGATCCAGTGAACCCAACGGCTGACGCGATTCATCCAGCCCACGCCGTCGCTGCCTTCGACCGTCCGGTCGTTGGCGATCGCTCGGCGTACGTTGGTCTCGGCGCCGCGCCGCACCGGAAAGAATCCGGCCGCCAGGGGCACCAGGAAAGCGATCAGCACCTGCAGCATAATGGCCACCGGGACGATCCGGAAACCCTGGAGCTCGGCGCCCATCATCGAAGCGATGAACTCGGCGAAGGCGTAGCCAGCCAGGGCGCCGGTCGGCAAGGCGATCCCAAGCGCGATCAGGGCGTAGGCGCAGATCAGGATCAGGTACATCCCCAGGATCTGAGGGCTGCGGGCGCCGACCAGCTTCATGATTCCGATCTGGCGCATCTGTTGGGACAGGAGGGCGTTGAGCGTGTTGATGATCAGCGCGCTGCTGAGGAGCATAACCAGAATCCCCAGGGCGCCGAGTACCCCCAGGACGGCCAGGATCGTCGTCTCCATGGGGTGCTCGTCGGAGACGCGCGTATCCGTTCGGTAGACCGTCAGCTGGTTGTGCTCAAGCCGATCCTCCACCCGGGCGGCGACGTCCTGGATCTCCGCCAGATCGCCCCCCTGCTGCACCCTCACGTAGAGGTGGTCGAAGGCGTCTCCTTGCCCCAGACGCTTCAGCGTCTGCGGGGTGATGTAGGCGTTCGCCCCGCTCTGCGGGCCCTCCTTCACCGTCCCTTGATCGGTGACGAGCCCCGCCACGCGCAGGGAGTGCTTCGATCCGTCGGGCAGTTCAAGAAGGACTTCGTCTCCGACGGCGAAGCCGGTATCGGTCATGAAGTTCTGACTGACAACCATCTCGCCGCCGCCAGGGACCGTCGTCCCCTCGATCGCCGAAAGTTGATTAATCCCCAGGTGCGACAGGTCGGTGGCGACCAGGTTCAGGCTCTGCCAGACCTGGTCGTCCGCCCGCCGGGCGCGGGCCCCGAGGGACGTCCGTCCCTCGGCATCGGTTACGCCGGGCACGCGCTCTACGATGCGAACCAAGTCCTCATGAAACGGGTCCGTCGAGATCTCGATGTTGGCCGGGTGGACGGCGGCGAAGCTCAGGTTGATGTCCTGCGACAGCACGCCGTAAGCCCCGACGATCATCCCGATGGCGAAAACGCCGACGGCGATCGACGCCACGACCAAGAGCGTGCGCGATCGGCTCTCCCACAAATCGGCCACTACCTTGCGCCAGCGGGGGCGCCCAGCGGCGGACTTCCACGCCGGGATCACCGCCCGCCCTTCCGCGAGAGGCGGTTCTCGTTCAGGCGCGCGCCGGCGACCTGGTCCAGCACCTGGCGGGCCAGGGTCGACTCATCGATCAGCTGGTCGAACTCAGCCCGCGGCAGCAGCGCCACTTCGGCCGGCGCCTCGGGGGACGCCCGTACGCTGGCGTTCGAGTTCCCCCCTCGCCGCAATTCGATTTCGCCGAAGAACTGACCTGGCCCCAGCCGGGCCAGGCACATCTCGCCGCCGTCGGCGTTTCCCAGGACCACTTCCACATCGCCCCGCGCCACCATGAAGAAGTTCTCCACCGGATCTCCCTGCCGCAGGATCGTCGTGCCCGGCGGGTAGACCGCCTTCCTGGCCCGACGGGTGGCGGAAAGCATCTGCGGATGGCTGAGGAACGGCAAGGCGCGCGCCACGGCCGGATCGATGATCTCGCCGTCCGAAAGAATCACAGTCTGGTCGGTCCGCCGGGTGATGGTCGGGTCGTGGGTAACGATGATGATGGTCTTGCCCTGCTGCGCCAGGCGTTCGAACAAATCGAGGATGACCCCCGCCGACCGCGAATCGAGGTTCCCGGTTGGCTCATCGGCCAGGAGAATCGACGGGTCCGTCGCCATGGCGCGGGCGATGGCCGCGCTTTGCTGCTGCCCGCTGGAGACGGAGGCCGGAAGCGCATGCGCCTGCTGCTCCAGGCCCACCAACCGGAGCAGCTCCAGCGCCCGAGCCGGCCGCTCGGCGAACGAGTGGACGTCGCAGAGGTCCATCGGCAGCATCGTGTTCTCCAGCAGGCTGAGCGTCGGAAGCAGCTGGAAGAACTGGAAGACGATGCCTAGATTCCGGCCGCGCCATTGGGCGCGCTGACTCTCGCTCAGGTCGTAGATTCGTTGACCCCCGACGATGACCTCGCCGGAGGTCGGGTGGTCGATCCCCGTGATCATGTTCAGCAGCGTCGATTTTCCGCTGCCGGACTTCCCCACCACCGAGATGAATTGCCCGTAATCGAGCTGCAAGTCCACCGACTGCAAGGCCGTGAACGTTCCCGCCGCGCC
>DATEVL010000113.1:0-5554 GCA_035281845.1 Anaerolineales bacterium | reverse complement strand
CGCCCGCCAATCGTTGCCCGTGGCAAGGACCACCGCGTCGACGCCATTCATGATTCCCTTGTTGTGCGTCGCCGCCCGGTAAGGATCAACGGCGGCAAAGGCCCAGGCCTCGACGATCCCGTCGCGCACGCGCTCGCCGCTGAAGTCGCCGAACGCCAGCGCCGCTGCAGGAATCCGGCAACGGCTCCGCGCCAGACGGCGGTCGGCCAAGTTCGAGAGGATGCGTAAGTGGACTCGCCCGCCGGTGATCGCCTCGATGCGCGGCGCGAGCCGCTCGGCGGCCGTGTTGGCGGCGTTGGCGCCCATCGCATCGCGCGTGTCGTAGATCAAATGGACGATCAACATCGGGCCGACCGGAGTCTCTTCGAGCGGGCGGGCCTCGATGTCGCGCGCGCCGCCGCCGAGTCGTTGCAGCACCGGATCGACCTGATTCGCCTCGGCCAGGATCGACTCGCGTTGGGCCAGGAGCGCCAGCCGGGCGGCTCCGAGATCGGGAACGTCGAGCACCTGAATCTGGGCGATCATTTCGGGGGCGGTCGCCTCAGACTGGAAGCCGCCTTCCTGGCGGGCGAGCCGAGCCATGTAGGAGGCGCCGGCAATGACCGACGGCTCCTCGATGGCCATCGGAATGAGAACGTCGCGGCCGTTGACCTGGAAGTTGACGGCAACTCCCAGAGGCAGGCCGAAAACGCCGATGGCATTCTCGATCATATGGTCGGCCTGGAGCGGGGAAAGTCCGCCTTCGCCGGCGAGCGCAGCCAGTGTTTCGTCGTCAAGCGAGGCGGCTTGGGCCAGGCTCGCCAGACGCTCAGCCAGAGGTCGGTCGTAGAAGCCGGGGAGACGGGAAGAGAAGCTCATTCGCGATGGGTTGTCGAGCCGCGACCATATAACGTTCGGCACCCTCCAAAAACTATCAGCCCTCAGGCTTCGCTCAGTCTCTACGCTCCTCAGGGCACCCGAAGGGGTGCAGACTGCCACGCCCTTCGCCCTCTACAGGGCGCCAAGGGCGGCGCACCCGAAGGGGTGAGGGCAAGGCGGGCTTGGCCAGCGGCCGATCCTCGATGGGTGTTGTACAATCCGCGCCGGGTGGAGTGGGATGGATAAGAAGAAGCGCAAACAATCCGGGCCAAAGCCGGCCGTCTCGCCTCCGCCACAAGGCGATAGGATGCGCGCCCTCCACCGCGCCACCCTCAGCCTGTACACCGATCTCTCCTTAGAAGGCACTCTGCGCCGGATCGTGCGGGCGGCGAAAGAGTTGACGCGCGCCCGCTACGCGGCCTTGGGAGTGCCGGACGGGCGGGGTGGCCTGGCTACGTTTCTCACGGAAGGGATGACCGAGGAGGAGATCGCAAGCATCCCCCACCCCCCGGTCGGCCGGGGGTTGATCGGGGAAGTCTACCGGACGGGCCGGTCGATTCGTGTTCCCGATCTGACGAAGCATCCCCGTGCGGCCGGGTTCCCGGCGGGGCATCCTGGGATGCGCTCGTTTCTGGGGGTCCCCATTTCCGCCTTCGGTCGTCCGGTCGGGCAGATCTACCTCACCCAGCGCGGCGGCGCCGACGAGTTCAGCGAAGAGGATCAAAGTCTGATCGAGCTGCTGGCCGCTCATGCGGCCGCCGCCTTGGAAAATGCCCGGCTCTATCGGCAGGTGCAAGAGCGTGAAGGGGAACTGGCCCATCGCAACCGCGAGCTGGAGCTGGTGAATTCTCTGAGCACGGCGGTCAGCACGGCCGTCGAGCTGGATCCGCTCCTGCAGGGAATCCTCGATCGTGTCGTAACCTTGTTTGGGGCGCATGCCGGAGAGGTCTTCTTGCGCGCCGAAGACCAGAATGAGTTCGCCCTGGCCGTCCACCGTGGGATCGCCGAACACGCCTTCTGGGAGGTCAGTCGTTTCCGCACGGGCGAAGGTTTGATAGGGCAAGTGGCGGCGACCGGCAAGGCGATGTGGACGACGAATCTGGCGCAGGAACCTGAGTTCCTTCGCCGTTCGATCATCGAGGCTGGATTCGGCACCTTGATCTCGGTGCCGCTCAAAGCGAGGGCTCAGGTCGTCGGAGTCATGAGCCTGGCTTTCCAGGGCGAGAGGCCGCTGCGACTGGAGGAGATCGGGTTGCTTGAGGCGATCGGCGCCGGCGTCGGAGTCGCCGTCGAGAACGCTCGCTTGTACCGCCAGGCGCGTCGGGTGGCCGTGCTGGAAGAACGCGAACGGATCGCGATGGACCTGCACGACGGAATCATCCAGTCGATCTACGCCGTCGGCCTGACCCTCGACTCGGCCAAGCTGCAGCTGCGCTCCGACCAACAACAGAGCGAGGCGGGGTTGGCCCAGGCCATTGACCGGTTGAACGAAGTCATCCGGGATATTCGGGCCTACATCCTCGACCTGCAACCCAGCCGGGTGCGGCTGGACGACCTGGAGGCCGCGCTGGGACGCCTTGCGAATGAATTTCGGGCCAACACCATGGTCGAGACAGAGCTGCTCGCCGACGCCTCCGTGGCGCGCGAGCTGGACCCGGTCGTCCGCTCGGGGATGTTCCACATCTCCCAGGAGGCGCTGGCCAACGTCGCCAAACACGCTCACGCGACACGAGTATGGGTAAGCCTGCGCGGCGAGGACGGCGACGCGGTCCTGCAGGTCATCGATAACGGCCTTGGCTTCCCGGCGGATGCGACCCCGACTCTGCTCGGCCACGGGTTGTCCAACATTGTCGAGCGAGGCCACGCGATGGGGGCGCACGTCGAGATCGTCTCCGGCCCCGGCGAGGGCACGACGGTCACCGTGCGCCTGCCGTTGTCGGGCGACTATCCGCCGCCGGCCGGTGAGCCTGCCGCGTGACAGGCGGCCGGGGAGCTCGGGAAGGAGGACACTGAAAAAGAGCAGGTTGCGGCGCCTACACTGGACCCAACGATGAGCGCCGCCTCTTCGACTCCACTGAACCCGCCCCGCCGTTCTGGCAAGGGGGTGGGCCCCCCCCGCATCTACATCCTCGACGAACGAGAGTCGGTCCGCCACGCCCTGGCCGATCGACTGGCGCGCACGATGTCGGTCGCCGTTGTCGGGGAGTCGGGGGAGGCCTCACGTGCGCTGCAAGCGGCGCAGGAGGCCGGAGCCGACGTCGTCCTGGTGGAAATCAAACGCGGCGACGGGATGGGATTGGAGTTGGTGCGCCAGTTCTCGGCGGCGCCGGAGCCGCTCCGGGTGGTCGTCCTGACTTCCTATCCGACCGAGTGGGAAGAGGCCGCCGCCAAGAGGGCGGGCGCCTCCGTCTACCTGCTCAAAGACATCCACACCGAAGAGTTGCTCCAGTACATCCTCGGGGACCGCTCCTAACCTGACCGGGTCCTCCCCGGTAGCGTGGCTCCTCTGTCTGTCATTTCGCCCCCGGAGTGCTCACCTGCATGGCACCAGCGGCCCGCCGCCCACTAGCCTCCTCTCCAGGGCGCCGCCCTTCGGGGACCCCTTCGGTGCACCCTGGGTGTGCGCCGAAGGGCGTGGCGCCCTATAGAGGGCATAGGGGCGTAGAGGGCGAAACGGCGTCCTCGCTGGGCACCGCCCTTGGCGCCCTGAAGAGGGCGAAGGGGAGTAGAGGGCGAAGGGGCATCCTCGCCAGGACACCGAGGCGGTGTCCTCGACAGGACGCCGCCCTTGGCGCCCTGTCGAGGGCGAAGCGGCGTGGGCGGGCGGAGCCAGGGGATGCGGTTGTCGCGAAGCCGCGCGGCGTACGAGGGGCGGTGGCTTAAGCCGGTCGCAGGGCTTGGCTTCGCCCCTGTGCGGCGCCCTGCGCGCAACTGACCCACAGAATCCCGGAGGGCATGGAGGCAATCCTTCGGGGGATCTCCCGTCGGGGAATCAGGAACCGCTTTCGATCGTTGGTGCTAGCCCGCTTCGGCGATCCCGTCCGGCCGGCGGAAGATCAGCACGCTGTTGATTCCCCCGAAGCCGAACGAATTCGACATCACCATCTCGAGCTCGGCCGGGCGCGCCTGGTTGGGGACGTAGTCCAGGTCGCAGACCGGGTCCGGCGTCTCGTAGTTGATCGTCGGCGGAATCAGGCTGTGACGCATCGCCAGGATGGCGGCGGCCGCCTCGACGGCGCCGGCGGCGGTCGTCATATGACCCGTCATGGACTTGGTGGAGCTGACCGGAACGGAGTAAGCCCGTTCGCCGAACACGGTCTTGACCGCCAGGGTCTCGGCGGCATCGCCGACCTCCGTGCTGGTGGCGTGGGCATTGATGTAGTCAATCTTGTCGGGTTCGACGCCGGCCCGCTGCAGGGCGCGCTTCATCGCCCGGGCGGCGCCGCGGCCGTGCGGTTCGGGTGCGGTCACGTGGTAGGCATCGCAAGTCGAAGCATAGCCGATCAGTTCGGCGTAGATGCGGGCCCCGCGGCGCTGAGCGTGCGTAAGCGATTCCAGCACGACCACGCCCGATCCCTCGCTGAGGATGAATCCGTCGCGCCCGGCGTCGAAGGGGCGTGAGGCGCGCAGCGGATCGTCGTTGCGTGTCGAAACCGCCCGCAGAGAGCAGAAGCCGGCCACGCAGGTGATGGCGATGGGACCCTCGGTGCCGCCGGCCAGCATCACGCTGGCCTCGCCACGCCGGATCACTTCCGCCGATTCTCCGATCGCCTGGGAGCCCGCGGCGCAGGCGGTGCAGACGGAGCTGGTGTAGCCGAGCAGTCCGTAGTGGATCGCCACCTGACATGACGGCATGTTCGGCAGCGATCCGGTGACATGAAAAGGATTGATCTTGCCGTAGCCGCCCCGGTCGAAGTCGCGGACCATCGATTCGGATTCGAGAGGTGAGCTGGCCCCGCTGGCGATCAGGACGCCGACATCTTCGCGATTGCTTTCATCGATCGTCAGCCCGGCGTCCTGGACGGCGAGTTGAGCGGCGCCCACGGCAAACTGGCTGGCCCGCGACATGCGCCGGGCGTCTTTGCGGTTGAGGTAGACGCCGGGATCGAAGTCCGGCACTTCGCCGGCGATCTGCGAGGTCAACGAGCTGGGGTCGAACTGCGTAATACGCCGGACCCCGCCGCGCCCGTTCTTCAAACTGTCCCAAAAGGCATCGACGCCGGTCCCGATCGGGGTAATCAGGCCGAACCCCGTAACGACGACTCGGGAATTACCGTTTGGCTGCATCCTGTCGTCTCCGTCGCGCGACTCCGATCGCCTTCGTTTCAGCGCGGAGTGCCGACACGCTCAGAGCCCGACCCACATCTTACGCAGCGGCCCCGTCGGCAGGCGAGGCCCTTGGGAGGCGGTTGCGAAAATGCGCGCGCTCAGCTCCGCAAGTACTTTGTGCGAAAGATGAAGTCGAGCCAAATGAAGGCTAGCGCGGCGAATGAAATGAAGACGAGGAAGGCATTGACCGTGGAGAACTTCTCGAGGGTCGTGTCGAACAGCAGGATCACCGCGGCCGCATTGACCAGGCCGAAGACGATCGAGACCATCCAGACGATAGCGCGCCGCACGTTCATGGGGTCCGCAGGCTCCTCGGCCGACCAGGATGGCCGAATTCTACTTGGGCCGCGGGAGAGCGTCAAGCGAG
>DATEVL010000112.1:0-6165 GCA_035281845.1 Anaerolineales bacterium | reverse complement strand
GGGCGGATCAGACTCGCGGTCCCCTAGAAACAAAGAAGGCCGCCCTTCGACTCCCCCTCGCTCCCCTCGGGGCTCCGGCTCGGACGGCCTCCGCTGTGCGCTGGGGGGGACTTGAACCCCCACGCCTTGCGGCACATGGCCCTCAACCATGCCTGTCTGCCAATTCCAGCACCAGCGCAGACGAACGCGCAAAGAGGTATTATAGCCGGGCGCATCGCCGTGTCAATCAAAGTGCCTTGCGCGACGCCCTGGAGTCCGAAGTGACCCGCATCGTGCTCGACGCCATGGGGAGTGACCAGCACCCCGCGCCCGAGATCGATGCCGCCCGGGCGGCGGTGGACCGATGGAACGACGCGGTCATTCTCAGCGGACCGCGGGCTCGCCTCGAACCCCTTCTCGTTCCGGACGGTGCCGGCGAGCGGATCACGATCGCCGACGCCCCCGAAGTCATTCAGATGGCCGACAAAGGCGCCACCGCCGCGCGCGGCAAGGCTGAAAACTCCATGGCCGTCGGCATGGAGCTGCTCCGCCAGGGACAGGCCGATGCGTTTGTGACTGCCGGCAATACCGGCGGCGCAATGACGACGGCGCTATTGCGGCTCGGACGCATGCGCGGCGTCCGGCGTCCGGCATTGGCGCCCATGTTCCCGGTCGCCGGGGGCCGGGCCGTCGTGTTGGACATCGGGGCCAATGTCGACTGCAAGCCGGAATTCCTTGTCCAGTTCGCGGTCATGGGCTCTGTCTATGCGCAGGTCGTTCTTGGGGTGCCGTCCCCGAGAGTCGGTTTGCTGACCAATGGGGAAGAAGCCGGCAAGGGCAACGAACTGATTCACGAGACTTATCCGCTCCTTGAGTCCTCGGGCTTGAACTTCATCGGCAGCGTCGAGCCGAAGGAGATCTACGCTGGGAAGGCGGATGTGGCAGTCACGGATGGGTTCACGGGTAATGTCTTTCTCAAGACCAGCGAATCGGTCGCCCGCTTCCTGGTTGACACCTTGAGGGAGGAGATCACGGCCGGTCCCATCACCGCCGCCGGGGGACTCCTGGCCCGACCGGCGTTTCGGCGCGTGGCTCGAATCCTCGATCCGGCCGAATATGGGGCAGCCCCTTTACTCGGCGTGAACGGTCTGGTCTTTGTCGGGCACGGGCGTTCGGACGGAAGGGCTCTGGTCAACGCGATTGCGGTCGCCAGGCAGGCGGCGGAAGCCGGGCTGCTCGATGCGCTGCGCCGGGCTCTCGAGCCTTTCCTGAGTCGCGAGCCGTCCGACTCATGACCCTCATGCCACGGCACGCTCGGAGGTCCTCCTTGTGCAGCACTATATAAACGTACGTCGCATCGCCAGACTTCGGCAGCTCTCGAAGATCTTCACCTTTGGCGGGATCGGTCTGATGGTCGTCGCACTGCTGATCTCGCTGCGTGCTACCGGCAGCACCGGGATCGCTCTCGGCCTATCGGTGATCGGCCTGGCGAGTTCCCAGCTCGGGACGGTGATGATCCGGCGCTGGCCCGAACGAGGCCGCAGCGATCAGCTGCTCGATGGCGCTCTCAAGGGGCTCGACCAGCGTCATTCCCTGTACCACTATCTTCTGGGCTGCCAGCATGCGTTGTTCACGCCTCGAGGTGCGATGGCCCTGTCCGCCGTCGCCGAACCCGGTCTTTTCGAGCTGCGCGAAGGAGTCCTGTGGCGGACGAAGATCAAACGCGGCGTCCCGACGGGCAACGCCTCCGCCATGGGGAACCTCTTCGCGCAGGCGAAGGAGGAGGCGTCCGCCTTGCAGCGGACCCTCGGCCGACGGCTCGAGGCTCGAGAAACGTGGGAGGTCCTTCCCGTGCTTGTCTTTGTCCACCCGGAAGCGCGGCTGCATGCCGACGGGGCCACCCCTCCGACCGTCCATTTGAAGAAGCTGAAGGACTTCGTGCGGAATGCCCCGCGCCGCGCGCCGCTGACCGAGGAAGAGGCACGCACTCTCTCGGCTGCCTACGAGACTTTCCTCCTCCCCGGGTGACGTCGCGCAAGGCAGACCGCCTACACCGCCTGTCCCACCGGGGGCAGGCGCGGACGGGCCGACCCATCGTCACTCCGGGTCGGCCCGCTGAGTCTCGCTCGGCGCGAAGATCAAGTGCCTAGGTATTCGTCGAGGGCGTCCTTGCTGATACGGTAGGAGTCCCCGATCTTCTTGGCCTTGATCTGCTTCCCCTTGATCGCGGTCATGACGTCTTCTTCAGAGACTTTGAGATACGTGGCGGCCTCCAACGGAGTCATGACGTCGGGCGCAGCGGCGGCGGCCGCCGTGCCCGAAGTTTGGGCGCTCTTGAGCGCGTCGCTCATTGCGCTTCCGAGCCCGACGCCGGCGCCGATGCCGGCCGTCAAGCCCGCCCCGCCGCTCGGGTTCGAGGCTGCCTCGCGCATCGCATCCGCCGCCTGGAGCTGGGTGTACGTGGCGACATCGAGCATGCCCATGGCGCGCAGCTCTTCCGCCGATTTGTCCGACGGCTTCAGGCTCTCGATGTAGAACGCCTTCAGCAGGAGTCCCAGTGCTTTGAAGTCGTCTTGCGCCTTCGCCCGCACCCCGGCGCCGATCTCCTCCACCAACCCGATCAAGGAGGGGACGTCCTTGGCTTTGGTCGTCTCGCCCAGCAAGTCCTGGAGCTTCGAGAGCAGCATCGACCGCAGCCGCGCCTGGATGTCGGCCGTCTTGTAGGCCCCGGTCTGCCCGACGACCTGGTTGACGAACTGCTGCGGGTCGGAGACGGCGAAGCTGAAGGTGCCATAGCTCTGGAGCAACGCAACCCCCAGCGCCATCCCGGGGTTGCGGACAATGATCGGCTGGGGCGTTCCCCATTTCTGATCGACGAACTCGCGCATCGACACGAAGGCGACTTCCGCCTTGAACGGGCTTTGATCGGAGAATGCCCTGCCGATCAGGTTGATCAGGCCCGGGATGTTGGCGGTCGTGATCGTGTGCCGGCCCGCGGCGAAAGTGTCGAGCGCCTTGCCGTCGCGGAAGAATACCGCCGTCTGTGTCTCGCGCACGATGACCTGGGAGCCGATGTGGAAGTCGCCGCTGCCGCTCTCCGGGATGCGGTGCACGATCTCGTCGCGCATTTCGTTTGGATACTCAATGACGTCGAAAATCCTGGCCATGCTCGTTTCTCCTTGGCCGACGGCCGCTACAGGGCCAGCAGCACCTCGTCACGACGGTCGTAGGCGTCGACCACGTCCTGGGATAGCGTTGCCAGGTGGCGCATGGCGGCCGGAAGTCCGTCGCTCCCCATCGAGGCCTCGACGTTGTCGATCGCGCTGGCAATGTTGTTGACATCTTCGAGCAGCTGTAAGTCGTAGGCGTAAACCTTCTGGAGTTCGTTGGAATTGATGTGGACGGCGTCGAAGAAGCCGGCATATCCGTAGGAGGCGACCTTGACGCGGTCGATGAAGCCGCGCAGCTTGACCGCCGCCGCCTCCAGTTGATCGACCTGCTCGAGCTGCCCAGCTTCGATCATCTGCCGCTGCATAGCCGAGATCCGGCTCCACTGCTGTTCGTAACGCTGGGCGATCGACGCCCGCAGGAGCTTATCGGCCTCCCGGCGATTCTCGCGATCGAAATAGCCCACGAAACCGGAGACGGTGTTGCGGATCTTCCCCAGCAGGTCGTCGCCGGCTGTGATCTTCCCCAGCGGATCCACCGTGCCCGCCATGCTCTTCCTCCTGGCGCCCGGCCCGCGTCGGCCGAAGTCGCAGTGTCATTATAGACCCACCATCCTCCTCCCGCAATCAAGGGGCTGACCTCAGGCTGACCCTTTGACTCCCCAACGCTGGCTCTGGGATTCGCCTCAGACCGTGCCGTTCTCTTTCTTGTCGGACGTTCTCGGCTCGTTCGTCCCCCTTCCCTCAAGCCAGTCCCTTCTCTTCGCGGATCGGGGGGTTGAAGGCAAGCGAATACGAGTTCTCGGGTCGCATTCAAGCGTCTTCGTCCAGCGTGGAGGCGTGGGACCCGCGTTGGCCATCACGGACTGCGTCCCAGTCCACCACACGGCGAGCGTCGTATAATTCTCTCGAGCCCCTTCGGGAGTTTCCGATGCAGTGGGAAGATCAACTACACCGCCTCGTCGAAGCCACGGCCGGCGCGCTCTCCCTCTCGAATCATCGCCTCGTTCTGGCAGACAAGGCACGCCTCCCGGCTTCGATGGACGGCCTGGCCCGCAGCGCCGCGCTCGCCCCCGAGCCGGAGGCCAGCCTGGCTCGCTGGGTCATCCGACAGGCCGCGGCACTGGCCGGCATCTTCCCCGCCTCGATCGATGCTTTGTACCGCGCCCGGGGCCGCGGGGAGACGCGCGGCGACTACACCGTGCCGGCGATGAACCTGCGGGCGCTGAGCTACCCCTCCGCGCGGGCCGTCTTCCGTGCCGCCGGCGCGCAGGACGCAGCGGCGATCGTCTTCGAGATCGCCCGCTCCGAGATGGGCTACACCAGCCAGCGGCCGGCGGAGTATGCCGCCTGCATCTTAGCGGCGGCCGCCGCCGAGAGATGGAGCGGGCCGGTGTTCATCCAGGGTGACCACTTTCAGATCAGCGCCAAGAGGTTTTCTGAGACTCCGTTGAAGGAGGTCGACGCGGTGCGGGACCTGATCCGAGAGGCCATCGCCGCCGGCTTCTTCAATATCGACATTGATAGCTCGACCCTGGTCGACCTGGCCCGGCCGACGATCGTCGAGCAGCAGACGCTCAACCACAACCTGTGCGCCGAACTCGCGTTGGACGTCCGTCGAGCGGAGCCGGAAGGCGTCACCGTCTCCATCGGTGGAGAAATCGGCGAGGTCGGCGGTCGCAACAGCACCGAGGCGGAGCTGAGGGCCTTCATGGACGGTTTCAACCGCTCCCTGGCTGCCCTGGGCCCGGGCCAATCCGGACTGTCGAAGATCAGCATCCAAACCGGGACTTCGCACGGGGGTGTCGTCTTGCCAGACGGTTCGATCGCCCAGGTCAGCGTCGACTTCGAGACGCTGCGGGCGCTCTCGCGCGCGGCCCGAGAGGACTACGGCATGGCGGGGGCGGTCCAGCACGGGGCCTCGACTCTGCCCGAGACCGCCTTCAGCCGCTTCGCCGAGGCCGGCGCCTGTGAGGTGCACCTGGCGACCAACTTCCAGAACATCCTGTTTGATCATCTGCCAGGCGAACTGAAACGGTCGATGTATGCGCACCTCGACCGGAACTTCGGCGGTGAGCGCAAGCCCGACATGACCGGCGAGCAGTTCTATTACAAGACCCGCAAGAATGCGATCGGCCCGTTCAAGGCCGACCTGTGGAATCTTCCGGTGGATTCCCTGCGCGTGATCACCGACGCCTGGGAACAACAGTTCACGCTGCTCTTCCAACGATTGAACGTGGGCGGCACACGCGCCGAAGTGGGGAGCCACGTGCCGGGGCCGATCGTCCATCCATCGCTCGAGACGTACCTCCGCAGCTCGGGCGTGGTCGAGGCCGTCGGCGATCTGGCGGATTGATCGATGTCGCTGGCCGGCCAGCGAGTCGATGCCCGGCGCTACCAACTTATCCCGCGCACGCTCGTTTTCGGATTTCGGCAAGGTCGCGTCTTGCTCCAGCGTGTCCCCGAAGGTCGGAGCGCCTGGGCGGGGCTCTGGAACGGGATCGGAGGGCACGTCGATCAAGGCGAGTCTCCGGCCGGCGCCGCTCGACGCGAGTTCTTCGAGGAGAGCGGGCTGGAGCCTCTCGGACTCCAGTTGGCGGGCACGATCACGGTCGACGTCGGCACCTCGCCGGGCATCGGGATTTCCGTGTTCACCGCGAAGGTGGATGCAGGGTCGGCGACGTCCGGCGAGGAAGGCGAACTGCGCTGGTTCTCCCTGGAGGAGGCCGCCTCAGCGCCTACCGTTGAGGACCTCCCCGCGCTGCTGCCCCGTGTTGTCCAGTGCCTCGAGGGCGCCCCACCCTTCACGGCGGCTTACAGCTACGACGAGTCACACGGGCTGAGAATCCGGTTCGACGACTAGCGGGTGAGAAAGCGGGTTTCTTCCAGAAACCCGGTTTCTCTATTTCACTCGATAGAACCGCAGCATCGTCTGCCCGTACACCCTCTCATCGAACCGTGAGAGTCGATCGAGGCCCTCCTCCTCTGCTTCTCGCGGATCGATTTGGACGATCACCCA
>DATEVL010000111.1:0-2898 GCA_035281845.1 Anaerolineales bacterium | reverse complement strand
GGCAGCGTCAACGACCAGCAGCGCGAGTTCATCCGGCGGGTGCGATTGTCGGTGGAACACATGACGCACCTGGTGGCCGACCTGCTCGACCTGGGGCGGATCGAGGCCGGATTGGATGCCTCGCTGGAGGTGACGCCGATCTCAGTCCTGGCACGCTATGCGCTGGACGGGCTGCGGAGCGCGGCCGAGATGAAGCAGCAGAAGGTCGAGACGGTTCTGTCGGACGACCTGCCCATGGTGCGCGGCGATCCCTATCGGCTGCGTCAGATGATCGCCAATCTGCTCGAGAATGCGATCAAGTACACTCCGGCCAACGGCGAGATCGTCGTGGCGGCCGTCGTCGAAGGCGATCAGGTGATCCTGCGGGTCAGCGACAGCGGACCAGGGATCCCCGCCGCCGACCAGCCGTACATCTTCGACAAGTTCTTCCGCGCCAGCAACGTCCCCGACGACACCGGCGGCACCGGGCTGGGGCTGTCGATCGTCAAGTCGATCGTCGACAGCCACCAGGGACGGATCTGGGTCGACTCGCAGCTCGGGCGCGGTACGACTTTCACCGTCGTTCTGCCGCGCGCCGACGCCTGAGGGGACAGAGCAGCGGGCTGCCTGGTCTCTTCAACTTCCGAATCGAGTCCCTCCCCGTGGACCGTCGGCCCCGGATTCACACGAACCGCCCCCTCCCCTTCCCTCCCCGCAGGAAAAGATCCTTTCGTTGCAGAGGCTCGGGGCGGGGGAGGGCGGAATGATTTGAAGAAAGGGGGGCGGCTCCGCCGCCCCCCTTTCTTCAGCAAAACAACCCCTCCCCCCGGATGCTGCTTCTGTTGAGTAGTGTGACCATCGGGGGGAGGGGTCAGGGGTGGGGGCTGGTCGAGGGCAAAGTCAACTTCGCAAGAGGCAAGAGGATGTTGTGCGACTGAGAGGCCTCAGAAACGAGAACGTCCTTCAGACGAGGAGGTCTCCCGTCGGTCCTGGCGAGCTTCTGCCGTCGTGGGGTTAAAAGAGCCTCCGCCGGGGCGGTGAGGGGGGTAACCCGGCGGAGGCCTTCGCCAAAGGAGGAGACAGCGATTGGCAATGGGGTGCCCGTATCTTGTCTCCGCTCGCTATAATACGCCGGGCATCGACTCTGCTCCAGGATGAAGGTCACCCGCTGCGCGTGACGTTCCTCCGAGGCGAAGGCCGGCTTGACTCTCTGATGACCTCTTCCGCCGAGCTCCGACGAAGATTCCAGCGCATCGAACGCCGCCCGCGCGCGGCGGCCCCTCGCGCCGAGACGACCGCGCCGTCCCTTGGACTCCCGCCGGGGGAAGAGGTCACGACTCCGCGCGGGACGGCCTACCGGCTGGAGACTCTCTACCCGCTGCGTCACGAACACGGGCGTTGGCCGCTGCACGCCGTGCTGAGCTACGAACCGGGTCTGGCGGCCGACGTAGCACAGCAGTCCGGGTTGACCTCGATCGCTCCCGAGCAATTGGCCTATATCGACACCGAGACGACCGGTCTGGCCGGAGGCGCCGGGACGCTCGTGTTCCTGATCGGCATCGGCCGTTTCGTCGACGACGGCTTCCGCCTGCGCCAGTACTTCCTGCGCGATCCGGCCGAGGAGCCGGCGATGCTGATGGCGCTGCAGGAGGACCTCGAACCGGCGCGCGGTTTCGTGACCTTCAACGGGCAGCGTTTCGACATGCCGCTCCTCGAAATGCGCTATGTCGCCGGGCTGCGTCGCCGTTGGCGGCTCACCAGCCTGCCGCAGCTCGATCTGCTCTTCCCGGCGCGGCGCCTGTGGCGCCACCGGCTGCCCGATTGTTCGCTCGGAACGCTGGAGGCCGAACTCCTGGGAGTCCGCCGCGAGGCCCTGGACATCTCCGGCGCGGAGATTCCGGGGATCTACCTCGACTACTTGCGCTCCGGTCGGACGGAAGGGATTCGGCGAATCGTCTACCACAATGCCCAGGACGTTTTGTCCCTGGTCGGCCTGACGGCGCATGTGCTCGACCGCCACGCCGCCGATACCGCCGGCCTGGCCGAGGGCGAAGCCCTGGCACTGGCGCGCTGGCACGACCGCCTCGGCCGCCAGGGAGAGGCCGAGCGCTATTACCTGGCGGCGCTGGAATCCGCCGATCCCTGGGCGCGACGTGAGGCGTTGAGCGGATACACCATGCTGCTCAAGAGCGCCGGGCGTCGGGCCGAAGCCATCTCGGGTTGGAACGAGTGGGGGACTTTGGCGCCGGAAGATCCGACGCCGGCGATCGAGCTGGCCAAGTACTACGAATGGCACGACCGAGACTACGGGCAGGCGCGCCTGTGGGCGGAGCGGGCCTACGGCTGCCTGGCGACCTGGGCGATCGATTGGCGCAGGCAGGCGATGGAGGCCGCCATCGATCATCGGCTAGAGCGCCTCCGCCGCAAAGGGGGAGCCGGCTGAAACGACCCAGGGTATTCCCCCGGTAGGCTCTCTCCCGCGAAGGCTCGCTCGTCCGTGTTCGAGCGAACCCCCACCCCCCCTCCCCCTGCAGTGGCCTAAGAGGCTAGATCGCATGCGGGGCAGGGGGAGGGAGGTCTTTCCAGGAGGAAGGGGGTGCCTTTGCCACCCCCTTCCTCCTGGATCCTCATCCCCTCTTCGCCATCGTTCGCGAATCGAGTCGAATCGCCGAAGGCGGAGAGGCCCACGGGGCTGCTTCGCGGGTAGGGGGTGAGGTGGAGGCGCGATCAAGGGTGCGATGACCAGCGCAAGAGACGCAATCGCTGGATGCGAAGGACTTCCGACTTGCAGTGCTATCGCCGCAATAGGCCCCAGCGGTCGCGCACGCGACGCTCGAGGACACCGAACACCAGCTGGTCGGTCAGCAAGCCAAGGACGATGATGACGAGCATGACCGCCATCACCTGGGCCATATCGTT
>DATEVL010000110.1:0-16711 GCA_035281845.1 Anaerolineales bacterium | reverse complement strand
CCGACCATACGGGTCGGGAGAGGGGGAGCGGGGGTGAGGGTAGGAGTGGCGAATTCAACCTGCCGCTTGCGGCTCCGCCACCGTCGGGGACGGGAGATCGAAGCCCTTCTGGCGGAGACGGCGCTTGAGATCGACCAGACTCTTCTGGCCGAAACCTTCGACCGCCAGCAGGGCCGCATCGCCCTGCGCCAGACGTTCCAGCGCCTGCCCGACGAGCGTGATCCCGGCGCGGGCCAACGCATCTTCGGCGCGCTTGCCAAGCTCGAGCTCGGCGATGGGCAGTTCGGGCGAGGTCCGGGAGGACTCGCGGGCCACCTGATCCGCCAGGAACTCCTGGCGCGCTTGCAGCTTCTTGTAGAACCGATCGACCTGTCCCTCGGTATCGACGATTCGCTGCTCGCCGGTATAGAACGGATGGCAGTTGGAGCAGACGTCGGTGTGGATCGATTCGACCGTCGACCCGGTATGCCAAGTGTTGCCACAAGCGCAGGTGACGGTGGCATTCGGGTAATACTTGGGGTGAATAGCAGGCTTCATCGAAAACAGACCTCCCCGCAGGGTTCGCCCATGCCCCGCGGCCCGCTCTCAAGGCAGGCCACAGGTTCCAGCCGCAGACCGCTGATCCCCTCCGGGATGCGCCCTCACCCCTTCGGGTGCGCCGCCCTTGGCGCCCTGTAGAGGGCGAAGGGCGTGGCGGCCTGCACCCCTTCGGGTGCCCTGAAGAGGGTAGAGGCCGGGGCGCGATCCCGGGGACCGGATTCAGTCGGCGCACCGGCCGGGGCACTACTCCGCCGGCAGGACGTTAACGCGCTTTCGCCCGCCGCGTCCGAAATCGAAGACCACCACTCCGTTGATCGTGGCGAAAAGCGTGTCATCGCTGCCGCGATCAACATTCCGTCCCGCGTGGATTCGGGTGCCACGTTGTCGCACCAGGATGGTTCCGGCGTGCACCTGCTCCCCGCCATAGCGCTTGACACCCAGTCGTTGCGAGCGGCTGTCGCGTCCATTGCGGCTCGAGCCGCCGCCCTTCTTGTGAGCCATCTCGACTTCAGCCTTTCTTCTTGGCGGCCGCCGGTCGGCCCGTCTTGCGGGCGGCCGGGGCGGCCTGTTTCTTGGGGGCCGCCTGTTTCTTGGGCACGGCCTTCTTGCGCGGGGCGACTTTCTCCGGTGCGCTGGCCGGCTCCGCCCGGGCGATGCCCGGAAGATCGATCGTCTCGATCTTCACTTGCGAGTAGGTCTGGCGGTGGCCAAGCCTGCGGCGTCGGCGCTTCTTCGGTTGGTAGCGGAAGACGACGATCTTCTCGCCGCGGACCTCGCCCTGGATCGTACCCTGCACTCGAGCACCGGCGACCATCGGCGATCCAACCAGCACCTGTTCGCCGTCGGCCGCCAACAGCACTTCGGAGAACTCGAACGACTCCCCGGCGGGCCGACCGAGCCGGTCGACCTCCAGTGTCTCTCCCTCGCGAGCGACGTACTGCTTGCCGCCCGAGGCGACGATGGCGTACCGCATGACCTGTGTTCCTCCCGCTTCACTTCGCCTTCGACCTTGCGCCCGCGGCGCCGGGTCGAAGGGGAAGAGGGTGAGACGTGCCTCCGCCCCGGCATCGCTCGCGGGGCGGAGGCGTTGGATTGTATCCGTTGTCCCTCGGTCCTGTCAATGAGGAGGGTCGCAGGATCCGCTATTCCACCGCGACCGCCGTCGACTCCTCGGTCACTTCCCCGCTGGCGGGCGACAGGGTGAGCCGTTCGTCGTGGAGCATCGCCTGCTCTCCGGGAAAGGCGGTACCGGCCGGGATCAGCTTGCCGATGATCACGTTCTCTTTGAGGCCCCGCAGGTAGTCCACCTTGCCCTCAATGGCGGCCCCGGCCAGCACCTTGATCGTGTGCTGGAAGGACGAGGCCGACAGGAAGGACTCGGTGCTGAGCGAGGCCTTGGTGACGCCGAGCAGGACCGGCACGGCGCGCGCCGGATGCTTGCCATCGGCGAGCAACCGTTCATTGATCACCTTCAGGAAGAGACGGTCGACCAGATCGCCCGGCAGCATGTCGGTATCACCGGGATGGGTGATCTGCACCTTCGAGAGCATCTTGCGGATGATGACCTCGAAGTGCTTGTCGTTGATGTTCTGACCTTGCGAGCGGTACACCTTCTGGACCTCGGTGAGCAGATAGAGCTCACAGGCCTCGCGCCCGCTGATGCGCAAGGTGCGGTGGGGATTGAGCGAGCCTTCCGTGATCTGCTGCCCGGCGACGACCTTGTCGCCGTCCCTCACCAGAATGCGGCTGCTGGGAGCCACTTCGTAGACCGCTTCATCGATTTGGTCGTAGGCCACGATGACTTTGCGATCCTCCAGCCGGACCCGTCCGGCGTGCGAGGCCGAGATCTGTGCCTCGCCCCGGGTCGCAATGACGTCGCCGGGGTTGACCTGGCCGCCGTCCTCGACCCGCAGCGACCAGTTGCCCGGAACGTTGTACTCATCTTGGATCAGCTCGCTGTTCATCACCTGGACCACGCGCTGCCCCTCGGCGTGGACCCCGTGGATGATCTTGATCGTCCCGGCGATCTCGGCCGTGATCGCCTCCCCCTTCGGTTTCTTGCGCGCCTCGAACAGTTCCTCGACGCGCGGCAAGCCGGTCGTGATGTCACCGCCGGCGGCGACTCCACCGGTGTGGAACGTGCGCAGGGTGAGCTGCGTCCCCGGCTCGCCGATCGACTGCGCCGCCACAATGCCGACGGTGGCACCAAGCTCGACGGGCTCGCCTCGGCCGAGGTCCGTACCGTAGCATTCGGCGCACATACCGAACGGCAGCTCGCATGTCAACGGCGAGCGGATGAAGACGGTTTCAACCCCGGCCGCCACCAGTGCCTTCGCCCACTCGACCGTGATCGTCCCGCCGCGGTCGAGCAGGACCTCGCCGGTTTGCGGATGCACCACACGCTCGGCCAGGATGCGCCCGGCCAACCGGTCGCCAAAATCCTGGCCGGCCACGTCATCCGAGCGGCGGATCCAGATCCCTTGATCCGTGCCGCAGTCCGGCGAACTGATGATGAGATCCTGCGCTACGTCCACCAGCCGCCGCGTCAGGTAGCCGGCGTCGGCGGTGCGCAGAGCGGTGTCGGTCAGGCCCTTGCGGGCACCGTGGGTCGAGATGAAGTACTCGAGGGTGCTCAGGCCGTCGCGGAAGTTCGACCGGATCGGCAGCGGGATGATGCGTCCGGCTGGGTCGGCCATCAGGCCGCGCATTCCGGCCAGCTGTGAGATCGGTCCGAAGCCGCCCTTGGTCGCGCCGGAAATCGCCATGGTGCTCAGGCTGCCGGCCGGGTCCATGCCGCGGCGAACCGCGGCGGCGACCTCGGAGGTCGTCGCCTGCCAGAGCTCGATAATGCGCTCGGTCTGTTCCTGCTCGGTGAGCAGGCCCCGCAGGTAGTCGTGCCGCACCGTTTCGGCTTCTTCCAGGGTGCGGGCGATAATCGCTTCCTTCTCGGGCGGCACGGCGATATCGGAGACGGCGATGGTCGTGCCGGAGCGGGTGGCATAGGCGAAGCCGATGTCCTTGATCGCATCCACCACGGCCGGGGTTCCTTCTTCGCGCAGCAAGTGGTAGACCTCGCCCACCAGGTCTTGCATGGCGGCCTTGTCGAGGATCCGATTGACGAAGCGCATCTCGGGCGGCAGCACGCGATTGAACAGGACGCGGCCGACCGTCGTCTCGATCAGACGGCGTTCCGGCTCCGCCAGGCGGAGGCCTTCACCGTCGTACCAGGTCGCGGTCTGCAACTTGATCGGCGAATGCACGTCGACCTGGCGTAAGGCGTACGCCATCTCGACCTCGTCCAGGTCGGCGAAAGCCCGCCCTTGGCCGAGGTGCTGCCGTCCATCCACGGTCATCGTCAGGTAATAGACGCCGAGCACCATGTCCTTCGAGGGCCCAACGACCGGGTCTCCATCCGCCGGCTTGAGCAGGTTCTTCGCCGAAAGCATCAGGCTGCGCGCTTCTTCGACTGCCTTCTGCGACAGCGGCAGGTGGACCGACATCTGGTCACCGTCGAAGTCGGCGTTGAAGGCGAAGCACACCAATGGATGGAGGTGAATGGCCTTACCCTCGACCAGGACCGGCTCGAAGGCCTGGATCCCGAGGCGGTGCAACGTCGGGGCGCGGTTGAGCAGCACCGGTCGGTCCTTGATGACCTCATCCAGGACCTCCCAGACTTCCGGCCGCTCGCGCTCGATGATGCGCTTGGCGCCCTTGACGTTGGCGGCGTAGTTATAGGCGACCAGTTTGGAGATGACGAAGGGTCGATAGAGCTCGAGGGCCATCGTCTTCGGCAACCCGCACTGATACAGCTTGAGATGCGGACCGATCACGATCACCGAGCGGCCGGAGTAGTCGACCCGCTTCCCCAGCAGGTTGCGGCGGAAGCGTCCCTTCTTGCCCTTGAGCATGTCGCTGAGCGACTTCAGCTCGCGCCGACCGCGCCGGGAGAGGGCCTTGCCGCGCTGGGCGTTGTCGATGAGCGAATCAACGGCCTCCTGCAGCATGCGCTTCTCATTGCGAACGATGACGTCCGGCGCTCCCAGCTCGACCAATCGCTTGAGTCGGTTGTTGCGGTTGATGACGCGCCGGTACAGGTCGTTGAGATCGGAGGTGGCGAAGCGGCCGCCGTCGAGCTGGACCATCGGCCGCAGGTCGGGCGGGATGACCGGGAGGACGGTCAGCACCATCCACTCCGGCCGGTTGCCGGAACGGCGAAAGGCCTCGACGACCTTCAGGCGCTTGGTCGCTTTCTTGCGGCGCTGCTTGCTGCGAGTCAGGCGGATCTCTTCCCACAGCTCCTTGGCGAGGGCCTCCAAATCGAGCCCGCGCAGAATCTCGTGAAAGGCCTCGGCCCCCATGTCGGCCCGGAAGACCTGGCCCCAGCGCGCCTTGAGTTCGCGATAGGCGGATTCGCCGAGGAACATCATCGGCTTGATCGTGGCCAATTCCTCGCGCTCGGCCAACAACTTCTGGGCGGCCTCCGAAGTTCCCTCCTCGGCGCCGCCGCGCAAGTCGACGACGGCCAGGTCGCTTTCGGCCTTGACGCGTTCGATCTCCACCCGGATCGCCTCGAGCTCGCGGTCGCGCCGGTCTTTCAGGGCGGCCTCGATCTGGTCCAACCGCTGCTTGACCGACTTCTGGACGCGAGTCAGGTGTTCGCGGCCAATGTCCTCGCCCTTCTCGGCGATGACCGTCTCGGTGGCCTTGAACGAAATCTGCCCGCGGGAAGGCTTGCCGACCTTTTCCGTGAGGGAGACCTCCAGCCGCTGGCCTTCCTGGATGACCGGGTCGATCTCGGCGGCGACGGTCTCGTCGAACGTCTCGCGGATCTGGCGGCCCTTGGCCTCCAGTTCATCGATGCGCTTCTTGCGGCCGGCTTTGAGCTGAGCGATCCGCAGGTTCAGCCCGTCGGACTGCTCTTTCTCCAGGCGCGTGACCTCTTCCTCGATTCGCTTGATGGCCTTACGGCGCGCCTCTTCGTCGACGTGGGTGACGACGTACTGGGCGAAATACAACACCCGGTCGAGGTTCCGCCGCGAGATGTCGAGCAGCAATCCCAGATAGGACGGCACCCGTCGCGTGTACCAGACGTGCGCCACCGGGGCCGCCAGGGCGATGTGGCCCATCCTCTCGCGCCGGACGGCCGAGCGGGTTACTTCGACGCCGCATTTCTCGCAGGTGATCCCCTTGAAGCGGATGTTCTTATACTTACCGCAGTAGCATTGCCAGTCTTTGGTCGGCCCGAAGATGGCCTCGCAGAAAAGGCCATCCTTCTCCGGGCGCAGGCGCCGGTAATTGATCGTTTCCGGTTTGGTGACCTCGCCGTAAGACCAGCTGTAGATAGTGTCCGGCGAGGCCAAGCTGATCCGAAGTGCCCGAAATCCCTTGGCTTCCACTCGTATCGCCTCCGACCGAAAAGACTGCCCCTGAGGTTGCCCCATGGATTGCGTCGAACAAACGTGCTAGACTCCTGGCAATGCAAAACCAGCGCCTGAGGGTTGGTTCCTCAAGCGCTGAGCTGCCGTCAGGCATCGAACTAGGTTGACCGTAGCGATCATTTTACCCTAGGATGCATTTCTGTCAAGGGTGACAGGTCTGGCGGCAGGGTTCTTCCTAGCCTAGGATCTGTCGCAGCGGGACCTCCAGAACGAACAGGCTGCCAGCCCCCAGACGGGTCTACACCGTCACCCGGCCGCCCTATTTGTCCACGCTTCACGCTAGAATTGGCCTTAGCGGTTGAGAGTCGCCTTCCCCATCGGTTCTCGCCGGCGTCACCTAATGAATGCCGAAGGCCAGTCCCTCGCCATCCCATATCTCGCCTCCTGCCGGCCTCGGGGCTGGTCAACCTGTTTGCCGTCGTGACCGGCGGTCTGGCCATGGGGCGTATCATCTTCGCCGTCTGGCGGAAGCTCGTGGCCCTGTTGGTCGTCCTGCTGACCGTGATGATCATGGTCGTCCTGTCCGTCGGCGCCGTCATAGGCGCCTAGACCGACCGTACTTCCATTCGGGGCGGGAGCCCCAGGGAGAATGAGAGATGGCCTTCAATCTGCGCGACCGCAACTTCTTGAAGGAACTTGACTTCACCAAGGAGGAGTTCGAGTTCCTGCTCAAGCTTGCGGCCGACCTTAAGGCGGCCAAGCACGGCGGCTATGAGCAGCCGCGCTTGGTGGGCAAGAACATCGCCCTGATCTTCGAAAAGACCTCGACGCGTACCCGCTGCGCCTTCGAAGTGGCGGCCCATGACCAGGGCGTCCACGTCACCTACCTCGGCCCGGAGGGATCGCAGATCGGCCACAAGGAGTCGCTGAAGGACACGGCCCGCGTCCTGGGCCGGATGTTCGACGGCATCGAATACCGCGGCTTCGCCCAGGAGACCGTCGAGATCCTCGGGCAATTCGCCGGGGTGCCAGTGTGGAATGGCCTGACCGACAGGTTCCACCCGACCCAGACGCTGGCCGACATCCTGACCATGATGGAGTACAGCGACAAGCCCCTGGAAGAGATCGCCTATTGCTACGCCGGCGACTCGCGCAACAACATGGGGAACTCGCTGATGATCACCGGCTGCCTGCTGGGGATGGACGTGCGCATCTGCGGCCCAAAGTCGCTGTGGCCGGAGGGCGAGCTCGTGTCCGCTGCCCGCAAGCTTACGGCTGGCTCGGGAGCGCGGTTCACGCTCACCGACGACGTCGCCGAAGCTATCAAGGGCGTGGACTACCTGTACACCGACGTATGGGTGTCGATGGGTGAGCCGAAGGAAGTCTGGGACGAGCGCATCAATCTGCTCAAGCCCTACCAGATCAACGCCGACATGGTCAAGAAGACGGGCAACCCGGCGGTGAAATTCATGCACTGCCTGCCGGCCATCCACAACCGCGAGACCAAGGTCGGCGCGGAGCTGTTCGAGAAGACCGGAATGGACGGGCTCGAGGTGACGGAAGAGGTCTTCGAGTCGGCGGCGTCGATCGTCTTCGCCCAGGCCGAGAACCGGATGCACACGATCAAGGCCATCATGGTGGCCACGCTGGGAGACTAGGGTCCTTCGTCAGGGCTTCGCAGACAGGGACGGGTGAGGGTTCGGGGAAGCAGGCTCGTCGTCGACCCGGACAAACGTCGACGACGAGCTTACTGGCGCTCGCCGGCGGCGGGCGTTGATGCGACTGCGATTTGCCGGATAGGAACCTCGAGGGTGAAGACGCTCCCCGATCCGAGCCGGCTCTCGACTGTCACCCGCCCGCCATGTTGTTCGGCGATCGATTTGACGATCGCCAGCCCCAAACCCGACCCCCGCTGGCGCACCGACTCCGACCCGCGCGCCCGATAGAACTTCTCGAACAGGCGCGGCTGATCGGCCGGGGCCACGCCCACGCCCGAATCTTCCACGCGGAACTGCTGCATCCCGTCCGTCTGGCCGGCCGTGATGCGCACCCGCCCCTGGGGCGGTGTGTACTTGATGGCGTTGTCCACCAGGTTGGCCACCGCCTGCCGCAGCAGCGTGGGATCGGCTTCGATCGGTACCAGCGTGTCCGGCAGGTCGAGCGTCAGCGCCACTTGCTTGTTCGCCGCCTGTGGGCGGTACGTCGCGACAACCTCCTGGACGATCGTCCCCGGATGAATCGACTCCAGGCTGAGCCCAATGCCGGCCTCGATGCGCCCCAGGTCGAGCAGGCCGTCCACCAGCCGCCCCATCTGGTCGACCCCCTCGAGGATCTTGCGGGCGAAGTCCTTTTGCTGATCGTTCAGGGTGCCGACCATCGACAACATCGTCCCGTATCCGCGCATCAGCGTCAACGGAGTCCGCAGGTCATGGCTGACCGTCGCCACAAACTCCGACTTGAGCATGTCGAGCTTCTTGTAGTGAGTGATATCGCGCAGCACACACACCCGGCCGCCACGGTGAGGCCCGACACTTTCAACCTCAAGAACCGAGGCGAACAACACACGGCCGTCGGCCAGCCCGATTTCCTGGCTGGCCTGGCCCGCCCCGGCCTCCCGCAACAGTTCCTCAAGCCGAGGGACGGAAACGACTTCCGCCACCGGCTTGTGGCGCGCCTGTGCCGGGCTGACCCGCAGCACCATCTCCGCCGCCGGGTTCGCCAGGGCAATGGATCCCTTCGGATCGAGCAGCAACACAGCGTCCGGCGTCGCTTCCAGGGTGGCCGCCAGCCGCAAGCGTTCCTGCTCCGCACGCTGGTAAAGCCGGGCATTGGCCACCGAGACGCCGAGCTGTCCCGCCAGAATCGTCAGCAGGCTGGTTTCGTCGGACGTAAACAGGTGCGGGTGGCGATACCCAATCCAAAGCGCTCCGACGAAATCGTCCTCATTGCGCATGGGCAGGGCGAGCAGGCCTTCCAACGGCTCGGTCAGCAATCGCAAGTCGAGCAGCGCCCGAGCTCGGGCCGGATTCTCGAGGATGAACCGGCCTCGTTCGCGGCATAGCTCAAGCAGCTGTGCGTCGAGGGTCGTCCATCCGCCGGGGTCGATCCCGGCCTGATGCGCCTCGACGACGTCCGGTTCCCCCGGACGCGGCGCCAAAGCGACCCGCACCAAGTCACTTTCGGTCAGGTCCTGCACGCCGATCAGGATCGGCGGCAGCACATGCCCCAAGTCGAAACTGGCCGCCATGCGCTGGGTCGCCTGGAGCAGCAGGTCCATCTCGTCCAGGCGGGTCTTCAGGCTTCGGCGCATCCGCTCCAGCGCTGCCGCCAACCGCCCGACTTCGTCCTCGCCGGCGCCCGGAACCGGGCGATCGAGGTTGCCGCGAGCGATGGATTCGGCAGCCAACGTCATCTGCCGCAGCGGCCGAGTCAGTCCCCGGCTCACGGCGTAGGTCAACAACACCACGACCAGCGCGGCAACGGCCATGACGGCGAACAAGCGTGCCGCGATCGGGATCGCCAGGCGGTCGATCAAAGCCTGCGGGACTGTCAACACGACCGTCCAACGGTAACCGGGGACCGGATACACGTACGCCAATTGACCGGTCCCATCCGGCGCGGTCATCCGGAAGGCCTGGCCAGCGATCGAACCGGCCAGCGATGTCTGCGCGCCCACTTGTGACTCATCCGAGTGCAGCAGGATCGTTCCATCTTCTCCGACCAGCATCGCCGCCCCATCCGGAAACGAGTCGATCACGGCAGCCACAGGTTGCAGCAAGGGATTGGTCCCGAGATCGGTCCAGCCGGCCAGTACGCCGGCAACCTGTCCGCCGCCCTTCGAACGAACGGGCACGAGGAAGATCGCACGCGATCCGGTCGGGCTAGACGCCTCCGCTTCACTGACCTCTTGAGGGACGCCGGCCAGGGTTGCCGCCAGCGCGGCTTCAGCCTCGAGACTGAACTCTGGAAGCCCGGCCTCACTTAGAGAAACCGATGCCGTCTTGGCGCCTGAGGTGTCGAAGAAGGCGACGTGTTGGAAGAACGGGAAGGTTTCGAGCAGTTGGCGGAGGCCGTTCGGGTTGACGGCGAGCGGACCTCCGGCGGGCTTGAGTTGGGTTGAGGCCTGAAGCAAGAAGGATCGACCACTCTGCGCGAAGAAGGGGACGCCTCCTCCGGCCTGGACCGCGGTTTGCTCCATCTGCGATTCGAGCAGCTCGCGCGCCGATCCCCTGGCCAGGGCCCAATCGCCGGCGAGTAACAAGACTCCGGCGATCAGGCCCACCAGCAGGAAGAACGCAACCATCCGCGCTCCGAGCGATCGCAGATACGGCGCCGACGTCAACGGTGTCGGTCGGGTCCAGCGGGCCGGTATCATGAAGAGAGCCACCTCGCCGGCCAGGCCGGCGATGAACGACTCGAGGAGAGCGGCCTGCAGTACTGCGCCGCCCTGGGCGACCACGTACTCGAGCCCGTCCAGCGCGGTGCCGCCGCTGTAAACGAAGAGTTCCAGAGAACGTGCCAGTGCGTAGACCAGGCCGCCCGCAAGCGCGGCGATGAGGGGACGCCGGGCGGCACTCCCCACCGCATCGTCGTAGGGGCGACGCAGCATCCACGTCACGACCCACGCCGAGAGCGCGAGGCTGAAAGGAGTCAGGAGGCTGTGGGTATACCAGCCTCCCCGGACAACTCCCGAGAGCAGAGCGACGGCGGCCGCTGGGGCGGCTCCCAGCCATCCGGCGGCCAACACCAGCGGGATGGAGCCCACCAGAAACGCAGCTTGCCCTGCCGGTTGGAGAGGAAGTCCGGGGGAAGCCAGGCCGCCCGCAGGCTGCAGGTAGAGGACCAACACGGCTTGTGACGCGATCCCGGCGATTGCCAGCGCGCCGGGCATCGGCCAGCCGACGAGAATCGGGCCGCGGCCGCGCCGCCGATGATCAATGAGCACCCACACAAAGAAGGCGAGTTCCAGGCCGAGGAAGAGGAAGCCAGACGTGCGGACGGGGAGCCCGAAGCCAAAATCGCCCGTGAGTCCCCAGAATTCGAAGGTCATCCCAGCTTCGGGCGGACTCCCATGCCCGGCGGATTATAGCACCCGGCCTATGGGTGCCGGGGTATCGACCGATGATCGCCATAAGAGCGGGAGCGACTCGGGAGTTGGAGGGGACTCGTCCTCTGGTCTTCCTCCCACAGAATGGAGGAAGATAGCTGACTGTAAGGTCGAGGTTAGGCTTGTTGCGGCCCGACCGGGGCCGCCGCGTACGAGGGAGAAGGGGGTCAGGTTGCCGCGCCTAGGCCTTTGTGCTAGACTGCCCAAACGTCGATCGCGAGGAGACGTTCGGCGATGGCCGACAAGATCCTCATCATCGACGACGATATCGACACCCTCAAGCTCGTCGGGCTGATGCTGGAGCGCCAGGGTTACGAAATCGCCGTCGCCAACAATGGGGCCGCCGGCCTGACCAAGGCCGCCGCCGAGAATCCCCATCTCATTCTGCTCGATGTGATGATGCCCGACCTCGATGGCTACGAGGTCACGCGCCGTTTGCGTTCCGATGCGGCGCTGGCCCACATCCCCGTCATCATGTTCACGGCCAAGACCATGGTCGACGACAAGGTGGCGGGGTTCGAAGCCGGAGTGGACGACTACCTCACCAAGCCGACTCACCCGGCCGAGCTGACGGCCCACGTCAAGGCCGTCCTGGCGCGTTCTGCCCAGGTCAAGGCGGCTCCGGTGGAGCGGGCCAAGATGATCGCCTTCGTCGGCGCCAAGGGCGGCGTCGGCACCACCACCCTGGCGCTGAACGTCGCTGTTTCCCTGCAAGCGCGCGGCCAGGACGTGATCCTGGCCGAGTTGAATCCCGGCCGCGGCTCCATCGGGCTCATCCTCGGTGTGCGCGACCCGAGCGGCCTGGCGACGTTGCTCACGCGGTCGATGAAGGACATCCACTTGCGTTCGGTCGAGTCCGAGTTGATCAGCGACCGCACCGGAGTGCGGCTGCTGCCTGCCTCCCCCAAACCGGCCGAAGCGGACCTGGGTCAGGCCGTGGCCCAGATGGAGGCGGTGCTCAACAACTTGGCCACGATGTGCACGGTCGTGGTCGTCGACGCCGGCGATGGATTGCGACCTTATACCAAGGCCGTCCTACGTCTGGTCGACCGCGTCATCCTGGTGACCGAACCGATCTACCCGTCCAACGTGGTCGCCCGCGCATTGGTCGACGAGTTGCAGCGAGACGGTATCAGCCCGGGCAAGATGCACTTGGCGCTGGTCAACCGCGAACGCACCAGCCTGCAGATTCCGTGGCGCCAGGTGGCGACGGACCTCGGCCTCGAACTCTCCGGCATCATCTCTCCCGCACCGGAGCAGGCCCATCAGTCGGCCCAAGCCGGCCGGCCGTTGGTTGTGAGCCACCCGGAAAGCTTGGTGACCGATCAGTTGCACAAGCTGACCGAGCACATCGCCGAGCATTTGCAGCTCACGCCGGAATGAGTTCCCTGGCGGCCGGACACCCCGTTCGCCACGCCCTCGGTCATGCTGCCGATCTGCTGCGACACGCGCACCACGCCGTGGCGCTGACGGGCGCGGGAATCTCCACCCCCTCCGGAATTCCGGATTTCCGATCGGCTGGTGACGGTTTGTGGGAACGCTACGATCCGATGGCCGTGGCTTCCCTCACCCGTTTCCGCTACGACCCGGAAGGCTTCTATGCCTTCCTGCAGCCGCTGGCGACGAGGTTTCTGACCGCCGAGCCCAATCCCGGCCACCGGGCGCTGGCGCGGCTGGAACGAGCCCAGCGCCTGATCGGCGTCATCACCCAGAACATCGATCAACTGCATCAACGGGCCGGTTCGCAGCATGTGCTCGAGATCCACGGCAACGTGCGCCGCGCGACGTGCATCGTTTGCTACCACGAGGTCGATGCCCAGCCCTACCTAGAGCGATTCGTGGAGTGCGGGACGATCCCTCGCTGCGAGGCCTGCGGCGGAGTGCTCAAGCCGAACCTCATCCTGTTCGGAGAGGAACTTCCGCAGGCCGTCTTTTACCGGGCACGCGCCTGGTGCGCCGCCGCCGACGTCCTGCTGATCGCGGGCTCGTCGCTCGAGGTCACTCCTGCCTCGCTGCTCCCGCAGGTCGCCCTCGATGCCGGCGCCAGCTTGATCATCGTCAACCGCGCGCCGACGTACATCGACGAACGTGCCGAGGCCGTCTTTCGCGACGATTTGGTCGAGATCCTGCCCGACCTGGCGGCCGAGGTGCTCGGTGGCTGAGCGATCGTCGCAATCCGATCGGGAGCGCTCGGCGATCCTGAACTACCCTCAGCTGCTGAAGCGTTATGCACGGCTGCTGGAGGTCTCAGTCACCCTCGCCTCCACCCTCGATCTGGATGATTTGCTGCAGCACGTCGTCGAGGCCGCCAAGGAGTTGACCGAATGTGAGGCGACCTCCTTGCTGCTCTACGATCCGGGCACGCGCCATCTTCACTTCGAGGCGGCTACCGGCGCCCTGCTGAGCGGCGGGGATCGCATCGTCGTCCCGATGGAGAACAGCATCGCCGGCTGGGTCTACGCCCGCGGCGAAGTGCTCCACGTCGAAGACGCCATGGCCGATGCCCGCTTCTATCGCGAAGTCGATGTCCTGACTCAGTTCCAAACGCGTTCGGTCCTGGCCGTTCCTCTGCGGACGCTCGACAAGACGTTGGGGGTCATCGAAGCCGTCAACAAGGTCCAGGGGGGATTTCTCGAGGAAGATGAGCGCCTGCTGCTGGCGCTGGCATCGCAAGCCGCCATCGCCATCGAAAAGGCCAGACTTTTCCAACAGAGCGACCTGGTGGCGGAGATGGTCCACGAACTGCGGACGCCGCTGGCCTCCCTGACGGCTGCCGCGCACCTGCTCAGGCGGCCGGACTTGCCCGGCGAGCAACGCGGCCGACTGGCCGATACGGTTTATGGCGAGGTCTTCCGCCTGAACGAGATGGCGACGGATTTCCTCGAGCTGGCCCGGCTCGAGTCGGGGCGCGGGCGGATGGTGCGCGAGCCGGTGCATCTGGGTGGGCTGGTCCAGGAGTGCATTGAGATCGTCCGGCCGGTGGCCGAGGCCGATGGCGTGATCATCGAAAGCGAGGCCGAGTCTTCCCTGGCGCCGGTGCAAGGCGACCGCAATCGGCTCAAGCAAGTCTTTCTCAACCTGCTCACGAACGCCATCAAATACAACCGGCCGGGGGGCAAGGTTCTGGTCCGGATCAGCCTCGAGAATTCGGAGGCGGTAACCTGCATCCGTGACACGGGCCGCGGCATCCCGCCCGACAGCCTTCCGCACATCTTCGAACGTTTCTACCGCGTTCCCGACCCCGGGCGAAGTGTGGCCGGGACCGGGCTCGGGCTGGCGATCGCCCAACGGATCATCGCCGCTTCCCATGGCTCGATCACCGTCGAGAGCCAGATCGACAAAGGGAGCACCTTCTGCGTTCGTCTCCCCGCCGGTCCGGGCCTCTTCCCCGACACCCGACCGCTGCGCCGCCCGAAGTAGTGGTCAGTGGCCAGTGCTTGGTGGTGGGTGGTCGGTGACCAGGTGCCAGTCACCATTGTCGTTATCGACAATGGATGACTGATCACTGGTTACTGATCACTGGACTTCATCCTCGCCGGCCAAACTGCCGCTCCAACGCGTCGACCGAAATGTGAATCATTGTCGGTCGCCCGTGCGGGCACGTCCGGGGGGAGCGACAGGCCTCCAGGTCGCGAAGAAGCCTCTCCTGTTCCGCCAGCGACAAGATCTGGCCGGCGCGAATCGCGGCCCGCTTACAGACGCGCGCCGCCAGCCTCGCCTCGAGCTCGCCCTGCAGCGGCGATTCGTCCTCCTCGAATTCACCGAGAGCCGTTCGCACCGCCTCCGCCGGATCGAGGTCCGACAAGAGCGCCGGCAGCGTGCGCACGCGAACTGCCCCTCCCCCGAAGGATTCGACCTCGATACCGATTTTCGCCAGCGCGGGCGTCAAGGACTCCAGCGTCACCGCCTGGCTCTGGCTGAGTTCGACCGGCTCGAGATCGAGCAGGGCCTGAGTCTCAAGGGAAGATGCTGCTCGAGCGTCGCTGAGTTTCTCGAAGAGGATTCTCTCGTGCGCCGCGTGCTGGTCGATCAGGTATAGACCATCCGGGCCTTCCGCCACTAGGTAGGCCGCGCCCACCTGGCCGACGGCGCGCAGCAGCGGAACGGCTCCGGATGGGCGGGGCACCGCGCCGGAGGCCGAGCCCTGATAGGCTGTCCCCCGTTCGGCATCGATGGAAGCCGGCGCATCCATTCGAAGGGATAGCGGGGCCGAGGTCCACATCCGAGGGAAATCCACCTCGACGACCGGAGCTTGAGCCAGCAACGTCGCTCGCACCGCCCGCTGCAAAGTGGCCACCACCAGGTCCGGTCGGCGAAAGCGGACTTCCGCCTTCGACGGGTGGACGTTGACATCGACGTCGGCCGGTTCGATCACGACCCGAAGGAAACCTAAGGGGAACCGCCCCACCATCAAGAGCCCGTGATAGGCCTGAAGGACGCTGGCGCCCAGCGCGGCATCCAGGACCCAGCGGCCGTTCACGAAGAAGGTCATATCTCGACGAGTTGCGCGGTGGATGGTCGGAGGGCTCACGAAGCCGGAGACAACCAGAGGGGAATCGGAGGAAGGCGTGATCTCGATCAACGATCTCGCGGTCGTCAGATCGAATACGGAAGCCAGCGCCTCACGCGCGTCACCCTGCCCGGTCGTCTCGAGCGCCGTCCGTCCTTCTGAGATAACAAGGAAGCGGATGCCCGGATAGGCGACCGCGTATCGGCCGATCAGCTCAAGGAGTCGCCGACGCTCGGTGGTTTCGGACTTGAGGAACTTGCGCCTGGCCGGTGTGTTGAAGAAGAGGTCCCGCACCTGGACGACCGTCCCGGTGGGCGCGCCGACGTGGAACGGAGGCGCTCCTTCTCCTCCCTCCACGCGCAAGGCGGCGCCGGAGGGTTCATCGGCGGCGCGGCTGACGATTTGGAAGCGGGAGACGGCGGCGATGGAGGCCAGCGCCTCCCCGCGAAAGCCGAGTGTCCTCACCGCGAAAAGCCCTTCTGCGCTCTCGAGTTTCGAGGTCGCGTAACGGGCCACGGCCAGGGGGAGTTCCACCGAAGGGATTCCGACCCCGTCGTCGGCAACCTCGATCAAGCTCTGGCCGGCCCCTTCGATCCGCACCTCGATCCGCCGCGCTCCGGCGTCAATGGCGTTTTCGATGAGCTCGCGCACGACCGAGGCCGGCCGCTCGACCACTTCGCCGGCGGCAATCGTCGAGGCGATTTCCTGCGAAAGTACTCGGATCGGCACGGGAACCTCGCGGCGGGCGATTATAGTCTCAGTGGACGGTGGTCAGTGGTCGGTGATCCGAGGAGGGTCGAAACGGGGGAGATTTCAACAGCCAGGCGACCGCCCTTCCCCGGCTCGGGCGCCCATCGCCAGCTGCCCATCGCCGGCGGCGAATCCAGCTTTGGTCTCCAATCGCCACTCGATAATCGTTAATCCTCGCTCTACCCACCCCAGACTGTTCTGCCGGGGACATAGGTGACACAGAGTCCAGGTACATAGGTGACAGTATCACGAAGACTGTGTGTGGGGGAATAGCCCACGGAAGTTATGGTTTCTCTCATCGAGTCGTCCCAGCAGGATGGGTCCGAAGTAGACGGACCAGAGTCCATCTCGCTCCTCTTCGAGGCCCACGGGCTCGCCTTCGAGGACCTGGGAGATGACGATGCGCTGGCGGTGCCAGCGAATGAC
>DATEVL010000109.1:0-13298 GCA_035281845.1 Anaerolineales bacterium | reverse complement strand
CCAGCTCGGCCACGGCGCGCACGTCGCCCTTCTTGAGATCGCCGGCCCGAATCAGGCCAAGGGTGGAGGCGGAGAAGGACACCGTAGCTCGGGCCATCGCCCAGCGCAATGTCGACGGCTTGTCTCCGACGTCGACCATGCGGGCGCGGCCGGAACCATCTAGATGCGTGAGTTCTTCGGGGCCCACGCCTTGATTATATGATACGGCAATTCACGGCCCTGCCAGGCATCCCCTATGGGGATCCCGCCCTTGGCGGTCTGTCCCCTGGGGGCGCCCGCCCTCACCCCTTCGGGTGCACCTTGGGTGTGCGCCGAAGGGCGTGGCGCCCTGCACCGCTTCGGTGCGCCGAAGGGCGTAGAGGGCGAAGGGGCGTATAGACCGAATGGGCCTTTCGCCCTGGAGCCCGCCCTCACCCCTGCGGGCGCCCTGAAGAGAGTAGGGACCGAGGCGATGGACGAGGGCTCGGCCTCTACAGGCCGCCAAGGGCGCCGGTCCCACCGGGTGCTAGCGCGAAGCGGGGCCAAATCCAAAAGGGGGTTGAGGTGGTCGCCAACTCCCCCGCCTTGACAGCCCCCCCGCCCCGTTTATAATCACAGTCGCCTGCCGATACGGCAGGCGACTTCTTGGAAGGAGAAGTCATGCCGCCGCTTCCCAAGCGCAAACATTCCAAAGGAAGGCGCGACCGCCGCCGCTCGCACGACGCGCTTGCCTTGCCGACCCTGATCGTCTGCACCAACTGCGGAGAGAAACATCAGCCGCACCGGGTCTGCCCGAATTGCGGCCACTACCACGGCCGCGAAGTCTACGAAGTCAAGAAGGACTGAGCCGGCCCCCGGGCCGTGCTCACGCAACCCTTCGGGCACGCCTTCGCACTCTACGCCCTTCGCCCTCTACACCCCTTCGGCCGATACGGGCCGCCAAGGGCGGGCGCCCCCTGGGGGATGGGCGCCACGCCCTTCGCCCTCTACAGGGCGCCATGGGCGGCGCACCGGAAGGGGTGAGGGCGGCGCACACCCAGGGTGCACCCGAAGGGGTGCCCGAAGAGGTGAGGGCGACTGTGCCCGATGAGGCCAGAGGGTGAACGCGATCCGGGTCATGCCACCCGATTTCAAACAAACCGCTTTCGTCTTTCCGGGGCAGGGGTCGCAGAAGGTCGGGATGGGCCTCCAGTTGGCCCAGGCTGATCCAGCCGCCCGTGCAGTTTTCGCGGAGGCCGACGAAGCACTCGGCCTGCCCCTCTCCCGGTTGTGCTGGGAGGGCCCGGAAGAAGAGCTCAACGACACGGCCATCACGCAGCCGGCGCTGTTGACCCATTCCATAGCGGTTCTACGGGCGCTCCAGGCACGGTCGACGGCGTCGCATCCAGCGGTTGTGGCAGGCCACTCCTTGGGCGAATACAGCGCCCTGGTGTGCGCCGGCGCCATCGACTTCGCCCACGCGCTGCTCCTGGTTCGAGAACGCGGCCGGCTGATGAAGGAGGCCGGAAAGCGAAACCCGGGAGGCATGGCTGCCGTACTGGGTCTCGATGCGGAGGCGGTCGACGAAGTGTGCCGCGCCGTGCAGGCCGAGACTGGAAACGTGGTCCAGGTCGCAAACGACAACTGCCCCGGCCAGATCGTGATCTCCGGGGACGAACCGGCATTGGCCGTAGCCATGGAGCGACTGGCGCAGGCCGGGGCCAGGCGCACTGTTCGTCTGGCGGTCAGCATCGCCGCCCACTCCGCCTTGATGGCCCCGGCCACGGAAGAGTTCGCCCGCCATGTGGATCACGCCGGAATCCGGGACCCGCTCATCCCGCTCGTCGGCAACGTGGAGGCCGGGATCCTGCGCGGAGAGTCGCAGGTGCGGGCAGACCTCAAGGCACAACTTACCTCTCGCGTCCGCTGGACCGAGTCCGTGCGGCGCATGCTTGGCGATGGAATCGTTACCTTCGCCGAGATCGGCTCCGGTGAGGTCCTGCTCGGTTTGATACGCCGCATCGACCGTTCCCCGTCGCTGATCGCCGTGGACCGGCCCGAGTCGCTCGACGCCTTTCTGGGCTGAGCCGCCATGCGCAAGCTGGTGTTGGCCGCCGTCCTGCTCCTGGCGATTGCCTTCGTCGTCAGCCGACGTTCGGACCTAGGAGAGGTCGTTCAGACGTTCCAGCGCGGAGTCCCATTCTGGCTCCTGCTGGCCGTCCTGGTGCACCTGGCCTCGATCCTCAACAACGGGGCGACGCTCCGCTCCCTCTACCGGTTGCTCGGTTTGAAAGAACAGATCGGGCGGCTGATGATGCTGTGGTGTTCGTCGGTCTTCTTCACGACGGTCACCTCGAGCGGCGGATGGGGAGGGATGGCCGTCTTCGTCACCGACGGCCGAAAACGCGGTCTCAACGGCGCCCGGGTGACGGTCGCCTCGGCCATGTATTACCTGTACGACTTCGTGTCTGCGCTGCTGGTGGTTGGCGTAGGTCTGATCGTCCTCGTTCGCCGCGGCCAACTGGACACCGGCGAGGTCTTGGCCAGCATCGTGCTCGCGGTGTACGCGCTGCTCTTGGCGGGCTGGCTGATCCTGGCCTGGCGCTCTCCGGAGCGTCTCGGGACCGTGCTGACCCGAGGCGGATCGGTCATCAACCGGCTGGTCCGTCCCTTCGTCCGGCGCGACTACCTCGATCTGCAGCGGGCCCGCACTCTGGCCCACGACATGGGAGCGGGCCTAACCGAGGTGCGCCGATCGCCGGAGGGTCTTCTGCTACCGATCGCCCTATCGCTGAGTCACAAGGCACTCACGGTCGCCATCCTCTTCCTGTGCTTCCTGGCGTTTTCTCAGCCGTTCTCAGTGGGGACGCTGATTGCTGGCTACAGCCTGGGCTACATTTTCACCGTCGTCACGCCAACCCCGGCCGGCATCGGGTTCGTCGAGGGGATCTTGACTCTGGCCTTCTCGGGTTTCGGCATCCCTGTGGCGACCTCGGCCGTGATCGCTCTCGCGTATCGCGGGATCACCCTCTGGCTGTCGTTGCTTTACGGGATGCTCAGCTTCCGCTGGGTGGGCCTGGGCCCGAAGCCGGAGGCGTTGACGGTCGACAGGACGCGACCTCTGCGTCCACCCCCTGACCTTCGCCCGTAAGATTCTCCCCCTGGCCGAGGCGCCGGACATCCGGCTATCCGCGCGGCGCGTCTAGACTCGTAGGGGGACGGCACCCTGGCACCGCCCGCCACACCGCCTCGGTGTCCTGGCGAGGAGGGCAGGTGTGCCGTGCCCCTCCGGCCCACCCCGGGCTTGTTACGCCGGAGTCGGCGGACGGGCCGAAGGAAATCCGAACAGGCGCGCCAGCTCGGCGGCCCCTTCCGGGTCGACCACCGCCAGCACTTCGTCGCCCTCTTCAAAGGTGGTCACCCCGCGCGGGATGACGATCTCGCCCTTGCGAATGATGGCGGCGATGACGCAGTTGTCCGGCAGAGTCAGGTCCTTGATCGACGTCCCCAGCGCCGGCGCGCCCGCAGGAATCTTCTCCTCGACGAGCGAATAGCGCCCACGGCGAATCTTGAGCAGCGTCATCATGTCGCCGAGCGACATTTCTTCCTCGATCAAACTGGAGAGGATCTCGGCCTGGTTGAGGGCGACATCGACGCCGAACGTCTGATTGAAGAGCCAGGCCGTGGCCGGGTTGTTGACGCGTGCGATCGTCCTTGGCACCCGGAATTGGGAGCGTGCGAAGAAGCACAGGGAGAGGTTGTCCGCATCGTCCGGCGTGCAAGCCGCCAACACCTGGGCCTCGCGAGCTCCGGCCGCTTCCAGGACGGACGGGTCTGCGGCATCTCCCTCATGGATGACCTCGGTGGGGAGCTCGCGGTGGATGCGCGACAGAATGTCGGGGCGATGTTCCACCAGACGCACGGTATGGTTCTGTCCCACGAGGAGTGCGGCCAACTGGGCTCCGGTGCGTCCGCCCCCGGCGATGAGGACTTGCATTTCAGATCCCTTCTCCCGGTTCGAGTCGGGCGCGCAGCCATTCAATCCCCTCGAGCGTCGCGCTCACCTGCACGACATCTCCCTGATCGAGGATGATGGCCGGGTCGGGCAGCGTGGCGCGGCCGGCGCGGGTGTGGGCGACGCCGCAGACTCCTTCGCGCAACATATCCCCCAGCCGCCGGTCCTTCCAGCGGGCGGGGATCGTCAGTTCGTAAACCTCAACCTCGCCATTGCCGGCAGAAAAAACGGTGCGGATCTCACCGTGGTAGAGCAGCTCTTCAATGCGCTGCGCTCCCCAACCGGTCGAGCTGATCACCTGCAGCCCAAACGCCTCGAAGAGCGGGCGCCGCTTCGGGTCGTAGTTGCGGGCGACGACGTTAGGGACATTGAATATCACGCGCGCGGCATGAGCCACCACGGCATTGACGCTGTCGGAGTTGGTCACCGTCGCCACTCCATCCGCCTTTTCGATGCCGGCCCGTCGCAACACGTGCTGGTTGAGCACCTCGCCTTCGATCGTCCGTCCCCGGAAGTCCGGGCCGAGGTTCTCGAAGGCTTCGGCCCGCTGATCGACGACGCTCACCTCATGGCCGCTTTGCGACAGACGCTTGGCTAGCTCACCTCCGGCCCGCCCGCAGCCGATGACCAGGTATCTCACATTGCCTCCGTGAAGTCTAGCTCCCTGCAAGCTTGAAGCTCGCGGGGAGGTTCCCGTTCACTCCAACTGATACGGCACATCGGTGATGACAATCCCCGGCTTGAACATCAGCGCCATCCGGAGCCACAGCGCGGTCTGCGTGTGCAGCAGATTCCCCCACCAGCGATTGGGCACGAACTGCGGGACGACGATGGTGATCGTCTCTCCCGGCTGCCGATGGCGGCTCACTTCCTGCACATAGCTCAGCAGAGGCTCGAGCAGGAGGCGGTAAGGGGAGTCGAGGATGACCAGTCGCACTCCTTCGCCCCAGGTTTCCCACTTCTGACGCACCCGCTCAGCCTCTGCGGCGTCGGTCGAGACGTGGACCGCCGTCACATCGTCCGACAGCGAGCGGGCGTAGCGCAAGGCGGCCAGCGTGCCGCGATGGACTCCGCCGACGGGAAGGATCACCCGGTGTCGATGCATTTGCGGCGGCGGGCCATAATGCTCCAGCGAGAGATGACTCGCCAAGTCCTTATAGTGATGATGAATAGAGAAGAAGACCGCCACCAGAAGGGGCAAGAGGACGAGCACGATCCAGGCGCCCTGGGTGAATTTGGTGACAGCAAAGACGATCATCACGATGGCCGTGCAGACCGCTCCGAAACCGTTGATCACCAGCTTCGTCCGCCATCCGCCTTCGCGTCGAAGCGTCGACCCCCGCTCCTGAACCTCAACCCCCTCCGGTAGATGGCCGATCTTCCACCAGCGGTGGGCCATGCCGGTCTGCGACAGGGTGAAGGAGAGAAAGACGCCGATGGCGTACAGCGGAATCAGGTGCGTGACGCTCGCCTGAAAGACCACGATCAACACGCAGGCCAGCGCCGCCAGGGCGACGATCCCCCTTGAGTAGACCAGCCGGCTGCCCCGGTAGGTCAGCTGGCGAGGCAGAAAGCCATCGCCGGCTGCAATCGCGCTCAGGCGAGGGAAGTCGGCGAACGACGTGTTCGCCGCCATGATCAGGATGATCGTCGTCGAGGCAATGACCGCCAGGTAAAGCGTCGTCCGGCCGGCGAAGACCGTCCGCGCTAGTTGCGAGATGACCGTCTCCTCCTCGGAGGGAACGGCCCCGATTTGGACGGCGAGGAACGTAATCGAGAGAAAGAGTACTCCCAGAATGAGCGACATCCAGATCAAAGTGACGCCGGCGTTGCGGCTGCGCGGTTCCTTGAAGGCGGGAATGCCGTTCGAGATCGCCTCGACCCCCGTGAGCGCCGTCGTCCCGTTGGCGAAGGCGTGCAGCAAGAGAAAGGGGGTGACCAGCGCGATCCCCTCGACGGGCACCATCGCCGGCACCGCTTCGACGACGCCTAGAGTCCCGGCCAGCCAGCGCAAGGCACCGATCCCGACCGTCAGAAACATCGTGACAACGAAGAAATAGGTTGGTACGGCGAAGGCCCTCCCCGACTCCTTCACGCCGCGCAGGTTGACGAGCATGACCATCAACACCAGACCGACCGCCAGCGGCACACGGTAGACGAACAACTCGGGGAAGGCGGATGTGAGCTGGGCCACGCCGGCCGAGATGGAGACGGCGACGGTCAGGATATAGTCGGTCAGCAACGCCGCTCCGGCCGTTTGCGCCGGCAGCTCCCCCAGGTTGTCGCGAGCGACGATGTAGGCGCCTCCCCCTCCGGGATACGCGTGAATCGTCTGCTCATAGGAGATCGTCACGACGGCCAACAGCCCGACGATCGCCAGGGAGATGGGTACGGCCAGGCCGAAGGCAATCGTGCCGACCGCCGCCAGGACCACCAGGATCTCCTGCGTGGCATAGGCCGTCGAGGACAGTGCGTCGGAGGCGAATACCGCCAGGCCGACCGCTTTTCCAATCGTCTGTTGCGGCGCATCGGCGGTGGCCAGGGGCCGCCCGATCAGCCAGGTCAGCCAGGACCGCGCCGGCGGCGAGTCAATTGTCCGGCGGAGGACGGTGGTCCCACCGCCGTTTTCGAGCGTGGGCATGCGTTGGTGCCGATCTAACCGCCGCGGGGTTGCCGCGTGAGGGCGAAGCATCGTAAGCCTCGCCGGGCGCGCTGTCAAGCAGGCCGTCGGTCAGTGGTCAGTGGTCGGTGGTCGGTGGTCAGTCAACTCACGAGTTGCCAGTCACCCGTGACCAGTCAAAAGTGATCACGGGTCTCTGATCACTGATCACAGGTCACTGGTCAGGGGTCGTCGGTAACTGACCATCTTCCGCATCCGACCCGGGCAGGTCGAATCCGTGCATGCTATAATGCGCGGATCCCGCTCAGATTGCCGTTACGCGACCTTCCCCGCGGGCGCCAAGGGGTTCGTGGTGATCTCTGGCTCCGCCGCGTATTCCACGCTGCTTCTTTCCTGCCTCGTCATTCTGCTGGGGGCGGCCCTTGTGCGCCGGACGGTGTTCCCGTCGCTGGTGGCCGACCGGTGGGCCATTTCCTCCGGGATCCTGATCGCGCTGCAAGTTCTGTGGCTGGTTGCATCCTTCCTGTCACCATCGTCCGCCCTGGTGGCGCCATTGCAGCGCCTGATGACTGTTCTCGTGGCGGGTCTGCTCGGGTGGGCCGCGCTCGGACGAACGGCGGGCGCCAGCGCCGATCGAGCAGTGACCGGCGTCATCCTCGCCTCCGGCGTTTTGTTCCTGGCCAGCGTAGTGGTCGCTTCGCCGACAGAGGCGTTCAACACGAGCGCCTTGGATCAGGCCTGGTCGTGGCTAGGATTGGGTGTTGGCGCGGCTGCCCTGGGGGCCCTGCTGATCCGGCGCCCTCCACTCTGGGGACTCTTCGCATTTGGCCTGGCATTCCTTTGTGCCGGCCAGGCGGCTCACATCGCCACCCTCCCTGCCGACGCCACGAGCGCGCCCTTCATCCTGCTGGGGGCCGTGTCCGCCGCGCCGATCTTCACTCTGGGCGCCGTGGCGACACTTCTCCGAGAATCCCCTCCACCACGCGACGACCGCTCGGCCTCGCAGCGGATCGCGATGGAACGGAGCATCCGGGGTTTCCTGGGACTGACCTCGACCGAATCCGCCGTCGACTATGCCGCGGCGCTCACCGAAGCGATCGGGACACTGCTGCGCGCCGAGTACTGCCTGCTGCTTACCCCTCCCTCGGGCGCAGGCGGCCTGACCATCGGTGCCGGATTCAACTTGATCCGCGATAGTCCGCTGACCGGTGCGCCGCTCGACCCGAAAGGCTGCCCCGTCATCGTGCAGGCGATGAACCTTGGAAGATCGGTCCATCTGCCTGGTGGGACTCATTCGCCCGACTCGGGAACCGTGCTCAAGGCGCTGGGGCTGGGCGGTAAGGCGCCGGCCCTCCTGGTTCCCCTCCTGGCCCATGGGGAGAGCGTCGCCGGCCTGCTCCTGCTATCGCCCCACGCGGAGCGCGAATGGGACGATGACACCCGCCAGCTCCTGGAAAGCGCGGCGCCCGCTCTGGGCGAGCGGCTGTATGAGTTGATCCGCCGTCCTCGCCGGAGCCCAGAGCCGGCAGACGATCACCGCCAGCTCGAGGAGGCCGGCCGGCGGATCGATGAGCTTGAAGCCAAGCTGGAGGCCGCGGCCAGAGAAGAAAACAGTCTTCAAGGGATCGAGGATCTCCGGGCGCAGCTGGAAGAATCCCGCCTGGCCATCGAGATACTCGAGGCGGAAAGTGAGCGATTACGGTCGATTCCCTTCCCGGGCAAGGCGCGCCCGGAAGGCGCGATCCCGGACCGGACCGAACGCCTCCAGGCTGAACTATCCATGGCCCTGCAGGCGTTGGCCGAGTCGAGGGCCTCGGGTGAACCGGCCGAGGCGCGCCCGTTCTCGACCTTCGCCCCATCGGACGGCTTCCTCGCTTCCTTGCAGGAGGTTCGCCAGCCGCTCAGCGCGATCTCCGGCTACACCGAGCTCCTCCTGGGCGAGTCGATGGGCCTGCTCGGGGCTGCGCAACGCCGCTTCCTGCAACGCATCCGGTCGGCCGTCCGCCGTCTGGATCAAGAGCTTGCCGCCATGACCCGCGCCCTGAGCGGTTTGTCGGCCGTGACCGCGCGAGAACCCTCCGACCTGGCGGCACTGATCGAGCAGGCGCTCGAAGTCATCCATGACGATCTGCACGTGAAAGGCCTGACCGTCCGGCTCGATCTGCCTTCCGCGCCGATCCCGATCACCCTCGACCCGGACTCGATCCGCACTATCGTCGCCCGATTACTCTCAAACGCGGCCGAGGCCAGCCCGGACGGCCGAGAAGTCAGTCTGCGCCTCACGCCGGCACCCGCCGAACGAGTCGTCATCCTCACCGTTTCGGATCTCGGACAGGGGGTTCCTCCGGCGGATCTCAGCCGCGTATTCAGCGGCAGCCTGTGGCGAGACCCGGTTCAGGGTCTCGGGCAGGACGCTCCCGGATTGGCGCTGGTGAAATCGCTGGCGGAGTCGATCGGCGGTCGGGTGTGGGTCGAGAGCCAGGACGGCGGCGGCACGACCTTCTCGGTAGTGCTGCCTTCGGGTTGATCCGGCGTCCCCAGTCAGCTAGCCGTGTGGGAACTTTCGCGCTCCGTTCTTCGTCAAGAAGCGGTGAGCGGACGCATCGGTTCCCGTCCCATGTGCCCACGACCACCTCCGAGCGCAGATCGTCGCCCTTCGCCACGGCAGACCTTAGACTACACCCAGGAGAGGACGCATCTGTCCCGGCGCCTTTCGGGATCCCGGTGGAATCCTTACGGGAACGCCGAAACGGCAACCCCGCGGGAGATTCCTTGGGGCGTTCCCGACGTCATGCTGCTGACCACCGACCACCGACCACTGACCACTGTCGTTCAGGGCTCCGCTGGTACAATCCTCGCTTGCCTATGACCCTCAGGAAGTCCATCCGCTATTCCTTATTCCTTCTGCCCGTCCTGGTCTCCGTGGGATGCAGCAGCGCGCTCTCTGGCCTGATTCCAGGTGCGGCGCAGGCGCACGGACCGATCGTGACGACCGATCCGTTGGCGACGGCGACGGGTACCCCCTTTCCGCCGCGTCCTCCGACCGGCACGCCCCTCCCGACGGCGACGGCAACCGCCACACCCCTTGCCACACCGACGGCGGCCGACCCGTGGGGCTACTACGCGGCTCCGATTGAGCCCTCGGCGATCGATATCCCGCGCGAGATGCCCATCGTCCCCTTCGCGGACAACGTCGTCAACTTCGTCCTGCTGGGTTCGGACCAGAGGCCTTTCACCGGTGGTCATCGGACGGATACGATGATGGTCGTCTCGCTCGACCCGACACGCGGCACGGCCACCCTGCTGTCGATGCCCCGCGACCTGTACGTATTCATTCCTGGCTGGCGCGTCGACCGCATCAACGTGGCCGACGGCCGAGGCGGGCCGGATCTGGTCGAGCAAACGATCCTTTACAACCTGGGAATCCCGATCGACTTCTGGGTGCGTATCAACTTCGGGGGCTTCTCGACGCTGGTCAATAGTCTGGGCGGCATCGAAGTCCCGATCGGTCGCTCATACGCCGATGAGTGCGGCGGCACATGGATGACCTTTTCGCCCGGCGTCCGATACATGGATGGGTTTACCGCGTTGTGCTATACCCGGATGCGGAAGTCCAGCAGCGACTTCGATCGGCTGCGGCGCCAGCAGGAGGTCGTCCTGGCGATCTTCTCCAAAGCGATCAGTCTCGACGCACTATCACACCTGCCCGACCTGTACAGCCAGTACATCTCACTGGTCGACACCGATGCCGGCCTCGACGACGTGCTGCCGCTCGTCCCCCTCGGCGCACAGATCGCCGGAGACTTCAGCCAGATCCGTCGCTTCTCCATCGACACGACCATGGCCACCGGCTGGCGGGTTCCTTACAGCGGCGCCTCGGTTCAACTGCCTAACCGGGAGGCGATCCTGGCAATGCTGGCGGACGCTTTCCCAGAGTGATCGCGCGACCCAGAATCGAATCCGGAGCACGAGCTGCGAGGTACCCTCGCGGCTTCGTTCGCAGGTCCGTGAAGGCTTAATGCAAAGCGAATCATGCGCGTACCCCTCCGCACCCTGAACCCCCACCCCTCCTCCCCCGTCGAGCAAAGCCCGCTCGACAGGGGAGGAGGAGACGTTGCCTCCCCTGTTCGCTCTTGCGAACGGGGGAGGGCAGGGTGGGGGTCCATCAGGAATCGCCATTCTCCCGCATCCCGATAGCGAAAGCCGCGCGGTGTATCGGCTCCTTCGACTAAGTGGCGTTTCACTCATCCTCTTGACCGCATGCTCCATGGCGGGCTACGCGGCGACCGAGCATGTGCCGCCAGCCAAGCCCTCGGTGGTTGTCGCCACGTACACTCGGCGGACCCCCTTCGCTCCGAGCGCGCCCACGCCGACCTCGGTGTCGGACATCACGGCGACCGTCGCGCCATCAAGCTGGCCTGAACCCAACACCTACGGCGGATCGGCCACAGCGGCGATCCCGATCGCCCCGCCGGCCGAGCCTTTCACATTTCCGGAAGGGTCCCTGAATATCCTCCTCCTCGGTTCGGACAGGCGAAGCGGGCCCAGCTTCCGGACCGATACGATCCTGATCCTTTCCGTGCAGCCCGCCGCCGGAGTGGCGGCATTGATCTCCGTCCCGCGCGACCTGTACGTCTATCTGCCGGGTTACACTGTCAGCCGCATCAACACGGCTTGGATCTACGGAGAGAGTCTCCACGTTCCAGGGGGAGGCCCACAGCTCCTCTTCGACACGGTCCGCTACAACCTGGGCATCCCGGTCGACCGTTATGCCCTGGTAGAGATGTATGGGTTTCGCCAGGTCGTCGAAATCGTCGGGGGGATCGACGTACGGGTGCCCTGCGAGTACACCGACTGGCGACTGCGGCGGCCCGATCTGCCCGACCAGCTCGGCAGCAGCTGGGCGTTGTTCACCGTGCCGCAGGGCGTGATCCATATGGATGGGGACTTCGCGCTGTGGTACGCGAGATCACGGGCCCGATCGTCGGACTTCGACCGGGCGCGGCGGCAGCAGGAAGTCTTGCGCGGGCTCTACCGTGCCGGCTTACGTCCCGATATCCTGGCGCGGATTCCCGAACTGTATGCCGCGCTGCAATCCTCCGTACGTACCAACATCAGCCTGGAGGACGTGCTCGGTTTGGCACCGTTCGTCACGCGACTCGAGCCATCGCGTTTGCGCAGCCGGTTCATCGGCCGCGGCCAAGTCCGGCAGTACCGCGTCCCGACCAGCGGCGCCTTCGTCTTGCTTCCGGAGGCCGCCGCGATTCGCTCTCTGCTGGAGGAGGCCCTGGCGCCGACCGACCAAGACTCAGCTCTAGCGACGCCTCCCCGGGTCGAGGTGGTTTGGAGCGGGCGTCGCCAGCTAGCCTTGTTGGCTCAGGAACGCCTGCTCTATGCCGGCTTCGAGGCCGTCGTCATAGATGAGGATCCACCGCCGGGGAGCACGACCCGCCTGCTGGTTTCGAATGCGCCCCCGCCCGAGGCCTCCGCGCGTATCCTCGCCGCCCTGGGCCTTCCGTCCGAGGCTGCGATCGCGTGGTCCGAGGCGGAGGCGACGACATCTTTCCGACTTGTCGTGGACGATGACTACGATCCCTGTTTCGACCCTTCCACATCCTGAGAAACTGTCGCGAGAAACCGGGTTTCTTCCAGAAACCCGGTTTCTATGAATGATTGACATCGTTAGGGTTTCCCCCTAGGATGTCGTCACCTCAGGATGCCTGACACTCCGCTGGACGACCTTCCGCTTTTCTCTTCCGCCACAGCACTGGCGAGCGCGACATCGGAGAGCGCTCCCCGTGTCCGGCCCGACTCCGGCTTGAGCGCAGTCATCGTTGCTTGGGGCGAAGCGCTGGCCGCCGCCGGCCGTTCCCCGCACACCGTCAAAGCGTTCACGGCCGACCTTCGTCTACTTGCCGAGCGCCTCGGCGGCGGCATGTCCGTCGAGGCCATCGGGACCCATGACCTCAAGAACTTCCTGGAATGGATGGCGACCCGGAGGCGTGTGCCATGCAGTCCGAAAACCTACGCCCGCCGGGTCACTTCGCTCAAGGCGTTCTTCCGCTGGCTGCAAGAAGGCGGAGTCATCCAGGCCGATCCCGCCGCTCCCGTCGCACAGCACACCGTGCTGAGCCCGCTTCAGGAGACTTTGAGCGGCGAAGAGTTCGAAGCGGTCCTTGAACGGGCCCGCGGCCTGCGCCGCGGGGAATCCCCCGACGCCCGGCCCTACACCCTTGCTCACCTGTTGCTCCACACCGGGATCAAGAAGGGCGAGTGCCTGGCGATTCACCTCAATCACATCGAGCTGCGCGGACCCGACGGACCTCTGCTCTACGTCCGCTACCCGGACGTCCGCAAACGATACAAAGAGCGCAAGCTATCGCTCGAGCCGGCCTGGGTCGCCGCCTTGGAAGAGTACCGACGGCAGTACGATCCATCGAGCCTGCTCTTCCCTTGGTCGCCGCGGCGGCTCGAATACCTGCTCGAAGAACTGGGCGACCTGGCCGGGCTGGGGAAACATCTATCCTTCGACATGTGCCGCTGGACCTTCGCCCTGCGTGAATGGCGGGCCGGCGTCGAACCAGACCGCATCCGGCAGAGGCTGGGGCTGTCGAAGATCCAATGGCGCGAAGTGGGCGCAAAACTCGAGGCGCTGGCGGCGCGGATGCCGGCGTAGGAGCCACCGACACCTCCGTGAGCTCCTGG
>DATEVL010000108.1:0-4562 GCA_035281845.1 Anaerolineales bacterium | reverse complement strand
GCGGCGAGTTTCTCGACCGATCGGGCGATGGCGGCCTTCCCGCGCTCCAAGGCCTGCGGATCCACGTCGATCATGGTGACTTGATACCCGGAGACGGCCGCGGTTTGCGCGATACCGTTTCCCATAGTGCCGGCGCCCACGACAACGATGTTGCTCGTCTCCATGTCGGATTCCTTCTACCTCAACGCTTCTCGGTCACGCGCAGCAGCGCGAACAACTCGCCGCTCTCGGGAGGTGTCTGGAGGATCAATAGCAGGCCGTTCCATTGCTGCCCGTCTGTCTCGGGGACGGTCCAGGTACTCCAGGCGAACGTCTCTGCGCTCTGCGAGGACGACAACGTCCATTCGGCCGCAGCCAGCTGCTCGTTGTAGCCCGTGAGCAAGTCGGAGGGCGTGAGCGACGTGCGCAGGCCGGCGGAAGCCTCGGCGTACCCGTCGCCGGATCCCGCGCCGCCGCTCCGCATCTCCACTCCGGATGGCGCGCTCAAGGCCGGAAGCAAACGATACGCATCTGGCGGTTGATCGGCGGCCTGCGCGTCGCAAGGTGTGTACTCGGCCGGCATCATCACGCTGAGACGAACATCGGCCGGCGCCCCTTCGACGTCCCGGCCGCTCAAAGTGAGATAGGCGTCGCGTTTCTCCAGGCAGTAGCCGTCGACCTCGAACGGAGCGTCGACGAACCCGCCGCCCGGTGAAACGCTCTCGGGCGCCGCCCAGCCGTCGGCCGTCAGGGCCTTGCGGTAGAACTCACGCACTTCCTCGAAGGGCTGGTCGATGTCGAACAGGATCTCCAAGGCAGTGTACGGCCCTTGCATGCTGCCGATGATGCGCGCGCTTTCGGGGATGGGCAACGGCAGGGGCACATCCTCAGGGAGTTGGCCGATCCAGATGGTCGTGTCCTTGTCGGCCGGTCCGTAGGTACCCGGCGAAAGCCAGCGGCTGAAGTACTTCTTCACCGCGGCGACGTCGTCCCCGATGATAGTGACCTTGCCGGCGCCGTCGTTGGTGCTGCCGGCGGAGGTCGCCTGGGTGGCTGGCGATCCGGCACTCGGCGGACGCGCCGGAGTGCAGGCGGCGAGAACCGCCAAGCTGAGGAGTGCTAGGCTTCGCATCTTGGTCCCTCCACGGGGAAAACGAGGCGCCGTCGGAGGCCGACTAATCCTCGAGCTCCACCGCCATCGCCACAGCCTCGCCGCCGCCGAGACAAAGCGAGGCGACTCCGGTGCGGCGACCACGATCGCGCAGGGCATAGAGCAGCGTCGTCAGGACTCTCGCACCCGAGGCCCCGACCGGATGGCCCAAGGCGATGGCGCCGCCGTTCACGTTGACCTTCTCCCAGTCCCAGTCCCATCCCTCTTCCAACATGGCATAGCCGTCGGCCAGCACCTGGGCGGCGAAGGCCTCGTTGAGCTCGATCAAGTCGACGTCGGCGAAACGCCAGCTCAGTTTCTGGAGCAAGCGGGGCACCGCCCGTGCCGGCGCGATGAACAGTTCTTTGGGAGGGACGGCCGCCTGGGTGTAGGCCAGGACGCGCGCCAGGGGCCGGAGGCCCATGTCCTTCGCCGCGCGGCGGCTGGCCAGGACGACGGCGGAGGCGCCATCGTTCAGCCCCGGTGCATTGCCCGCCGTCACCCGCCCGTCGGGCGTGAAAGCCGGGATCAGGGAGGCCAACCTCTCCAATGACGTATCACGCCGGGGGGTCTCGTCCTCGCCGACCAGAACCTTGCCGTTCTTGGAAGGCACATGCACAGGCGTGATCTCCTCCGTGAACTTGCCTCCGTCCGCGGCGGCGATCGCCTTTTCGTGACTTCCCACCGCCCAACGATCCATCGCTTCGCGCGTGACTTCATATTTCTCGGCAATGTACTCGGCCGCCATCCCCATCGCCCAGTTCTCGAACGGGTCGAGCAAACCGTCGTGGAGCAGCGCGTCTTCAAGCTGTTGGGTGCCAAATCTCAGGCCCGAGCGGCCCCGCAACAGGTGCGGCGCGTTGCTCATGCTCTCCATACCGCCGGCTACGATCACGTCGGCATCGCCGGCGCGGATCGCCTGTGCGCCCAGCATGCACGCCTTGAGCCCGGAGCCGCACACCTTGTTGATGGTCGTCGCCGGAATCGTATTCGGCAGGCCCCCGAACAGGGCGGCCTGTCGGGCCGGGGCCTGACCGACCCCGGCCGAGATCACATTGCCCATCAGAACTTCGTCGATCCGCTCGGGGTCGATCCCGGCCCGCTCCACAGCCGCCTCGACGACGGCGGCGCCGAGTTGAGTCGCACTGAGCCCGGCGAGGGCGCCCTGGTATCTCCCTATGGGCGTCCGGACGGCGCTGAGGATGACGGCATCTTGTGCGTTGTTGTGGGTGTCCATGGCTGCCTGTCGTTGGCCGACGGGTGTCGCCTCCGACGCTCAGTCCTCCGCGGGAACGGTGCGCCAGGCCTGTGCCAGTCGCGCGTAAGTCTGTTCGAGCTCTTCAGGAATGACTCGCGTTTCCGCGGTCGTCGCCATGAAATTCGTGTCGCCGGCCCAACGCGGCACGACGTGCAGGTGAACGTGATCCACCACTCCGGCCCCGGCCGGGGCTCCAATGTTGACTCCCAGATTGAAGGCCTCGGCACCATACGCTTGTCGGAGCGCCCGCAGGCCGCGGCGGGCGAGCACCATCAACTCCGTCAGCGTCGTCGAATCCAGGTCTTCGAGCGAAGGCACGTGAGCGTTCGGGACGACCATGACGTGGCCGTTGCTGTAGGGGTAACGGTTGAGGATAACGAAAGCCCGATCCCCCCGATGCAGGATCAGGCTGACAGGGCCGGGTGCCTCGTCGCGGCGATTGCAGAAGAGACAGCCGCTCTCGGTGTTGCGCTCCTCGATATAGGCCATGCGCCATGGCGACCAGAGGTGCTTCATCGCGCGGGTTCGATTGTAGCAGAGAACTCTTGTCGGCCGGGGAGACATCCAGCATGGTTGGAGTTGCGCTTCGGTACAATGCCCGCATGCGCTATGGAGAAGAGCTGCGCGCCACGCTCCCGGCAGGAGGGTTTGGCGAAGTCTTGTATGCCTACGACTCGATCGCCAGCACGAATAGCCGTGCTGCCGAACTGGCGATGGACGGTGCGGCGGAAGGCACCCTGGTCGTCGCCGACCACCAGACCCACGGCCGGGGTCGGGGAGGGACGCGCTGGTATACCCCACCCGGATCGGCCGTCGCCATGAGTTTGATCCTTAGACCCGCCGCGGCCTGGGGGCTGCGGTGGACCGGCCTGGGAGCCCTGGCCGTGGCGGAGGCGTTGAAGGGCGAGGGATTGCCCGCTCAGATTAAGTGGCCCAACGATGTCTTGATTGAAGGCGGAAAAGTGGCCGGGGTCCTGGTCGAAGCGGCCTGGGAAGGAAACCGCCCCTTGCATCTGATCCTGGGAATCGGGATCGACGTCGGCGCGGATTCTGTGCAGAAGTTGGGGTCGCTTTCCTTCCCGGCGAAGGCCGTTGAGGCCCATGTAGGCCGCATGGTTTCCCGGACGCAACTCATCGCGAGCGTCCTTCGTTCGCTCGAGACGTGGTACCCGCGGGTCGGGACGGAGGCCTTTCTCGACGCGTGGGAAGGCGCCCTCGCGTTCAAAGGCGGACGAGTGCAGGTCGAGACAGGCGATCGATTGCTCGAGGGCAGGTTGCTGGGTCTGGGCCGGGATGGCGAAGCGCGAATCGAGTTGGCCTCGGGGGAAGTCGTCTTCGCCGGAGGCGAAGCGAGCAACCTGAGGCCTGCGCGAGGGTGAGGGAACACCCCCACCCCCGCCCTGCCGCTAAAAGGTGGAGGGGGATCGTGACGAATGAGTTCTTCACTCCCCCTGCAAGGGGGCTCCTCGGCGGAGCCTGCCTTGCCCTCACCCCTTCGGGTGCGCCGAAGGGCGTGGCAATCTGCACCCCTTCGGGTGCCCTGAAGAGGGTAGAGACTGAGCTTGCCGAAGGGCCTCGGGATGCACGCGAAGGGTAGGGTGGGGATCCACCCCCACTCCTTCCCTTCGCGCAGCACCCCGGAGCGACACTTGCGCCGCACTGCGCTCCGCGCAGCGCGGCGCAGTGCAGGTGAGCGGAGGGGCCCCCTAAGAGGGGGAGGGGGAAGAGCCAAACTCTTCGAGGATCGCTTGCCGTACTCCGTCTAGGTCATGAGTCACGTCTCGATTCGTGAATCGAATCACGCGATAACCGTGAGCCTCGAGCCAGGCCGTGCGCGCCGTGTCGTATTCGGCCTGATCCGGCTCAGCATGACTGTCACCGTCGACTTCGATGCAGAGCTTGGCCCCCGCGCAATAGAAGTCGGCGATGAAGCGGCCGAGGAGGACGTGCTGCCGCCGGATATGCCGGCCGAGCTGGCGTCCCCGCAATCGGCGCCAAAGCCGCTGTTCGGGCGGAGTGAGAGGATGACGCAAGTCACGCGAGCGCTGCAAGATGCTGGGAGGATCCTGTGGAGTTGATGTGCTGAACTTTGACGCGGCACGGCTTGCCCCCTGGTTGTGCCTGACTGGAGTCTACCTCGACCCTCCCCCTGCAAGGGGGAGGGTAGGGTGGGGG
>DATEVL010000107.1:0-12389 GCA_035281845.1 Anaerolineales bacterium | reverse complement strand
GTTTGAGTTCATCGAGGGTTGGTACAACCCTCATCGACGACACTCCGCCCTCGGTCAGATTTCCCCAGCTCGTTACGAGCTCGCCCATGCCAATCCACACTGATCAGCCTGTACCTGTCCACCAAACCGGGGGAACCCCACGGCCCTTTCTGGCTGACTGCTGATCGCTGACGGCTGACGGCTTCTCTCTGGCTGACAGCTGATACCTGGCGGCTGACGGCTTCTTTCAAATCTTCAGCGCAGCGATTGCCTCCCGGACCTTTCCCGCGGAGACCTGAAGGGCTGCGGTCTCTTCGTCCGAGAGCTTGTACTCGACGATCTTCTCGAGGCCCTTCCGACTCAATTGCGCCGGAACGCCGAAGAAGATCCCGCGCTGCCCGTATTCCCCGTCCAGGTACGCCGAAGCCGGCACGATCAAGTGACGATCGAGCAGGATCGCCTCGGCCATTTGAGCCAGCGCCGCTGCCGGGGCGTAGAAAGCACTGCCGGTCTTCAACAGGGCGACGATCTCCCCTCCGCCTTTGCGCGTCCGATCGACGATGGCCGACAACCGTTCAGGCCCGATCGCCTGGTCCAGCGGCACTCCGGCAACATTCGAATGGCGCGTCAACGGGACCATCTCGTCGCCGTGGCCGCCCAGAACGTAGCAATGGACGTTTTGGACGCTGACCCCTAACTCCTGTGCGACGAACGCCCGCATCCGCGCCGAGTCCAGGATACCTGCCTGGCCGATCACCCGCTCCCGCGGCAGGCCGCCGACCTTCATCGCCAGGTAGGCCATCGGATCCAGCGGATTCGTCAGGATGATCAGGATCGCTTGCGGCGACGAGGCCAGGGAGCGCTCGACGGCTTCCCGGACGATCCTGCTATTGACCTCGAGCAGTTCATCACGGCTCATCCCCGGCTTGCGAGGCAATCCGGCCGTGATGACGACGATGTCGGAGCCGCCTGTCTCGGCGTAGTCATTCGTACCGATGATCTGGCTGTCGGAGCCGATGATCGGCATCGCCTGCGTCAGGTCCAGGGCCTTGCCTTGAGGCATCCCTTCCACGACATCCACCAGGACGACATCGGCCAGACCCTTTTCGGCGATCCAGTGTGCCGTGGTCGCGCCGGTCTGCCCGGCGCCGATGATCGTGATCTTTGGCATGCTGCCTCCACGTCAGGTCCGCAGCAGCTCTAGAGGCCGCCTTGGGGATCCAGGGCCCGATCATGAAGAAAGGGCCGTGCTACACGGAGAAGGTGCGTGGCCAGGCCACCTACCCCTCGAGCCGGCCAGCCCGCACTCGGATCCCGGGCTCTTCAGTCACTCGGCCGACCGCCCAGTGTGGCTGATTCTCCAGGACGGCTTGCGTCAGAAAGCCGGGCAGCCGTTCCTCGGCCACGGCCAGGAGCAGGCCGCCGGAGGTCTGGGCATCGAACAACAAGACTTGATCCGCTTCATCGATAGCGGCTTCGAACTCGACCCGCGGCCCGAAGTAGCGGCGGTTGTCACGCGTTCCGCTCGGGATTTCCCCGTCGGCGGCATAACCGCGCGCGCCGGCCAGAAAGGGAATGCTTCCGAGGAAGAGCTCGAGTCCCAACCCTGAAGCCTCAGCCACCTCGGTCGCGTGGCCAAGGAATCCGAACCCGGAGACGTCGGTGGCGCCGCGCACTCCATTCTCCAGCGCCATCCTCCCGGCCGTCGCATTGAGCCGCTTCATCCACGCCACCGCCTCGGCCACATCCGATTCGGCGGCTCGCCCGTGTTTCAGTGCGGTCGCTGTCACCCCTGTACCGAGCGGCTTCGTCAGGACCAAGATGTCCCGGGGACGGGCTCCGCCTTTGGTCAGGAGGTGGTCCGGATCGGCCATACCCAGACCCACCAGCCCGTACTTGGGCTCACGATCCTGAACGGTGTGTCCCCCGGCCAGAACGGCTCCGGCCTCCTTCACTTTTCGCGCCCCGCCGCGCAGGATCTCGGCGGTCACCTCCGTCGGAAGATCAGCCGGAACCGCCAGGATGTTCAGGGCCAGAAACGGTGCTGCCCCCATTGCATACAGGTCCGACAGGGCGTTGGCGGCAGCGATCTCCCCGAAGTCGTTCGGGTCGTCGACCACCGGCGTGAAGAAGTCGGTGGTGACGACCAGCGCCCGGCGCGCATCAAGGCGCCAAACTGCGGCGTCATCCGGCGTGCCGAGCCCGACCATCAGGTCTGGGTGGGCGCCCTTATCGAAGAAATCGCTCAACGGCTGCAGGACCTGCGCCAGCGCTTCCGCGCTCAACTTGGAAGCTCAACCGGCGCAAGTCGCCATGCTCGTCAGCCGCACTTCCCGCCCGCCCCGCGCTTGCGGTTCGCGGCGGTCCTTGGCGCCAACTTCGCTCATGGAGACCGTCCTCCTGCTCCGAGGATTGTAGGCGGTCGGGAGATGAACGTCAAACCACGGGCCGGCGGAGCGCGTTCCCCGCAATACGGACCGACCGTTGCCACGACCGAATGCGTGTGTTACATTCGCGCCGCCCCCAAGATGCACGCCGGAACCCTCATGCGAGCTCACCGCCGGACGACGGTCGCATCACCGACCTCCCTGCTCCGCCGTACGGCGATCGTGGTCATCTTGGTGATGACGGCGTGCACTCCGGCGCCCCCGCAGCCGGCACTCCTCATCGCCGCAGCTTCCAGCCTTTCGCCGGCCTTCGATGAGATCGGACAGTCGCTCGCCACAGCCGGCGGGCCGCAGGTGGTCTTCACGTACGGGGCCAGTGTCGATCTGGCGGAGCAGATGCGCAACGGAGCTCCGTTCGACATCTTGGCTTCGGCGGATCCGGCGCTGATCGACGAGCTCATCCGAGATGGGGCGGCGGAGCCCTCCAGCGAGCGGGTCTTCGCCGCCGGCGAGCTGGGCCTCGCCCTGATTCCGGAAGCGATCGATCTCGGGGCGAAGGACTTGAGCATTCTCACCTCCCCGTCTATTCGTGCCATCGCCGTCGCCAGCCCCGAGCACGCGCCCTATGGGCGTGCGGCGCGCCAGGCGCTCGAGGCCTCCGGTCTCTGGCAGACCGTCTCGGAGAAGGTTGTCTTCGGCAGCTCGGCGGAGCATGCCCTCAACTTCCTGCAAACAGGCAACGCCCAGGCCGGCCTGCTGCCGATCTCGCTCCTCCTCGGGACAACTCTCGCCTGGCAGGCCGTCCCGGAAGGGTTGTACGATCCCCCCGCCTATTCGGCTGTGATGCGGATAGGAGTCACAAACGCCGAAGGCGCGCAACGATTCCTGGCTTTTCTGGTATCGGACGATGGGCGGGCAATTCTCCGGTCTCACGGGTTGACCCCGTCGTCCGGCCCATGATCCAACCGCTCCTGCTCTCCATTCAAGTGGCGAGCCTGGCGACTCTGATCGCGCTGCTGCTCGGGGTTTCGGCTTCGGCCGTCCTGGCGCGCTGGCGCAGCCCGTTCTCGGTTGTCCTCGAAGTGATGGTACTTCTGCCCTTGGTCCTGCCGCCTACCGTTCTGGGGTATTACCTGTTGATCGTGCTCGGAGAGCGATCGCCGATCGGGGCTTGGCTGACCTCGGTCGGGTTGCCTCTGATCTTTTCATGGCGTGGCGCGGTTGTGGCGGCGGCGCTGGTCGCCTTGCCCCTGGTGGTCCTCCCGACCCGATCCGCGCTTGAATCAGTCCCCGAGGACTTAGGCGACGTCGCCCGCACTTTGGGTCGAAGCGAACCAGCTGTCTTCTTCACGCTGACGCTCCCGTTGGCCTGGCGTGGGGTCCTGGCCGGCGCCATGCTCGGATTCGCCCGTGCCTTGGGGGAGTTCGGCGCGACGTTGATGGTGGCTGGCAGCATCCCGGGGCGTACCCAGACTCTCCCCCTGGCGATCTTCGACGCTGCCCAGCGCGGCGACCGCGCGACGGCGAACATGCTGGCACTGTTTCTGACCCTCACGGCCATTGGCGCGCTGGTCCTCCTTCGCCGCCTGGGCACTCGCCTGGCCGACGGGAGACGACGTGGCTGAACCGCTTCTCGCGGTCGATCTCGAAGTTCGGCTTTCTGACTTCGTCGTGCAGGCTCGGTTCACAGCCCAGGCCGAGCGCGTCGTGATCTTCGGTCCTTCCGGCGCAGGCAAAACCCTGACGCTGCGGGCGATGGCCGGGTTGATCCGACCGGCGCGGGGCCTGCTTCGCATCGGCGACCATATTCTCGACGACTCCGCCCGAGGGATGCATCTGTCGCCGCAGGATCGCAAGATCGGGTATATGCCGCAGAACTACGCGCTCTTCCCGCACTTAAGCCTCGTCGACAACATCGCCTACGGCCTCCAATCCCTGCCGCGACATGAGCGTCGCAGGCGGGTCCAGGACCTTCTCGAACGGATGCGCCTGACCGACCGGGCGGACCATCGTCCGTCGCAGCTCTCCGGAGGGCAACAGCAACGCGCGGCGCTGGCTCGCGCGCTGGCGCCGTCGCCTGACTTGCTCCTCATGGATGAGCCGCTAGCCGCCCTAGAGGAGGACCTGCGAGTCGAGCTCCGCGAAGAAATCCGACGATTGCAGACCGATGAGCAGATCCCGATCGTCCTCGTCACACATAACGTGGCCGAGGCCTACAGTCTGGCGGACCGTCTCGTGGTCATCCTCGCCGGCCAGGTCGTCCAGGCAGGGGAACGGGAAGAGGTGTTCCGACATCCGGCGACGCCGGAGGTCGCCCGGCTCGTCGGCATGACCAACCTTCTGGAAGGGACTGTCGACGGCTACGAGGCGGGTCACGTCTTGATCTCCTGGCGGGGAACCCGGCTGCGTGCACCGCTCGGCCGTCCCATCGCTCGCGGGACCGCCACCCGCTTCGGCATCCGGCCGGAGGAGTTGATGATCCTGCGTCAGGCGCCCATTGCCGACTCCGCCCCCGAGAATCTGATTCCAGGGATCGTGACGGCGGACCGACCACAAGGATATGACCACCTGCTGACCTTTGAGGCCGACGGCGCCGCGTCGGCAGACAGCGGACTCACCATTCGCGTGCCCCACCCTGTTTTGGCCCGGCTGGGGATCGATGTCGGTCACCGCCGCCTTGTGGCGATCCGCCCGGAGGCCATCCATGTATTTCAGCCCGAGGGCATCGGGTAGGAACTCAACGAGAAGGGATGCAAGATCCCATGCCCCTCCATCTGTCCGGGCGACCGCACGAGCCTGGGCTTGATGGAGGTAACAGACCGCCGGACGACTTCGTCCGACGGGGATGATTCCTGAGGGAATACGAGAGGCAGGCTATTTCTCGGGGAGGAATCCGTAGCCCATGGCGATTCCAAACCCGGCTCCGACCATCGCCATAAGGGCGGTCCAAAGCAGAAAGTCCTTCGCCAGCGCACCAACGAATATCCCGAAGACAGCGCCCACGGCAGTGCAGATCAAGAAAGCGACGCTGACGGTGAGTAGGCCCCTGAACATGTGGACTTCATCCTCCTGACCCGAGGACATGCAGGGCGGGTTCCAATCCTGCCTCGAGGTCCGGGCAGGATTCTAGGACGCCCGAATTCGCACGTCAAGGGCGCCGACGGGTCCAGAATTCGGCTTGGCCGATTTGTTCTTACGAGGCGCGAGGCCTAGCCCAATATGCGTGTCACGTAGGGGCAAAGCCCCACTGCGCCCCTACAGTGTGACCTCGGCGCAGATCAAGAGGCTATGACCCAATCGCCTCCTGAAAAGGATCCGGCCGCCGGCTTCGATCGCGCCGACTCCAAATGATCTCTACGACTCCACGGTCTCGCGGATCAGGCTGGGAAGCTCGGCCAGCGCCCGACCCAGGCGTGTGCCATGCCACGTCAGCAGGCTGCCATCGACGGTACGAATGCGCCCTCTGTCGGCCGCCGGAGTTCCCCGAAAGAGATCGGCGAAGCGCAGGGCGTCGCTCTCTTTGTAGGCGAACGGTTCGCTCGGCAGCAGGATCACTTCGGGAGCGCGCTCCAGCACTTCCGCCCGAGTTACGCGAGGATAGCGAGTATCTCGCCCCGGCTGGCCCTCAGAAGGAGCCTCTCCAAGGTCCGCCGCCAGAGGATAACGACGGTCCCGGTCGCCGAACACATTCACTGCGCCGCACACAGCCAAGACATCGTGGACATAGGTTTCGTGGTTGACCGTCATCCACCATGGCGTCGTCGACGACTCGTCACTTTCCCAGATGGGTACGAAGGCCGGCACGGGAGCCGCCGAACCCGCGCTCGCCGTCCAGGAGACCGTCATCTCGAGAGTCTGCACCGTCGCCGCGGCCTGGGACAAGCGAAACAGACGGACCAACGCCCACAATACCTGAATGGCTTCGTCGATCGAGCGAGGGAAGGTCACCCACACCTTGACGCCGGCCGCCTCCATGGCCTCGACCACCTGGCGTGTGTTTTCTTCCTGATTGGCGAGCACGAGTTCAGGCTTCAGAGCAAGGACCGCCTCGACGTCCACCGATCTTGTCCCACCGACCACGGCCAAGCGCGGGAGCGCCTGCGACGGCGGACGACAGAACTCGGTGACACCTACCAGTGCATCCCCGGCACCGAGGTCGAACAGGCTTTCCGTCATCGATGGCACGAGGCTGACCACGCGCCGCGGGGCGCGTGCGAAGGATAGGATCGCCGAATGACCATTGCCGGCGGTCATCCCTTGCCCCAACCGGTACCCAAGATGATTTCCGGCGGAGCCTGGCCCCACCGCTCGACCTTTTGCTCCGGGCCGAGTGCCAGGATCGAGCTAGGCTGGAGCAGCAACGCCAGCCGCGGTTCGTCGTCCTGCAACCAAGACCGCACGATCTCACTGCCGGCCTGGGCCGCGTCCGCCACGACCGTCGTTTCCGGAATCCAGTTCAAGGCGGGCACGAGAGCTTCTCCGTGTATGGCCGAGACCACCAGCGTCCCGAAGGCGCGTCCCGCCCCGCCGACGGCCAGGATGATCGTGCCGTCGAGAAGCGCACGGCGCAACCGCTCGACGGATTCACCACGGAGGGCGTCGATCCAGACTTCCGGGTCGTCGCCGACGAGGATGAGCAGCCCCGAGTCTTCCCAACCTTCGACGCCCAGATCGGTGTCGAGTTCCAGGTAGCCGGCCTCGGCACCGAGCCACTCCTCGAGCGATTCCAACAACTCGTTCACTTCGGTCAAGTCGCTGTCGGCGGCGGCCATCGCCACGATCGGCCGGGACAGATCGAGTCTCTCGAGCAGTCGCTCCATGAGATCGGCCGTGCCACCACCGAGTTCGGGCACGGCGCCGGCCAAGATCAGCCAGCCCTCACCCGGAATACGACGGAAAACGTGCTCCAAACCGGCCATCGGCATGCGCGAGGACGCCTTCAAACCTCAGATGACCACCTAGAGTGCGTGTCAGGGATTCCCACCTGCACTTGGCAGCTGCGCTGCCAGCGCAGGTGCAGGTGGGAATCCCCGAGGCGCGGTTGGCCCTGGCACTTCCCGAGTGGAAATCAAGGGTCTCTTCCAGCACCTCCCTAGTCGTACGGAGTGAGGCGGCGGAAGTGCTCCGAGTATCGAGGCGCGTCGGCCGACGCGGTCGGATCCAGCCAACCCTGGCGGACTTCCCGCTCCAACTCGTCGAAATCCGGAATCTGGGAGCGATGACAGCGCAGCGCCTCCAGCTTCCGCTCCAGATAGGGCGAGATGTCGATCGTCGTGTCGGGGCTCGGCGACCCGGCCAGGAAAATCTCGCCCACCTTGTGCGGCGCCAACCCCTCGGGCAGCAACTCTGGGAAGAACAGCGCCGAACCGGCGGCCGGGTAGACCGCATCGAGCGTTGCCAGACCGACGGCACGATGGTCGGGATGATTGATGCCATGGCCGCGGGTAATGAGCGTCGTTGGATCGGAGGTGACGATGATCTCCGGTCGAAAGCGGCGGATGGTACGGACGATCTCCCGTCGCAGGTCAAGGTCGGGCTCGAGCATGCCGTCCGGTCGGCCAAGGAAACCGACCGCCTGGACGCCCAAGACTTTCGCCGCGGCCCGCTGTTCCGCCTCCCTGAGGCGGGCGAGCTCGCGCCCGTCGACTCCTTCGCCGTCGGCGCCCTTGTCACCGCTCGTCACCAAACAATACGTGACGTCGGCGCCCTCGGCCGCCCATCTGGCGACCGTGCCGCCGCAGAAGTACTCGGGGTCGTCCGGATGGGCCATAACGACGAGGACGTGCCGCCGGCCGCCGGAGGTCACCGGAGGGCCTGCGACCGCGTTTCCAGTCAAGGCCGCGCGGCCCGCTGCGGGATCCCCAGGCGCGGTTCCCTCCGGGATCCCGAAGGCCCTCGGAACGGGTGTGCCCACTCCAGCCCCGGCGGGATCCCCTGCGGGATGCGAAGCGCGATCCCGAAAGGCACCGGGACGTGTGTGCCCCCTCCGGGGTCCCCTGCGGGATCCCGAAAGGCACCGGGACAGGTGTGCGAAGGGCGATGCGAAGCGCGACCAAGCGCAACGAAGCGGGACGAAGCGCGATCCCCTCCGGGATGCCCCCTCCGGGGTCCCCTGCGGGATCCCGAAAGGCACCGGGACAGGTGTGCGAAGCGCGACGAAGCGCGATCCCCTTCGGGATGCCCCCTCCAGGGTCCCCTGCGGGATGCGAAGCGCGATGCGAAGCGCGACGAAGCGCGATCAGGATTCCGGCTCGTCTTCACGTCCGCAGGTGCATTGCCCGGCCGCATGCCGGCCACAGGGCGCCATCGCCTTGGCCTGCAGCGCCATGAGCTCGTCGTACGGCTGGAGCTCGTGACGCAGGAACTCCGCCCGCTTGCCGTCCTCGAATGCGACGATGACGGCCTGCTTCAGCGGCAGGACCTCAGCGACGCGCCCTTCCCCTAAAGGAGTAATCACGCGCTTATTGCGCTTCGGCATGTTCTTGCGGGCCTCGACGTACTGTTCATACTCGTAGACCAGGCAGCAACGGAGCCGCCCGCACATCCCGGTGATCTCCTGCGGGTTAAGCGAAATGCCTTGCGCCTTCGCCATCTTGATCGAAATCGGGCTGAACTCGGTCAGGAATTTCGAGCAACAGCGTTCTTCCAAACCGCACGCCCCCATCCCTCCCAGGATCTTGGCAACATCGCGCGGCCCGATCTGCCGCATCTCGATCTCGGCCGGCTGGAAGAGTTTCTGCATCTCGCGACGCAACTCGCGCACGTCGACCTTCTCATCGCCATCACCGCTGAAGAGAAATGCCAGGCGTGAGCCGTCGTAGGAGTACTCGGCCTTGGCGATCTTGATCTGGCGCAGACCAAGCTCGGAAGTCTTGGCCCGGCACTCGATCATCGCCTCGAGCTCGCGCCGCTGCCACAACCGGCGCTCGACCAGCTCTTGGGCCGTCGCCCGCCGCTCCACCGGCTTCCACGCGCCATCTGCCGGCGGCGGGGGCGTATCGAGGAACCCGGCCACCTCACCCATCTCGCGGCCGCGACTCGTCGCGACGATCACGCGGTCACCGACCGCCAGGTCGGGCAGCGACGTGGCGTCGAAGTGATACACCTTGCCGAGCTCCTGAAAACGGATGCCCGCCACGCGGGCGGCGATCGCAGTTTCCATCGTTCTCCACGCGTCCGGACGATGCAGCCGGCCCGGACGAGCGGGGTCTACCTCCTGACTCGGTCAGTCAATCAAAGAGACCGGGATCACGTTTCCTTGCTGGAACGAACGCACGCTGAGGACGGCCGCCAAGGAACGGGCGAGCGCCTCCAACGCCTGGGCCGCTTTCGTCTCGGGCTCGCCGAGAACGACCGGCATCCCTCCGTCCCCCGCCACCCGGACCAGGGCATCCATCGGGATGTTGCCCAGAAACGGCACACCGGCCTCCTGCGCCAGTCGTTCCCCTCCGCCGGTGCCGAAGACATCCAAGCGAGACCCGTCGGGCAACTCCAGGTAGCTCATGTTCTCAACGACGCCCAGAATCGGAACGTCCATCGTCCGAAACATCTCGAGACCGCGGCGGGCGTCTTCCAGAGAAACCAGCTGCGGCAGGGTGACGATCACGCCGCCCGTCAGCGGCAGGCTCTGGGCCAGGCTGAGTGGCGCGTCTCCCGTCCCCGGCGGCAAGTCGACGATCAAGTAATCGAGCTCGCCCCAGGCGACATCGGCGATGAATTGGCGGATGGCCGAATGCAGCATGGGTCCGCGCCAGATGAGCGGCTGGCCGGGCGGCATCAGGAAAGCCATCGAGACCGCCTTGACCCCGTAGGCCTCGGCCGGGATCATCTTCCCGTCGCGCGGCGGGGGCATCGTCTCGAGGCCGAGCATGCGGGGAACGTTGGGGCCATACACATCGGCGTCGAGCAGCCCCACCCGGGCGCCGGATCGGGCAAGGGACGCCGCCAGGTTCACCGCAACGGTCGTCTTGCCCACCCCGCCCTTTCCCGAGGCGACGGCGACGGCGTTGCGAATCGGAGCTTGGATCAGGCCGCGCGTGCGGCCATCGGAGCGGACGTTCGAGGTGAACCGGAGATCTACCTGGCTCACGCCGGGGACCGCCGACACCGCCGCGCGGGCCTCGCGTTCGATCTGGTCGCGCAACGGGCAGGCAGGTGTCGTCAGTTCGACCGTGAACGCGACCCGTCCGCGCTCAAGGGCCAGGTCCTTGATCATCCCCAGGCTGACCAGGTCACGGTGCAGCTCGGGTTCCTGCACTCGACCGAGAGCCTCGAGCACAGCCTCGCGTGTCGGAGCGGGGCTCACGGCATCCCCGCTTCGCCCAGGGACGGCTCGTCGACCGCCGCCGGGGTGGTCTCTCGTTCCGTGAGGAAGACCTCGATGTCGGCCATCGCGCGTTGATAGAGCTCCGCCAGGTCTTCGTCCTGGCCCCGATGGCGCCGGACGACGTGGGTGGCGCAGGCGGTGCAGCCGCGCAACGCTCGATAGGAATCGGGGTGGCAGGTGAGACAGCCGGCCAGCCGGATCAGCACCAACCCGAAAGCCAGCTGCTCCGGCGAGCCGTCCGGCGTCTCGATGGCACGTTCGACGAGCCGTTGCCAGTTCCGGCCGCGCAGGTCGCGCAGCCCGGGGGCGACGCGCATCGGGAATAGGATTTCCGTATCGGAGTGGTACACAGGACCTCAGGCGGCCTCGGCCTTGGCCGCCTTGGCTTCCTTGGCGGCTTCCTTGGCGGCCCGGGCCTCTTCTTCCCGGGCGTTGTTCGTCGGGCGGATCGAGGCGTAATAGGACGCCGGCTGCGAGAGGCGCGCCTTGTCGAAGATGTGGTGCGACATCCGGTCGAACGTAGCCAGCTCGTAATCGTGGTCCATCTTGATGGCGTCGAAGGGACAGTACTCGGCGCACAAGCCGCAGTTCATGCAGATGTCGACGTCGATGTAGAACTCGGTCGGCTGCGGGATCGGTCGGCCGCTGACAGGGTCGTTCGAGCGTTCGATCCAGATGCATTGGGGCGGGCAGACTTTGGCGCAGATGCCGCAGGAGGTGCAGCGATCCTCCTGCTTACCGGTCTCGTCGACGTCGTAGATCAGGAACGGGAGGAAGCGGAACTCCTCCGGCAGCGTCAGCTTTTCCTCGGGGTATTGCACGGTGAAGATGCCGCGGGCCTTCGGGCCCTGGCGCACGGCCAGTGCCTCGGCGTTGTAGTAGCGTCCACCGTTTCCGCCGATGCGCCCAAAGAACCAGCGCAGATCGTCGACGTACGTGGCAAGGAAGTGTCGGAGGGTGACGCCCAATCCTCGGATAATACCGAATCCGTACATCCGTTTCTCCGCTTCGCCTACCGATCGACTTCGCCCAGGACGATGTCGATCGATCCCAGGGTGGCGACGACGTCGGCGACCTTGTAGCCCCGGCACATCTCGGCCATGCCCGTCAGGTTGATGAACGACGGGGCGCGTACATGGTAGCGCCAGGGATTGGGCTTCCCCGTCGAAATGACGTAGAAGCCCAGCTCGCCCTTCGGGTTCTCGACGCGTCCGTAGGACTCGCCGGCCGGAACCCGCACCTGATACTGCGCCTTGCCGGTTTGGATCTCACCGCCGGGGATGTCGCGCACGGCCTGCTGCAGAATGCGCAGGCTCTGGCGCATCTCATCCAGCCGGATCAGGTAGCGATCGTAGATGTCGCCGTGGGTGCGCACGGCGACGTCGAAATCGAACCGGTCGTAGATCCCGTACGGCTCGGCCCGGCGCACATCGTAGGCGACGCCCGAGGCGCGCAGCACCGGCCCGGCGGCCGACAGGGCGATGGCACGGTCGCGCGTGAGGACGCCCACCCCGATGCCGCGCGTGCGGACGATCTCGTTGTTCGTGATGTAGGCGTCGATCTCGTCGATGCGGCGCGGCAGGCGCTCGTTCACCAGATCGGAAATCGTTTCCAGCACGCCTTCCGGAAGATCGCGCGCCAGCCCGCCGAAGCGGAAGTAGTTGCACATCATGCGCGAGCCGGAGACGGCTTCGAAG
>DATEVL010000106.1:0-11720 GCA_035281845.1 Anaerolineales bacterium | reverse complement strand
GAGCGCACTTCAATCGCACTGAAGGGGTCGCGGGTTCGAATCCCGCCAGGTCCACTAGGGCCCATAGCGCAGTTGGGAGCGCGTCTCAATGGCATTGAGAAGGTCGTGGGTTCGAATCCCACTGGGTCCACCTGAAAGATGTAGTCCTGAGCTATAGCCCGGGCTGAACTGGCGCAGGCTAAAGCCTGCGGCTACGAGATCTAACAGGCCAAGGCAGGGGTAGTAGACCATTCGCCAGCGAGCCGGGGATTGTGTGAGCTCGGCACGGCGCCCGCGAAGCGCCCCGACCCCTCGACTACGCTCGGGAGCCTGATGGCATCCTGAGCAAAGACGAAGGACGAGGGCCAGACGAAGCAGGGTGGTACCACGGACGCCCTCCGTCCCTGTGCGGGCGGAGGGCTTTCTGTTCCGCTTCCACTGCGACGGGGGGCGGACACGGAGGCAGGCATGGCCAGGAAGCCTGATACGGTTCAGAAGTCGTCCGTCCCGACGAAGCCCGAAGCCCGACCGACGATCGACGCCTACCGTCCAGCCGAGATCGAGCCGCGCTGGCAGCGCCGCTGGGAGGCCGACGGCCTGTACCACGCTCGGATCGACCCGTCGCGGCCGAAGTTCTACTTCCTGACGATGCTGCCCTACACCTCCGGCGACCTGCACATCGGCCACTGGTTCGCCATGGGGCCGTCCGATGCCCGCGCCCGCTTCCTGCGCATGCGCGGTCTGAACGTGACCTTCCCCATCGGCTTCGACGCCTTCGGTCTGCCCGCCGAAAACGCCGCCATCGAACGCGGCATCCACCCCAAGACCTGGACCTACGCCAATATCGAGAACATGCGCCGCCAACTGCGCTCGATGGGCGCCTGCTGGGATTGGCCGCGGGAGGCCGTCTCGGCCGATCCCGAGTTCTACCGCTGGACGCAGTGGTTCTTCCTCAAGCTGTTCGAGCACGGCCTGGCCTACAAGAAGATGGCTCCGGTCGATTGGTGCCCGAAGGACAACACGACCCTGGCGCGCGAGCAGGTCATCGGGGAGGAGCGACTGTGCGAGCGCTGCAAGACCCCGGTGATCAAGAAGAACCTCGAACAGTGGTTCTTCCGGATCACCAAGTATGCCGACGAGCTGCTCGATTTCAGCGCGCTCGACTGGCCCGAGCCGGTACGCGTTGCGCAAACGAATTGGATCGGGCGCAGCCAGGGGGCCCGCGTCCGCTTCCTGAGCGCGTCGGGCGACCCGATCGAGGTCTTCACGACCCGGCCCGACACCTTATGGGGCGCGACGTTCATGGTGTTGGCCCCCGAGCACCCGCTGGTCGGGCGACTGACAACGGCCCAGCAGCGAGCCGCGGTCCAAGCCTACCTGCAGCAGACCTTGCGCCAATCCGACATTCAGCGGGAGGCCGCCGATAAGGAGAAGAGCGGCGTCTTCACCGGTGGGACCGCCGTCAACCCGGTGAACGGCGAGCGAGTCCCGGTGTGGATCGCCGACTACGTTCTGATGTCGTACGGCACCGGCGCCATCATGGCCGTGCCCGCCCACGATCAACGCGACTTCCAGTTCGCCCGCAAATTCGGTCTGGAAGTGCGACCGGTGATCGAACCGCCGGGCGCGGCACAGCTCGATGCGGCGACGATGACCGAGGCCGTGCCGGGATACGGAACGATGGTCGACTCCGGCCCGCTGAGCGGAACGCCAGCGGAGCGCGCGGTGGCGGCGACGATCGAGTTCCTCGAGTCGAAGGGAATCGGGGAGGGGGCCGTCAACTATCGCCTGCGCGACTGGCTCATCTCGCGCCAGCGGTACTGGGGTGCGCCGATCCCGATCGTCTACTGCCCTGAGCATGGCCAGGTGGCCGTACCGGATGACCAGCTGCCGGTGCTGTTGCCCGACGATGTGGAATGGCTGCCGACCGGGGAAAGCCCGCTCAAGCTTCACCCGACGTGGCGCAAGACCACCTGCCCGATCTGTGGTCGACCGGCCGAACGCGATACCGACACGATGGACACCTTCATGTGCTCGTCGTGGTACCACCTGCGCTACCTCAGCCCGCACGACGCCCAGGAGCCGTTCGACCCGAGCGAGTACGACTACTGGATGCCCGTCGATACCTACACCGGCGGCGCCGAACACGCCACGATGCACCTGATCTACACGCGCTTCTTCCATAAGGCGCTGCGCGACATGGGCATTACCGAGGGCCACGAACCGATGCGGCAGCTGCGCAACCAGGGCCACATCCTGGGGCCGGACGGGCAGCGCATGAGCAAATCGCGCGGCAACGTGATCGATCCCGACGAACAGGTGGGACGGTACGGGGCGGACGTGGTGCGGGCTTACTTGATGTTCGGCTATCGATGGGCCGAAGGGGGATCGTGGAGCGACGAGAATATCCAGGGCGTCGTGCGCTGGGTCCATCGAGTGTGGACGATCGCCCTGGAGGCGGCGCATCGCGCCTTGGCTCCCGCGGGGGATCCCGCGGGGGTGGCCAACGCCGGGCCGGGGGAGGCCGCCGCGGCGCGGACCTTGTGGCGCCGCACCCATCAGGCCATCCGTCAGGTATCGAAGGACCTGGAGGCGTTCGAGTTCAACACGGTCATCTCGGCGCTGATGGAACTGACCAACGCCCTGTCTGATGGGCGCGAGGCGGGTCTGGCGGAGACGGACGGTTTCCGGGAGTCGGTGGAAACGCTACTGCTCCTGACGGCGCCGGTGGCACCGCACGTGACCGAGGAGCTGTGGGCGCGCCTCGGCAAACCCTACTCCATCCACCAGCAGGCATGGCCCTCCTTCGACCCACAGGCGATGGAGCAGGAGGCCATCACGCTCGTCGTTCAGGTCAACGGAAAGGTGCGCGACCGAATCCTTGTGGCGGCCGGCATCACCGAGGTCGAGGCGCGCCGCCGCGCGCTCGAATCGGACGTTGTGCGACGGCATCTGGGCGGGGCCGAGCCGCGGCAGGTCGTGTTCGTTGAAGGACGCTTGATCAATCTTGTAATCTGAGGCGTACTCGTTAAGACAGTGGTCAGTGGTCGGTGGTCAGTGGCCAGCCACCAGCGGAACCGGTGATTCATTGATGACCGGCCTAAAGACTGACCACGGACCACTCACCACTGACCACTGCCTTCTGACGTACAATCCCTTCACCGCGAGCGGAGCATGCGAGATGGACTCGACCCTACGCGAAGTTCTGCTGCCGGAGCACGCTCCGAAGCCCCTCGGCCCGTACTCTCACGGGATCCGCTCCGGACGCTGGGTCTTCACTTCTGGCACGATCGGTAACGACCCAGCGAGTGGCAAGCTCGTGCCGGGTGGAGTTCCGGCCGAGACGCGCCAGGCCCTGCTCAACCTTGCCGGCACGCTGCGCGCCGGAGGCAGCTCGCTCCCCCAGGTGATCAAGACGACCGTCTTCCTGACAGACATCGGTCAGTTCGCCGCGATGAACGCCGTCTACAGTGAGTTCTTCTCCAGCGATCCGCCGGCGCGGTCGACGATCCAGGTGGCGGCTCTCCCCGGTGGGGCGCAGGTCGAGATCGAGGCGGTGGCGGTGATCCCCGAGGCTCACGGCGACTGAGCCTGTCCATGGCCGGCGAGCGAATTCTGGTCGTCGACGACGAAGCCCATATCGTCGACCTGACGCGGCTCTATCTCGAACGCGAGGGTTTCTCGGTCGACAGCGCCGCCGATGGCGAGGCAGCGCTGTCGCAGTTGCAGCAAGGCGAGCCGGCGCTGATCATCCTCGACCTGATGCTGCCCAAGCTCGACGGCTGGGAAGTCTGCCGCCGGGTCCGCGCCGAGTCCGAAGTGCCGATCCTGATGCTGACCGCGCGCGATGAAGACGTCGACAAGATCGTCGGCCTCGAGCTCGGTGCCGACGACTACCTGACCAAGCCCTTCAACCCGCGCGAACTGGTGGCACGCGTCAAGGCGATTCTGCGCCGGGCCGAGCGAGGCCCACAAGCGGCCGAAGGCCCAATCCACATCGGCGACGTCGTCGTCGATCCGGCGCGGCGAGAAGTCCACGTTGCCGGGCATGAGGTACGGCTGCGGGTCAAGGAGTTCGACCTGCTGCGGACTCTGGCCGAGCACCGCGGTTTGGTGCTGACGCGCGAGCAGTTGCTCAACCAGGTGTGGGGCTACGACTTCTACGGCCAAACGCGCACGGTGGACGTTCACGTGGCCCACGTGCGCAAGAGGCTCGAGCCGAGCCGCTTCGTGCGCATCGAGACGGTCACCGGCGTCGGCTACAAACTCGTCACTTAGCGTCCCGTTCCGGAAGCTTGCGCTCAAGAGTGCACCGCACTCTTGGCAGAGTGGGCCAGGTGTGGCGGGCGCGTCGGTTCAGGGAAATCGCGAGGCGCGGGCCCAGTGAGGCGGTAAACGCGATGGCCGGGGTCTGAAGCGTGGCACACGCGATGAATCCGCCTTTCTCCGGAACGGGACACTAACCGCATGCGCTCGCTCCAGACCCGCCTGTTGCTGACCTACCTGCTGGTCGCCGGCCTGGTGTTGACCTTGCTGGCGGGCAGTCTGGTCGTCTTCCTCGTGGCCAATCCAATCGCGGTCCGTCAGACCTACCAACGTCTCGAACTGGTTGGCCGGCTTCTGGCCCAGCGAGAGACACGTGCCCTGTTCTCCCAGGGAGAAGGCCGATTGCGACAGATTCTGGGTCGGTTGGATCTGCCTGCCGGGCGGATCATCGTCGTCGCCAAGGATGGCTCGCGGTTGCAGGACAGCGACCCGGGGCAGACTTCGCCGCCGACCGAAGCGATCGACCAGGCCGCCGCCGGCGCAGCCGGGCGAGGCGAATTCAGCGACGAGTCGCAGTCGTATCTGTTCACGGTCACCCCGCTGGAAGACGGTCGGGCCCTCCTGCTCATCCTGCCGAGCCCGGGGGTGCGGCTGGCCACGCTCCTCGGCGAAGATCTGGGGCGTCCATTCCTCCAAGCGGGCCTGCTGGCGCTGGGCGTCTCCATGCTTCTGGCCTGGCTGATGGCGCGCTGGGTCGCCGGACCCTTGCATCGATTAGCGCTCGCCACCCGTCGAGTCGCCGCCGGGGTTCCTCCATCGCCGGCCAACATCGGCGGCCCGCAGGAGATTCAAGATCTGGCGGCGGCGTTCGCCGAGATGATCGAGCGGGTGAGAGCCGGGCAGAAATCGCAGCGAGACTTCGTCGCCAATGTTTCCCATGAACTCAAGACTCCACTGACTTCGATCGAGGGTTTCGCCCAGGCGATCGGCGATGGCGCGGCTGGGGACGAAGCCGGCGTCCGCCGGGCTGCCCGCGTGATCTACGAGGAGTCGGATCGGCTGAAACACCTGGTCGAGGATCTGCTCGACCTGGCGCGCCTCGACGCAGGCCAAATCGACCTGGCGCGAGAGCCGGCCGATCTGGCGCGGGTCGTTTCCGGTGTTCTGGAGCGCCTGAGCCTGGCCGCCGCAGAGCGAGATGTTGCGCTCGTCCCTGATCTCCCGCCGCTTCCGTCGGTCATCGGCGATGGCGATCGCCTGGCCCAAGTCTTCACCAACCTGGTCGACAACGCCGTGCGGCACAGCCCTCGCGGGGCGAAGGTCCACGTCCGAGGCTACCCGCAGGGCGCGTGGGTGACGATCAGCGTGGAGGATGAAGGCCCGGGGATCCCGCCGCAGGACCTGAGCCGCATCTTCGAGCGTTTCTACCAGGTCGACAAGTCGCGCCCGGGCGGGGCGGGGCGCGGCACCGGGCTCGGGCTGGCCATCTCGCGCGAAATCATCCAGGCGCATGGTGGTCGGATCCTGGCGCAGAGCTCGCCCGGCTCCGGAAGCCGCTTCAGCGTTCAGCTGCCGACGGCCGCGCCCGATGACGCGACACCGGTCCGCCGCCGGCCGCGGCTATAATCGCCCAACGTATGGGGCCGGCTGCAAGGCAACTTCCCGCGTGGAGGGACGAAGCACCGCTTCGCCCGCAAGCTCGCGGGAATCTTGGAATGAGGTGAGGGACATGACGACTTCAACGGGTCGAGGCGATCGGACGGTGGTCTGGGTTGTCGTAGCTGTGGTCCTGGCCCTGGTTTGCTGCCTGTGCCTGGTCCTGGTCGGCACGGCGGCGTCGGTCTGGCTGGCCGTGGACAAGATCGATAACGCTCCGCCGCTTTTCTCCCCGACCCAGGGGCCCACGCCACAAGTGCCAGACTCGTCGTGGGAAGTCGAGCAGGTGCCGGAACAGGCCAGCGCTGTCGAGGAGCGGCTCAAGGCCGAGATCGTGCCGATCGCCGATCCGATCTCGCTGGCGGAGCGGCTGGAAGGGAAGTCCGGGATTCCCACCGTGCTAGCCGATAGCGCCGCGCCCATCCCGTTGGGCACGGTGCGAAAGTTCTGGGCGAGCAACGTCGACACGCTGGAGAACTTCCAACTGGACGCCGAGCTGGTCTACGCCACGGATCACGTCTACTTCTGGGTGGAGGAAGGGGTCGAGTACGACTTTGCCGAGTTGAAAGCGCTGGTCGATGAATTCGAAACCGGCTCGTATCCTACCAATCGGGAGTTCTTCGGCAGCGAGTGGTCCCCGGGCGTCGACGGAGACCCCCACCTATACATCCTCTTCGCCAACGGCCTGGGGTTCTCGATCGCCGGTTACTACTCGTCCACCGATGAGTACTCGCCGTTGGCCCACGAGTTTTCCAACGGACACGAGATGTTCTACATGATGGCGGAGAACATCGACCTGGCGGACGAGTTCACCGCCGGGGTGTTGGCGCACGAGTTCCAGCATATGATCCATTGGTACCGCGATCGAAACGAGGAAACCTGGATGAACGAAGGTTTCTCCGAGGTCGCCGCGCACTTGAACGGATTCGACGTGGGTGGGGCGGACTTCGAGTACGCCTTCAACCCCGACCAGACGCTGACGCAATGGCCGTCCGAGCCGGGCACGGCCGGGGGCCACTACGGGCAGGCCTTCCTGGTGTTGACCTACTTCCTCGACCGCTTCGGCGCCGAGGCGACCCAGGCGCTTGTCGCCAACCTCGCCAACGGTTTTGACTCGATCGACCAGGCTCTGGTCGAGCTGGGCAGCGTCGATCCCGCCACCGGTGAGACGGCCACGGCCGACGATGTCTTTCTCGACTGGGCGCTGGCCATGCTGTTGCAGGATTCAACCCTGGCCGACGGCCGCTACGGCTACACCTCCTATGACAACGTCCCTGAGCCGGCCGATGCCGAGACGGTGGCGGACTGTCCTGCCGAGGGGCAGACGCGCAGCGTCAGCCAGTACGGGGTCGACTATGTCCGGCTGACCTGCCAGGGCAGCTACAACCTCATCGTGGAAGGAACGTCGCTGGCGCCGATCCTGCCCGTCGAGCCCTATTCCGGCGATTTCGCCTTCTGGTCGAACCGGGGTGATTCGTCCGATATGACCATGACACGCCCCTTCGACCTGACGGGCGTGTCCGGGCCGGTGGCGTTGGACTACCGGGTCTGGTACGACATTGAAGAGGGCTATGACTACGTCTACCTGGAGGTCTCCCAGGATGGCGGGGAGACCTGGACGATCGTTGAGACTCCGAGCGGCACGATCGAAGATCCGTCCGGCAATTCCTACGGTTGGGGGTATAACGCCTTCAGCGGAGGCGGGTCGAGCGGGGAGTGGATCGAAGAGCGGGTCGACCTGTCACCGTACGCCGGCAAGGAGGTCTTGGTCCGTTTCGAATACGTCACCGATGCCGCGGTGAACGGCGAGGGGCTGCTGATTGACGATGTGCGCATCGACGCCATCGGTTATGAAGAGGACTTCGAGACGGACGACGCCGGTTGGGAGGCGGAAGGGTTTGTGCGCCTCTACAACCAGCTACCGCAGACCTATCGTCTGGCGCTCGTCGAGTTCGCCGACCAGCCGCGGGTGACCTACCTCTCTCTCGACGAGAGCGGCCGGGTCGAGGTGCCCGTCGAGATCGGCGGAGAGGTCAGCGAGGCTGTGCTTGTCCTGACCGGCACGGTCCGCCACAGTTGGCAACCGGCCTCCTACCGATTTAGTCTCGTCCCGGCCGAATAGCCGCCCATCGAAGCCCGAGGCAAGACAAAGCGGGACCCGGCGGCCGGGTCCCGCTTTTCATCAAGTGCGAGATCGAGAGGCCCGGGTTCAGGCCGCCTCGGTCTTCTTGCCTGATCGCAGCCGGGCGACTTCCGCCTCGAGCTGCGCCACTTTAGCGGCGTACGCCTCGCGCACGTCGTCGGACACTTCGCCGATCCGTTCGCGCGTGCGGGCCCGAAGCTCCTCGCCGGAAGTCGGAGCAAGCAAGAGGGCAGTGATCCCGCCAACCAGGGCGCCGAAGAACGCGCCTGCCAAGAAACTTGTGAGCTGACGCATGGCAAGCCTCCTGCGCAGGATTATCCCACAAAATGGGAGAAGGCCTCCTTGTGACTTGTCCTGCCGCGAGACACCTTTTGTCATCCATGCCTCAGCGCCAGGGAAGAGGGCGCGGCATGCGCGCCCGAGGCTGCGGGTCTCGTCACGCGCCTGGGGATCCCCACCTGCACTTGGCAGCCGCGCTGCCAGCGCAGGTGCAAGTGTCGCTCGCCCCCGCGACCGGAACGCCAGGAACCGCCTTGTTAATGACGCGCCTCGGGGATTCCTCGGCCCGCGGAAGCGGGCCTCGGAATGACAGTGCCGAGGAGGCTTCCGGGCGGAACGGGCTCTTCCACTGTCATTCCGAGCCTTGCGCCCTCACCCCTTCGGGTGCGCCGCCCTTGGCGCCCTGCCCCCTGGGGGCGCCCGAAGGGGCGTAGAGGGCGAAGGGCGTAGAGAGCAAAGCAAGGCGACACCTGCGCGTGCAGCTGCGCCACAGGCGCAGGTGCAGGTGGGAATCCCCGGAGCCTTTTCACCAGCGGGCATCCACGGGTCCGAAACCCGGCCTTTCGCGAATCCACGCGTTATACTCAAGGGATGGAGTCCATCGCATGACCGCCGTGCGCATCGAGTACTGCGTCGTCTGACACTACACCGAGCGGGCCGCCGGTCTGGCGGCCGAGCTGTTGAAGTCGTTCGAGACACAACTTGCGTCGGTGGAGGTCGTCCCGTCGGACGGAGGGCGCTTCGAGGTCTCGGTCGACGGGCGGCTGGTTTTCTCCAAGGCCGCCCTCGGCCGGCATGCCCAGCCCGGCGAGGTGCTCGGTCTGGTGCGTCAGGCACTTGGGAAAGGATCGTAGGGTGTCGCAGAAGAAAGGCCGGGTATTTTCCGGGGCCCGCCCCACCGGGCGACAGCACCTGGGGAACTACCTAGGAGCCATTTTGAACTACGTCGCGCTACAGGATGACTACGAGTGCATCTACTGCGTGGTCGATCTTCACGCGCTGACGACCCTCGAGAGCACCGAGTCGCTGACAGACAACACCCGCGAGATGGTCCTAGATTTCTTGGCCGCCGGCATTCGGCCGGAAGAGTCCATCATCTTCGTGCAGTCGCATGTGCCCGAAGTGACCGAGCTGCACACCATCCTCTCGATGGTGACCCCGCTTGGCAAGCTCACCGACCTGCCCACGTTCAAAGAAAAGGCCCGGCTCCAGCCGCACAATGTCAACTATGGTCTCGTCGGCTACCCGGTGCTGATGACGGCCGACATCGCCCTCTACAAGGCCGGGGTGGTGCCGGTCGGTGTCGATCAGGCGCCCCACATCGAGTTCGCTCGCGAGATCGTGCGCTCCTTCAACCATCGTGTCGGGCGTCCGGTGCTGGTCGAGCCGGTCATGAACGCCACCCAGGTTCCGAAGGTGCTGGGGACCGACGGCCAGCAGAAGATGTCGAAGAGCCTGAACAACCACATCGAGCTGGCCGCCACGCCGGAGGAGACCACGGCCCGTGTCATGACCATGGTCACGGATCCGGCGCGGGTGCGGCGCACCGACCCCGGCAATCCCGACGTTTGCAACGTCTTCACCCTGGAGAAGATCTTCACCCCCGCCGACCAGGTGGCGATGATCAACGTCGAATGCCGGCGGGCGGGGATCGGGTGCGTCGAGTGCAAACAGATCTTCGCCGCCAGCCTCAACGAACATCTGGCGCCGTTCCGTGCCCGGCGGGCGGAGCTTTCCGCCGATCCGACGCGGGTTCCGCGGGTGCTGCGCGATGGCGCCGAGCGGGCGCGGCGTATCGCGGTCGAGACGATGGTCGAGGTGCGCCAGGCCATCGGCCTTCCCTGACATGCGGGCCGTAATTCAACGCGTGCGATGCGGCCGGGTCTCGGTGGACGACCGGGTGGTGGCCGAGATCGGGCCGGGCGCCGTCATCCTGCTGGGAGTGGGGAGGGGCGACACGTCGCAAGAAGCCGGCTGGCTGGCGGAGAAGACCGCCGTTTTGCGCATCTTCGAGGACGGCGAGGGCAAGATGAACCGGTCGCTGGTCGAAGCCGGCGGGGAAGCCCTGGTCGTCTCGCAATTCACGCTGTATGCCGACAGCCGCAAAGGTCGGCGGCCGAGCTTCCTCGACGCCGCCGATCCCGCCGAGGCGGAGCCGCTGGTCCGGTCCTTCGCCGAGAGCCTGCAGCGGGCCGGCGTTCCGGTCCGACTAGGCGAATTCGGCGCGCACATGCTGGTCGAAATCGAGAACGACGGCCCGGTGACAATCCTGCTGGAGCGGGAAGCCCTCACCCCCGGCCCTTTCGCGTAGCACCCCGAGCGGAGCGAGGGGCTCCCCGCGGAGCGGGAGAGGGGTGTGGGGTGAGGGGCGTCAGCCTCATGTCTGGGTCGGCGCCAACCCGGATGCTATAATCCCGCCGCCTAACAGAACGAACCCTCGTCGTCAACAAGGATCAGGAGGACTCTGATGAATGTGGCAGAAGTGATGCGTGCCATGACGACCGTCGCGTGGCTTGGGGCCCTGGCCGTGATCGCCGTCATCGTTGTGCGCGCGGGGAGAGGCCGTCCGGTCAAGTCGGGGACGGCGCTGGTACTGGGTTTGGTCGCCATGGCATTGCTGCTGACCGTCGTCAGCGCCGGCCTGGTCTTCGTGCAGCCGGAAGAGCGCGGCGTCGTAATCTCGGCGCTGGCGCCCCGAGGCTACCGGGAGGAAGCGCTCCAGCCCGGGCTGCGCTGGGTCGTGCCGTTCCTTGAGACCGTCGTCACCTATCCGATCTCGCGGCAGACCTACACCATGTCGATCGCGCCCAGCGAGGGGGCCATCGCCGGCGATGACTCGGTGACGGCGCGGACGTCGGACGGGCAAGAGCTTTTCATCGACGCCTCGGTCATTTTCGCCATCGACCCGGAGAAGGTCATCGATGTCCACATCGATTGGAAGAAACGCTATGTCGATGAGCTCGTCCGGCCCCAGGCGCGTGGCATCATCCGGGATGCGGCTTCGCAATTCGCCGTGGAGGAGATCGTCACGAGCCAGCGCGACGCCTTCAAAGACAGCATGCAGAACGTGCTGGCCCAGAAGATGTCCGAGAACGGGCTGATCCTGATCGACTTCGTGCTGCGCAACATCACCTTCTCGCCCGAGTACGCCGCTTCGGTCGAGCAGAAGCAGATCGCCGAGCAGCAGGCGCAGCAAGCGAAGCTCGTCGTCGAACAGCGCAAGCAAGAGGCGGAGCAGGCTCGCCAGACGGCCCACGGCCAGGCCGACGCCGCCGTCATCGCCGCCCAGGGCCGAGCCGATGCGCGGATCATCGAGGCCGAGGCCGAGGCCAACGCGCTCGAGTTGATCGCCGCGGCGCTGGCCGGGAACCCGGACCTGATCACCTATAACTACGTG
>DATEVL010000105.1:0-21036 GCA_035281845.1 Anaerolineales bacterium | reverse complement strand
GGCGCAACGAAGGGTGATGAGTCCGCACCTGCACTCGCAGTCGATCGAGGGCCCGGTTCAATCTCGACTTCACGGTTCCGATCGGCAACGTCAACGCCTGGCCCGTCTCTTCGACCGAAAGGGCTAGGAAGAAGCGCAAGTAGATCACTTGCCGATCTTGCTCACGCAAACCCTGCAACGCTCGCCTCAACTCCTCGGCGGCCAGATGGCCGGCGTCCACGGCCTCGGCTCGGCCGGAGGACGTCTGCATTCGCAGCTCATCCTTCCAACGCTCCTCCGCTCGCAGCGCGCGCTTCAGACTTCGCCAACGGTTGCGGGCCAGGTTGCGGGCGATCTGTACCAGCCACGGCCGGAGCGGGCGCGAAGCGTCGAAGCGATGGAAAGCCCGATAGGCCCTCACGAAGGTCTCCTGCGCCACATCTTCGGCCTCGGTCGAATCACCGAGCATCAAATAGGCGTAGCGGAACACAGCCTCCTGATGGAGGTGAACGAGCGTCTCCCAGGCCGCGCCGTCGCCGCCTCGGGCCCTTCGGACGATCTCGGTCTCTTCCAGTGGTTCTCCGGCCGCGTTCGTTGTCGTAGACAATACACCGATGGGCACGTCGCGGTTCCGAATCGCCCGCGGGATCGAGGGATCGGCGCGCGGTCCCAACCTTTGCGTGCTTGGGAGGGAAGGCCTATTGTTTCACTCGGCCGCTTGCCTAGAATTCGATTGTCGTCACTTGACCAGCGGTCAATGTAGCGACCTCCCCCAGGTCCGTCCCCCTCGGATCTGGGGGTGTTTTTTGAATACGGGGTGGTACCCCCATCCCTGGTACCGGGCGACCTTAGCCGTCCTTCCCGATTCGCCGCAAGGGCGATGGGGTGGACGCGGCTAGCCTCTCGATCCCAACCGTATATGAGACAAGGGAGGGATTCGTCTCTGGGTGGAACCATCCCTCGCTACATATCATCCTCCCGCCCTCGCGGGTTGCCCGAGCGACCCTACACCCCGCTCGCCGAGCGAAGCACCGGCGAGTGAGAGGCCTTAACCTGCCCGTGGAACCGCGATCCCGACGGGCACTCGCCCCGGGAGGCGCTACACGCGGGCACGGGGGGTGGAGTACCGAAAAGAGCGGTTCATTCTTTCCAGTCCTTGCACGGCGAATGAGGCGCCCCACGAATACTTGACTCATACAGGTGGGTTGACACGGCCGATTCGCGCGCCTAGGCTGGAAGGTAAGCTTGACAGAGAGGCTCGAGATGGGCGCCGAGGGGATTTCTCTCAGGTATCTCCCGCAGGATGTCCTGGCGACTCTCGTCACCTTCGCGCTCGCCTGGGGCTGGCTTCGCTTGATGGACGGGCTGGCCTCCCGAGGGATGATCGAGCCCCGCCTCAGCCGAAAGATCATTCATATCGGGACGGGGCCCTTGTTTGTCTTGTGCTGGTTGCTCTTCAGTCCTTCGCCGGCCGCTCGGTTCCTCGCCTCGCTGGTCCCGCTGGCGATCACCGCTCAGTTCGCGTTTGTCGGCCTCGGATGGGTTCGAGACGAGGATGCCGTGAAGGCAATGACCCGCAGCGGCCACCGGCGAGAGATTCTGCGCGGGCCGCTCTTCTATGGGCTCGTGTTCGTCGCGTTCACGCTGCTTTTCTGGCGAACGACTCCCATCGGGATCGTGGCCTTGATGATTCTATGCGTTGGAGACGGGCTGGCCGATGTCCTGGGCCGGCGGCTCGGCCGTACCCCGTTGCCCCACAATCGAGGGAAGACGCTGGAGGGATCGACGGCGATGTTCCTCGGCGGATTGGCGATGTCTTTGATGATGGCGATGTTGTTCCAGGCAGCCTCCATCTTCCTGCCGCCGATCGGCCCGACAGCGATCCCTGCCATCGCCCTCATCGCGTTGGCGTCGACGCTCGTCGAGACCCTGCCCCTCCCCGACGTCGACAACCTGACCGTGAGCGCCACCGCGGCGGGCCTGGGGTTGCTGTTCTTCTAGCGCGCGCAGAGGAAATCAGCCGCCCCCGCCTGCTGGGGGCTTCCGTTCCGCCTGCTTCGCCGTTTCCCAGAGGAGGTCGAGTTCCTCGGGAGCCATCCCCCTCAGCGGCCGGCCGGACATCTCGGCGGCTCCTTCCATGTGCGAGAACCGCCGGCGAAAGCGATGATTCGTCCCGCGCAGTGCGGTTTCCGCATCGACCCCGATCCAGCGAGCGTAATTCACAACGGCGAAGAGAAGGTCGCCGACTTCGGCTTCCTGGTCGAGCGAGCGGTCGGCGGTTGAGAGCTCAGCCAACTCCTCATCGAGCTTACGCCGAACCCCGTCGACCGATCGCCAGTCGAATCCGACCCGCGCCGCCCGCGATTGAATTTCCAATGCCTGGGCCAAGGCCGGCAAGGCTTGCGGCACGCCGTCCAGGGCACCCCGTCCCCCGCCGGCCTGCTTGCGCTCCTCGGCTTTCAGCCCTTCCCAGTTGTGCAGCACCTCATCCACACCTTCCACGACCACACCTGCGAAGACGTGCGGGTGGCGCCGGATCAGCTTGTCGCCGATTTGGGCGATGACATCGACCATCGAGAAGTCGCCCGCTTCGCTGGCGATTTGTGCTTGGAGCACGATCTGCAGCAGCAGGTCTCCCAACTCTTCTTCGAGCGCCGACGCCTCGCCCGAGTCGATCGCCGCCAGAGTCTCGTAGGCCTCCTCCAGCAGGTGGGGACGGAGCGTCTCGTGAGTCTGTTCCCGATCCCACGGACATCCGTCGGGAGCCCGCAGGTGGGCGATCGTTTCTTGCAGGGACTCGAAGGAAGACGGCCTCTCGACGGCGGGGATGTAGACGGAGGATCTGTGGGAGAAGCGGTCGTCCCGATCGAGCTCCACCAGCGGCATTCGGTCCGCTCGTGCCTCGGGAGATCCGGCTGCGTCGAGGAAGGTAATCGGATGGTCCGGCGGATACTGGGCCAGCAGCGTCAACTTGACTTCGGAGGCGACCAGGCGGGAGAAGACCTGCCCTACGAGAGCCGGCCGATCGGGCGACAGACGCGGATAGTGACCGCCAGCGATCTCCAAGCCGTTGACGACTTGCAGCCCGTCCAGCGCGTCGAGTCCGACGAGCTCCAGGCTCGGCTCGAGAAAGCTCGGCGCGTGCACGACCCGGACGGCGATCCCCTCCGCCCGCGCCGCCGCCTGCAATGCCTGCGTCGTCGCCTCACCCACCATCGGGTCTCCTGGCACGGCGTAGACGACCTCCAGGCCGCGTAGGGCTGATTGCATCAGGCGGTCCACGATCTCGCGGTAGACCTCCTCAAAGTCGGCGTGGGCGGCGTAGACTTCATCAAAGCTGTCGCAGGGATGATCGGCGGCGATTTCTCTCGCGGCAGGATGCTCGAGTGTCCGCACAAAGAGGATCGAGGCGTCGTCGATGACCCGCCGGCCCTCGACCGTCATCCCCGACATCGGTCCCGGACCGAGGCCGACGATGGTAATTGCCGACGCCATGGGCACCTCCTCAGGGGAAAACAGGCGGGGCCGGGGAACGTCTGCGCGCCCCGGCCCCTGCGAAGGTACTCTCGCTGATTGGATAGATCAGCGCTTGGTGTAGGTGGGCGCCTTGCGCGCCCGCTTGAGACCGGGCTTCTTGCGTTCCTTTTCCCTGGCATCACGCGTGACGAACCTGCCGGACCGCAGCGCAGGTCGCAGCGCCGGGTCCATGGCCAGCAGGGCCATGGCGACGCCGCGCCGGACCGCACCGGCCTGCCCGGTGACGCCGCCGCCACTGACGGTGACGGTCATATCGAGCGTGCTCTCCATCCCGGCAGCCCGCAGCGGCCCCGTCAGCGCTTCCATGTCGCCGAGGCGAGTGAAGTAAGCTGCCGCCTCTTTACCATTGACGGTCCATTTGCCCGTCCCCGCGATTAGGCGCACGCGGGCCGTGCTCGTTTTTCGCCGTCCGACGCCCTCGTAGTATTGACTCGCCATGCTGACCCTTCCTCCCTGGCCCTCACCCGTTCAGAGGGACAGGCTTCTGCGAACTGTGTGGATGCTTGGTTCCGGCGTAAACGTGCAGTCGCCGCATTAACCTGCGACCCTGGCGGCTCTTGGGCAACATCCCGCGCACGGCAGACTGGATCACACGCTCCGGGTGGCGCGCTAGTTGATCGCGCAGGGGGATCGCCTTCAGCCCTCCCGGGTATCCGGAGGCGCGATAGTAGACCTTCTCCTCCAGGCGCTTGCCAGTGACCGCCACCTTCCCGGCATTAATGACGATGACGAAGTCTCCCAGATCGACGCCCGGGGTGTAATCGGGGCGCGCCTTGCCCAGCAGAGCCTGCGCCACCCGGCTGGCCAACCGCCCGAGGTTCTTCCCTTGGGCGTCGACTAGAACCCAGCGTGATCGCACGTCCTCGGCTTTTGGATAGTACGTCTTCTGCACGGTCCCGCTCCTGCTACGGCCGAGGGCGTTTCTCACCCGTCGGCCTGATTCTCATCGAATTCGACCGCCTCCAAGCACAGCCCGTGTGCCGGGGCGAGACGTCCTTGCCAACGCAGCCTCGGATTCGCCAGGCTGTCGGCGATGGCCTCGGGAGCAATCCTGCCCTGGCCGACCGCCACCAACGCCGCCGTCAACCGGCGCACCATTCGATAGAGGAAGGCGTCGCCTTCAATCACGAAGGAGGCGCCTTCATCGTTTTGGATCCAGTCCGCACGGCGCACCGTTCTGCGGGTGTGCGACTCCCGCCGCGGAGGCTGCCCGAAGGCGCCGAAGTCGTGCTCCCCGAGCAGCATGGCGCCGGCCCGAGCCATCGCCGCCAGTTCCGGCCCCGGCCAAACTCGCCAAGCATATCGCTCGCCGAGGGGCTGACGCTCGGGCGCCACGATGACCCGGTAGCGATAGCGCCGCCAGTGCGCCGCGTAGCGCGGATGAAACCCGGCTGGCACCTCGTCGGTTCGGACCACGGCCGCATCCGAAGGCAGCATCGCATTCAGCGCCTGGGTCAGACGGTCCGCCTCGCGATCCCACGCCAAGCTGTAGGCGATGACCTGGCCCGTGGCGTGGACCCCGGTGTCGGTGCGGCCGGCGGCGCGGATCGCTTGTTCCTGCCAGCCCAGGCGGCGGAGCGTCTTCTCCACTTCGCCTTGCACCGTCCGACGCCCACGCTGCCGCTGAAAACCGGCGAACTCGGTGCCGTCGTACGCAAGGATCGATTGGTAAGTTACCAGCGCCGCCCCCAGGTCACTGCGAGTCACCCGCCCTCACCCCTTCGGGCACCCCTTCGGGCACCCCTTCGGGTGCACCCTGGGTGTGCACCCTGGGTGTCCGCCCCCTTGGCGCTCTGTAGAGGGCGAAGGGCGTGGCGGCCTATTGAGACCGTTGGGCGCTGGGGCAATCGCCTACTTGGGGAGATTGCCACGCCGCCGCGCCCTTCGGCGCACCCGAAGGAGTGAAGCCGGCGGCTCGCAATGACAGACCTCCAGGCGGGCCTATTCCTCGACCAGTTCGAGATAAACCATCTCCGCCGAATCGCCGTGCCGGGCGCCGAGCTTGACCATCCGAGTGTAGCCGCCCGGGCGCGAAGTGTAGCGTGGAGCGATTTCGTCGAAGAGTTTCTTGACGACTTGTGGATCGTTCAGACGGCTGGCGGCGATCCTTCTCGCATGAACCGCCCTGGTTTCGCCGGCGGCGGCGCCGGCCTTTGCCCGGGTAATCAGCTTCTCGGCTTCGTCGCGCACGGCGGCAGCCTTCGCTCGGGTCGTCCGAATCCGCTCGTGGCGGAAAAGTTCCGTCACCAGGGTCCGTCGCATTGCGCTTCGGTGCCCGCGCGGGCGACCCAGTTTGTAGCCGGAGACGCGATGTCGCATGCCTGGTTTACTCCACCGCCGGGGCCACCGGTTCGGGCTCGCCCATCATCTCGCCTTCGGTCTCGGCCCCCGCCAGATACCCCTTCTCCGTCAGCCGCTCACGCAATTCATCCAGGCTCTTCTCGCCGAAGTTGCGAATCGAGAGCATGGCGTCGGGGCCCTTGTCCAACATGTCGAGCACTTCGCCGACCGTCGTAATGCCCGTTCGTTTGAGCGAGTTGAAGACCCGCACCGAGAGGTCCAGGTTCTCGATCGGGATGTCGTAGATCTCGCTCGCCATGCGCGGCTGCTCTTCCCGGGCGGCCGCCGCCAGCAGGCTCTCTTCGGTGACGCCGGCGATGTCTCGCAGGTGGGCGATCAGGATCTGGGCGCTCCGGCTCAGCGCGGCCTCGGGCTTGATCGTGCCATCGGTCCAGATCTCGATGATCAACCGATCGAAGTTGGTGTCCTGACCGACGCGGGCATGGCCCACTTCATAGTTGACGCGCCGGACCGGGCTGAAGATGGCGTCGGTCGGCAGCTCGCCGATGGGCAAGCGACCGCGCTCGTCGGACGGCGAGTAACCCCGCCCGCGTTGCGCGTTCATCTCCATCTCGAGGTGGGCCTTCTCATCATCGACCGTAAACAGGTAAAGCTCGGGGTTGACGATCTCGACCTCGGCCGGGGCCATGATGTCGGCAGCGGTGACGACGCCTTCGCCCCGAACTTCGAGCCGCAGACGAGCCGAGTCGCCCTCGTGCAGCTTGAGTCGAAGCTGTTTGACGTTGAGCATGACCTGCAGCACGTCTTCGCGCACTCCGGGTAGATCCGTGAACTCGTGGGCGGCATCGTTGAGGCGGACCGAGGTCACCGCGGCCCCTTCCAACGAGGCCAGTAAGACGCGCCGCATAGCGTTTCCAAGCGTAATTCCATAACCGCGCTCGAGCGGGCTGATGACGAACTTGCCGTAGTTGCGGGCCACGGCTTCGCGCTCGATCTTCGGCATCACCATACTAGTGCTGAACACAGGTACCCTCCGGCGGCCAGGGCCTAGCGCGAGTAGAATTCGACGATCAACTGTTCGTTCAAAGTGGCGTCAACGTCTTGCCGTTCCGGCGCGTGCAAAACCTTCCCGGTCAATCCCCACACGTCCCGTTCCAGCCAGCGTGGCGCGTTGCGCGTCTCCGCCAGATTCGGCAGACCCTTGAAGTAAGGACGCTGGCGCGAGCCGGCGCGGACCTCGATCAGATCCCCCGGGCGGACCAGCACCGACGGCACGTCGGTCCGACGACCATTGACATTGAAGTGGCCGTGGGTGACGAGCAGGCGGGCGTGGGCCCGGTTCTCGGAGTACCCCAGCCGGAAGACGACGTTATCCAGTCGCCGCTCCAAGGTCGTCAGCAGGTTCTCCCCGGTCATGCCGCGGCGCTGCAAGGCGCGCTCGTAGAAGCGCCGGAACTGGCGCTCGCTCGTGCCGAACAGGCGGCGAGCCTTCTGCTTTTCGCGGAGCTGCCGGCTATAGTCGGAGACGCGCCGGCGCCGGAACTGGGCGTCGCGGCCGTGGTCGCCTGGGGGATAGCCGCGGCGCTCGAAGGAACACTTCGGCGTGAAACAGCGCTGGCCCTTGAGGAAGAGCTTTTCGCCTTCCCGACGACACAGCTTGCAGACAGGTCCGGTGTATTTGGCCATAAGTCCTTTATCTTCTTGGCTTCCCGCGAGCTTGAAGTTCGCGGGAAGCTTCCTCGATCACATCCTGCGCTTCTTCGGGGGCCGGCAGCCGTTGTGCGGGATCGGCGTGACATCACTGATCAGGCGCACTCGGACTCCCGAGGCCTGAACGGCTCGAATGGCCGCCTCGCGCCCCGGGCCCGGGCCCTTGACCAAGATGTCCACCTCCTGAAGCCCCAGGTCGGCTGCGGCGGACATCGTCTCCTGCGCCGCCATCCGGGCGGCAAAAGGGGTACTCTTCCGCGAGCCTTTGAATCCGGCGCGCCCAGCCGAGCCCGAAAGTAACGCATTGCCCTGGGTATCCGTGATCGTCACGATCGTGTTGTTGAAGGTGGCGTGAATATGCACCCGCCCATGGGCCAGGGTGCGGCGGGCCTTGGTCTTGCCCGCCCGGCGAGTCGCCTTCGTCTTTCGTACCATTCGTCTCCGCCTTCCCGCGTGATCCGGATCCCCAGGAGGACCCAGCCGTTACTTCTTCTTCGCCCCACGCCGGCGGCCGCGCCCGGCGACGGTCTTCTTGGGCCCCTTGCGGGTCCTGGCATTTGTCTTTGTCCGTTGACCGCGCACCGGCAGGTTGCGGCGGTGGCGCAATCCACGATAGGAGCCGATATCGACCAGCCGTTTGATGCTCAGCTGCACTTCCCGTCGCAGCTCACCTTCAACGGTGTACTTTTGAATGTGGTCGCGCAGCCGGGTGATTTCGTCCTCGGTCAGGTCGCGCACCCGAGTGTCGGGGCTGACGCCGGCGGCGGCCAGGGACTCGAGCGCCCTGGTCCGGCCGATTCCATACAGGTAGGTCAGCCCGATCTCCACCCGCTTTTCCCGCGGCAAATCGACGCCTTCGATTCTGGCCATGCTGTTATCCCTGTCGCTGCTTGTGCCGCGGGTTGTCGCAGATCACGTACACACGACGATTCCGCCGCACGATCTTGCATTTCGGGCAGCGCTTGCGGATGGAAGACGAGACCTTCATGACGTCAAAACTCCCTGGGCTTCGGCCAAGCTGGGCCGGCCAGCAAAGAAGTTATTATACCAAGATGCCCGTGGTCCGTCCAGACGCGGATCTTCGAGGGTCGTCAGCATCACCGGGCCGCCGGCTGTCACCGCCACGCTATGTTCGAAATGGGCGGTCCGTCGCCCATCGCGCGAGACGACCGTCCAGCCGTCGTCCAACACCCTCGTTTCCGACCCTCCGGCCAACACCATCGGTTCCAGCGCGATGGTCATCCCGGGACGGAGTAGCAGCCCCTTGCCGGCGACACCATAATTGGGAACCTGGGGATCTTCGTGCATCGCCCGCCCCACCCCATGACCGGTGTAGTCCTTCGTCACGTTGAAGCCGCGGCCCTCGACCGCCTGTTGAATGGCGGCGGAAACGTCGCCGGTGCGCCGCCCGACCTTCATCTCGCCGACACCGGCCCACAGCCCCGCCAAAGTCGCCTCGAGCAGGCGCCAGGCCTCGGGCGGGATCTCTCCCACGGGCACGGTGACGGCCGAGTCGCCGACAAAGCCTTCGACGATCGCCCCACAGTCGATGCTGACGATGTCGCCTTCCTTTAGCCGCCGGCGGCCCGGGATCCCGTGGACGAGCTCTTCGTTGACGCTGACGGTCGTGACGGCCGGGTACGGCGTCGGTCCGGGGTAGCCCAGGAAAGCCGGCGTCGCACCATGCCGGCGCAGAATCTCGGCTGCCGCCTGGTCGATCTCGGAGGTCGTCACGCCCGGCCGGACCACGGCCACCGCTGCCAGCAGTGCTTCGGCGTTAACCCGGCCCGCCTGGCGCATGCGCTCCAGCTCGGCTGCGTTCTTGATTTCGATGCCACGCCGCCACGTCATGCCGGTGTCCTTCGAGCGATCTCCTGGAGCAGCGCCTCGGTCACTTCGGCGACCGGGCGTTCGCCATCGACCTCGAACAGCAAGCCCCGGTCGCGGTAGTGGGCCTCGAGCGGCGCCGTCTGGTCGAGATAGACCTGGATCCGCTTTTCGACCGTGCCCTCCCGGTCGTCATCACGCTGCACAAGCGGCGAGCCGTCGATGTCGCACACCTCCGGTCGCGCCGGCGGATGGTACTCGATGTGATAAATGTGTCCCGCCTGGCGGCACATTCGGCGGCCCGAGAGCCGCCGCACCAGAACTTCGCGCCGAACGCGTACTTTGACCACCAGGTTGACGGCGGCGCCTCGCGCGGCCAGCTGCGCATCCAATCCATCCGACTGAGCGACGGTGCGCGGGAATCCATCGAGCAAAGCGCCCTGGGCGCAGTCGGCTCGCGACAGCCGTTCCCCCACCATTCCGATCGTCACGTCGTCCGGCACCAACATCCCCTTGTCGAGATACGTCTTGGCCAACTGGCCCAGCTCGGAGGCGGCCTGCACGTGCTGGCGGAACAGGTCGCCGCTCGAAATCTGGGGAATCCCGAGCGTCTCAGTCAGACGCTTGGCCTGGGTGCCCTTGCCCGCACCGGGTGGGCCGAGCAGGATCACGAAGAGCGCCACACCTCGCCTTAGCGAACAAGCACCGCCGAGTCATACCCGCGCAACTTGAGCTCGGCCTCAATCGAACGGTAAACATCGCGCACGACCCCGACCACGATCAACAACCCGGCCGACGAAGTGGCCAGCAAACCCGGATTCGATCCGCCGGTCTGGAGAACCAACGTCAGCAGAAACGGCAGAATGGCGATGAACCCGAGGAAGAACGCCCCGGGCAGCGTGATCCGTCGCAGCACGCGAGTCAGGTACTTCTGCGTTGCGGCGCCGCGCGTGACGCCCGGGATCTGAGCGCCGGCCCGTTTCAAATTCTCTCCGTAGTTCTGCTGCTGGAAGAGCACATCGGTATAGAAGAAGGTGAAGCCGACGACGAGCACGAAATACAGCAGCCAGTAGGCGTTCGAACCGCCGCCGAAGGTAGCCTGCATCCCCAAGGCGAGGTTCTGCAGCACCGACGATTGGGCATTGACGAAGAACTGCGCCAGCAGGGCCGGCAAGGTAATCAACGTTTGGGCGAAAATGAGCGGGATCATGCCGGCCATGTTGACCATTAGCGGCAACGTCCCCTTGACCGGCATCGACATCCGATTGCCCATGCGTCGGCCAGGATACATCACCGGCACATTGCGCCGACCCTCCTGGACGAAGACGATGGCCACGATCGTGCCCAGGGTGACCACGATCAGGACGACCAGCAGCGCCAGGCGAGACTGTTCGTCGGCCAGGATGCTGGCGAAATTGGCCGGCATGCGAGCGACGATCCCGGAGAAAATGATGATCGACAGGCCCTGATTGCGCAGGCCGTTTTCCGAGATCAAGTTGCCGAGCCAGATGGCGAACATCGTGCCGGCGGTCATAGTGATGATCATCGTCAGCGTCGACACGTTGGTGCCGAACGCATTGATCAGGATCGACGTCCCCGGCGGGGCGAACTGCTGAAAGAGCTGGATCTGCCCGACGGCGTTGAGCGCCGCCATCGGCACGGCCAGGATGAAGGTCCAGCGTTCCATCCACTTGCGCGCCTGCCGCGGGTCCTCCTCGCTCATCCGCTGCAGCGACGGGATGATCGGCACCAGAAGCTGCAGGATGATCTGGGCGGTGATGTACGGGTAGACCCCCATCGCCAGAATGGAGAAATTCGAAACCGTCCCACCCGAAAGCAGATCGAGCAGATTGAACAGCGGGTTCTGCCCGAACAGCCCGGCGAGCGCGCCCCGATCGACGTTCGGGACGGGAACGTGGGCCGCGAAGCGGTAGATCACGAGGATCAGCCCCGTGAACAGCAGGCGGTTGCGAATGTCCGGCGAGATCCAAAGGAACCGCCAGGGGGACCGCCTCATATCGCCCTTCCGTTCCGGGCCGACCTCTGGGTCATCGCGCCAATACCTCCACCGAGCCGCCGGCGGCCTCGATCTTGGCGCGCGCCGCCCGGCTGATGCGATGGACCTTCACCCGCAAGGGCACCGAGATATCGCCGTGGGCCAACAGCACGACGGGCAGCGCCGGGTCGCGGAGAAGTCCGGCCTGACCCAGCGCGTCCGGAGTGATATCGCTCTCCGGTTGGAAGCCACCCAGGCGTCCAACATTCACTTCGTTCCACTGCACGCGGCGGATATTGGTGAAACCGCGTTTGAAAGGGAGTCGGCGGAAGAAGGGCACATTGCCGCCCTGGCGGAAGATCTTGCCTCCCGTCCCGGCGCGGGCGCCCTCGCCTTTGGTCCCGCGGCCGGCCGTCTTGCCCTGCCCGGCGGCGATGCCGTGGCCGACCCGTTTGCGACGTCGGACGGAGCCGTGGCGGGGTTTGAGATCGTGGAGCTTCATGACCTACTCCTCAACGCGCAGCAGGTGCCGCACGCTGGACAGCATCCCTCGCAACGCCGGCGAGTCCGACTTCTGCACGGTCTGATGCATACGGCGAAGGCCGAGCGCTCGGACGGTCCGCTTCTGACGGAGGCTGTACCCGATCGGGCTGCGCACCAGCGTGATCCGCAGCAGCTTGGCCTTGGTCTCAGCCATGACGGCGCCGCTCCCAGAAGGGTCGCAAGGCCTCGGCCGGCTTGCCGCGTTGGGCGGCCTCGTCCTCGACCCGCTTGAGCGACTGCAGGGCGTCCAGCGTGGCCGTCGCGACATTGAGCACGTTGGCACTGCCCAGCGACTTGGTCAAGATGTCGCGCACGCCGGCCGCCTCGAGGACGGCGCGGACGGCGCCGCCGGCGATCACCCCGGTGCCGGGGGAGGCGGGCTTGAGCAACACCCGCGCCCCGCCGTGCTTCGAGATGACCTCGTGGGGGATCGTCGTCCCCGCTAGCGGGACGCGGTCCATGGCGCGTCGTGCTCGATCGGAGGCCTTGTGAATCGCCTCGGGCACCCCGCGCGCCTTGCCGACGCCCAATCCGACCTTGCCCCGATTGTCGCCGACGACAACGGTTACCCGGAAAGAGAAGCGCCGTCCGCCCTTGACAACCTTGGCCACCCGGGCGATGTCGATCACGCGCTCATCGAACTCGTCGCGTTCTTCCGAACGATCACGTGGATTTCGTCTCACAGACTCCCTCTCTCGACGGCGCCATCGTCCCGCCGCTCCAGGCTAAGGACCTGGACGGCTGGATGGCTTGCCGCTCAGAACTCGAGCCCTGCCTTGCGGGCGGCTTCGGCCAGGGCGCGCACGCGTCCGTGGTAGCGATAGCCGCCTCGATCGAAGATCACTTGCTGAATCCCTTTAGCCCGGGCCCGTTCGGCGACCAGGGTCCCGACCAGTTTGGCCTGCTCGGTCTTGTTGAGGCCATCGGCGTGGGTCTTGACCTCAGCCTCGAGAGTCGAGGCGGCGACCATCGTGCGGCCGGCGCCATCGTCGATCAGCTGAGCGTACATCTGCGAGATGCTGCGGAAGACATTCAGCCGCGGTCGCTCGGCCGTCCCGGCGACTTTCTGGCGCACGCGTGACTGGCGCCGGGCGCGGGCCTCTCTGCGGGTGTGATGTCCCATGCTAGGTCACCTTGCCGGCCTTGCCGGCCTTATGGCGAACATGCTCGCCGACATAACGGATGCCCTTGCCCTTGTAGGGTTCGGGCGGGCGCACCTTGCGAATGTCGGCGGCGACCTGGCCGACGAGTTCCTTGTCGCTCCCGGTCACTCGAATCTGGCGCGCCTTGGTATCCACGTCGAAGGCAATTCCCGCCGGGGGTGGAACCCTCACCGGATGGGAGAAGCCGACATACAGGACCAAGTCCTTTCCTTCCAGCTCCGGCCGATAACCGACGCCTTCCACCTGGAGCTCGCGGCTGAAGCCTCGGCTGACGCCAAGCACCATGTTGTTCAACAAGGCCCGCGTCAATCCGTGCAAGGCACGCGCCCGGGGCTCATCCGACGGCCGTTCGACCCGAACCGCCTTCCCGGCGACGGCGATCCTCATGTCGGGATGAAAGCTGCGGGCCAGCTCGCCCTTGGGTCCACGCACCTTCACGTGGCGCCCGACGACTTTCACCTCCACGCCGTCGGGCAGTTCGACCGGCATTCGACCGATGCGCGACACCTCAGCCTCCCATCACCAAATCTGACACAGAACTTCGCCGCCGACGCCGAGTTGGCGGGCGCGCGAGCCGCTCATCACGCCTTTGGGAGTCGAGAGGATCGCCACGCCGATTCCCGAGCGCACCCAAGGGATCTCGCGTTTGCCGGTGTAGACGCGTCGGCCGGGTCGGCTGACACGCTTCAACCCGCTGATCACCGGCCGGCGCTCCCGCCGCTCTCCAACGTACTTGAGATGGAGCCGCAACACCGGCTGGGGCTTCCCCTCCTGAGGCGCCACCTCGTAGCTTTCAATGTAGCCTTCCTCCTGGAGAATCCCGGCGATGGCCACTTTGATCTTCGACGAGGGAAGGGCGATGACGGTGTGACCGGCCAGCAGCCCGTTGCGTATACGAGTCAACATATCGGCAATCGGATCGGTAAGGCTCATCCTGTCTCTCCCTCGCCCGTCACCAACTGGCCTTCACCACGCCCGGGATCTTGCCCTCCAGGGCCTGCTCGCGGAAGCAGATGCGGCACATGGCGAAACGCCGGATATACCCGCGCGGCCGGCCGCAGATCCGGCAGCGATTGCGCACCTGGTTCTTGTACCGGCGCCGGGTTTCCCGAATGATGATCGATTTCTTCGCCATACTATTCGCCTCTCCGGAACGGCACGCCCAGCAGCTGCAGCAGCCGACGCCCCTGTTCGTCGTCGGGGGCGTCCGTGACCAGCGTCACTTCGAAGCCGCGGATCTTGTCGATCTTGTCGTAGACGATTTCCGGGAAGATCAGCTGTTCCCGGATCCCCATCGTGTAGTTGCCCCGGCCGTCGAAGCTGTGGGCCGAGACGCCGCGGAAGTCGCGGGTGCGGGGCAGCGCCACGTTCACCAGCCGGTCGAAAAACGACCACATCCGCTAGCCGCGCAAGGTGACCTTGAGCCCGATCGATCGCCCTTCGCGCAACTTGAAATTGGAGATGCTCTTGCGCGCTCGAGTCACCACGGGACGCTGCCCGGTAATGACAGTCATATCCTCCACCGCCGCATCCAGGGCCTTGGCATTCTCGAGCGCCTCGCCTACGCCGACATTGACGATGATTTTCTTCAGGCGCGGCACCTGCATCGGGCTGCGCACTCCGGTCTCCTTCATCAGGGCCGGGCCGATTTCTTTCCGATAGCGTTCCTGCAGATAATGAGACATGGCCGCCTGACGCATCCTATCCGGAGTCGATGACCGACTCGCATTGCTTGCACACCCGGCGGGCCGTGCCTTCGTCGCGCCGCAACGCTACCCGGACCAATTCTCCGCACTTCGGACAAACGAGCATGACCTTGCCGATGTCCAGCGGCGCCTCAAATTGGATCACACCCGGATTCATCGTCCGCCCGCCGGCCTGGATCTGCCGCTGATGCTTCTTGCGCAGGTTGGCGCCCTGTACGACCACTCGGCTGTCCTCAGGCAGGGTGCGCAGGACCTCCCCGCGCATTCCCTTGTCCCGACCGCTGATGACCTCGACCGTATCGCCCTTCTTGATTTTCACGTCGTTCCCTCCGCTGCGCCGCTTACAAGACTTCCGGCGCCAGCGAAACAATCTTGGTGAACCCTCGCTCGCGCAGCTCGCGCGCCACGGGCCCAAAGATACGCGTCCCCTTCGGGTTGACCCCATCGGCGTCCAGGATGACGGCGGCGTTGTCGTCGAAACGAATGTAGGAGCCGTCCTCGCGGCGATACTCCTTGGCGATGCGCACGATCACCGCCTTAACGATCTCGCTCTTGTGGACGGCGCCGTGGGCCCCCGCCGACTTGACGGTGGCCACGACCACATCGCCGATGCTCCCCACGCGTCGGCGCGAGCCGCCCATGACATGAATCACCAGCAGCTCCCGGCCGCCGGTGTTGTCGGCAACCTTCAGCCGCGTCTCGTGCTGAATCATCCCGCCGCCTCATGCGTCAGGGTCGGCTCGATGATCTCTTCGGCTTGCGCCGCCACAACGGCCTCGGCGGCGCGCCGCAGGATGGTTTCGACCACCCACCGCTTGCGCTTGGAGATCGGGCGGCTTTCGACGATGCGCACCTGGTCGCCGGGACGGCAGCCTTGCTCGTCGTGCACCAGGTAATCCTTGCTCCGACGCACCACCTTCTGGTACAGCGGATGGCGGAAACTCTGATTGATGCGGACCGTCACCGTTTTCTCCAACCGGGCGGCCGTCACCACGCCCGTCAATCTTCGACGCTCGTTGATCATACCTGTTCCCTTTCCCGTTGGCGCAGGATCGTCGCCAGACGGGCGATGTCGCGACGGGCCTGGCGCAGATTGGCCGTGTTCTTGAGCTGGCCACTGGCCAGCTGGAACCGCAGCCGGAAATATTTCTCGCGGGCTTCGTCGAGCCGGCTTTGGATCTCCTCCGGGCTCAGATCGCGAATCTCGCTGGCCTTCATCCCGCCGCCCTCCTTCTGGCGTTAATGGCAGGCGGGGGGATCCCCTTCGGGATGCGAAGCGCGATCATCGCTCACTCGCTCCGATCCGGTCATAGCGCTCGACGAAGCGCGTCTTGATCGCCAGCTTGTGCGATGCCAGTCTGAACGCTTCCCGGGCATGGTCTTCCGGCAGGCCGGAGAGCTCGAACAGCACCCGCCCGGGCCGCACGACGGCGACATAATGGTCGACGGCGCCCTTGCCCTTGCCCATGCGCGTTTCGGCCGCCTTCTGCGTCACCGGCTTGTCGGGAAAGATGCGGATCCAGACCTTGCCGCGCCGTTTCATGTAGCGCACCAGCGTGCGGCGGGCGGCCTCGATCTGGCGGGCGGTGACCCACCCCGGCTCGAGCGCCTGCAGGCCGAACTCGCCGAAATCGACCTCGGCCCCGCGCCGGTCGAGGCCCTTCATCCGGCCGCGCGATTGCTTGCGCCACTTGGCACGTTTCGGGAACAACATCATCGCACCTCAGTCACTCACTCGCTGACGTAGACGTCCATCGACTCGGCCTTTTCGAAGGCCTCCGGCTGGACGTCGCCGCGGTAGATCCACACCTTGACACCGATTCGGCCATGGGTCGTGAGGGCTTCGGCTTTGGCGAAGTCGATGTCGGCCCGCAGCGTCTGGGCCGGCACGCGGCCTTCGCGCATCCACTCCCGCCGGGCCATTTCGATTCCCGACAGGCGGCCGGCACACATCACCTTGATCCCGCCGGCGCCCTGTCGCATCGCCTGACCCACGGCTCGCTGCATCGCCCGGCGGTGGCTGATGCGGCGCTCCAACTGGCTGGCAATGTTCTCGGCCACGAGACGAGCCTGAAGATCGGGTTCCTTGATCTCGTGAATATCGAGCTTGATCTTGGTGCCGGTCAGCTCTTCGATCGCCCGGCGCAGCTCCTTCACCGAGGCGCCCTTGCGGCCGATGACGATTCCGGGCTTGGCCGTGTTGATCGTGATGTGAATGTTGTTCGGGTAGCGCTCGATGTCGATCCCGGCGATGCCGGCGCGCGGCATCGTCCTGGCCACCAGCTCGCGGATTTTCCGGTCTTCATGCAGCTGGTCGGCATACTTCGCACGGCTGGCAAACCAACGCGACTCCCACGGCTTGTTGATCTTGAGCCGGAACCCGATCGGATGGACCTTGCGTCCCATGCCTGCTCCTTCTCTCAGCCGGCGGCGCCGGGGCGTTCGCGCAGAATGACGGTGATATGCGAGGACCGCCGCAGGATCGGCTTGAACCGGCCACGCGCCCCGAAGCGGCGCCAGCGCCGCGTCGGGCCCTCGTCGGCCCAGATCCGGGCCACGACCAAGTCATCGGGGTTGAGCCCGAAATTCTTCTCGGCATTGGCCATCGCCGAGTGGATGACCTTCCGAACCGGCTCGGCTGCCGCCTTGCGGCTGAAGCGCAGCCAATCCAGCGCTTCCTTGGCCGGGCGGCCGCGCACCTGATCGACGACCAACCGCACTTTCTGGGCCGAAGCCAGCACGAAGCGGGCGGAGGCTCGGACGTCGTGTTCTTCGGCCATGGTCTAGCTGGGCTCCACCGGAGCGGCCGTGGCCGTGGTCGTGGTCGTCGCCTTCTCGCGGGTGGAATGGCCGCGGAAGGTGCGGGTCGGGGCGAATTCGCCGAGCTTGTGCCCCACCATGTTCTCGGTGATGTAGATCGGCACGTGGCGCCGCCCGTCGTGCACCGCCACCGTATGGCCCACCATTTGCGGGAAGACCGTGCTCGCCCGGCTCCAGGTGCGGATGACCTTCTTCTCGCCGCGCTGGTTCATCTGCTCGATTTTCTGGAGCAGCTTCGGCTCCACGAATGGGCCTTTCTTAAGAGAACGCGACATCGGTCTACCCTCCCAACCTTCCGGTCCTAGCGGCGGCGCCGGCGGCGAGCGCGGCGCCGGATGATGCTGTCATCGGATCGTTTGTTACGGCGGGTGCGATAACCCAGGGTCGGCTTTCCCCAGGGCGATTTGGGTCCCGGCAAGCCGATCGGTTGCCGGCCCTCGCCGCCGCCGTGCGGGTGGTCGCGCGGGCTCATCGCCGCACCGCGCACCGTCGGGCGGATGCCCAGATGCCGCTTGCGCCCGGCTTTTCCCAGCTTGATGTTGCTGTGATCCTCGTTCCCGACTTCGCCGATCGTGGCGTAGCAGGTCTGGCGGATGCGGCGAACCTCGCCCGAGGGCAGGCGAACGGCGGCGAAGACGCCTTCCTTCCCCAGCAACTGAGCCGCCGTTCCCGCCGACCGCACCAATTGACCGCCCCGCCCTTCTTTCAATTCGAGGTTGTGGACCAGCGTCCCCAGCGGGATATTCGCCAGCGGCAGACTGTTGCCCGGACGGATCTCGGCTTCCGGGCCCGCCACCACCGCATCCCCCACCCCCAGCCCCAGCGGAGCCACGATATAGCGCTTCTCGCCGTCGGCGTAGTGCAACAGCGCCAGGCGTGCCGATCGATTCGGGTCGTACTCAATCGCCGCCACGCGCGCCGGGATGCCTCGCTTATCGCGCTTGAAGTCGATCACCCGGATAAAGCGGGGCTGGCCGCCGCCGCGGTGCCGGACGGTGACCCGACCATGGACATTGCGCCCACCGCTGCGGTGGCGCGGGCGAATGAGCGACGGCTCGGGAGTCGACTTCGTGATCTCTTCGAAGGTCGCTCCCGACATCCCCCGCCGTCCGGGTGAAGTAGGCTTATATAACTTGACCGCCATTACTTGGCCCCTTGAAACACGTCGATCGACTGGCCCTCGGCCAGGGTCACGATCGCCTTCTTCATGGCGCTGCGGCGCACGCGCAGGCGCCGGCTGCGCGCCCGCCGGGTGCGCTTGGGCGGGAGGATGATGACGTTGACTCGCTCGACCGAGACCTCGAACAGGGTCTCGACGGCGTCTTTGATCTGCATCTTGTTCGCCGACACCGGCACTTCAAACGTGTATTGCTTGAGCTTGCTGCTCTGGTAGTTCGTCTTCTCCGTCACCAGCGGCCGGCGCAGGACATCGTAGAGGGTGATCATCGCCGTCCCTCACTCTCCCAAATAAGTCTGGATGACGTCGACCGCGCCGAGCGGAAGCAGCAGGCGGTCGAATCCCAGGATGTCGCGGATATTCAGATACTCCGCCCGCAGGGTCTTGGCCTGCGCAAGATTGCGCGCGGATCGCGCGACCCCCTCGTCGGCCGCCGGCAGGATGATGAGCGCGCTGGCGCCGCCGACCAGACTGTGGAGGGCTTTGGCCAGCTGCCCGGTCTTGGCCGCCTCGAGGCGAAGGTCTTCCACGACGACGATCTCGGACTGCGCCGCCTTGACCGACAGCGCCGAGCGCAAGGCGGCTCGCCGCATCTTCCGCGGCATGCTCAGCGCGTGGCTGTGCGGCTTGGGCGTGTGCGCCTTGCCGCCCCCGACCCAGATCGGCGAGCGAGTCGATCCCACGCGGGCGCGTCCGGTCCCCTTCTGCCGCCACGGCTTGCGACCGCCGCCCGAGACCTCGCCGCGCGACTTCGTCGAGTGAGTCCCCAGACGGGCGTTGGCCAGCTGCCGCACCAATGCCTGGTGCATCAGGTCCGGCTTGATCGGCGCTTCGAAAATCGCCGCGGGCAGCTCCGCCGTGCTGACCTTCTTGCCTTCCAGGTTCAGGACATCCACTTTCATCGCCGCCGCTCCCGCGCTACTGCTTGCGCGCTTCCTTCAGGACCACGAGCGCCCCGCGCGGGCCGGGGACGCTTCCGGCGACGGCGATCAAGTTGCGCTCCGAATCAATCAGTTGGACCCGCAGATTTTGGGATGTCACGCGCTGCGACCCCATGTGTCCGGGGCCGCGCGACCCTTTGTAGACACGGCCGGGCGTGGTCGTCGCTCCGCGCGAACCTGGGGCCCGCTGTCGGTCCGACTGGCCGTGAGTCTTCGGCCCGCCATGGAATCCGTGACGTCGAACGCCACCCTGGAAACCGCGCCCCTTGCTGGTCGAAACGACGTCGACGTGATCGCCCGGCGCGAACACTTCGACCGTCACCCGATCGCCTTCTTTGATCCCGCCGTCCTCGCGCACACGGAATTCGCGCAGGAAGCGCAGCGCCGGCAGTTCGTGGCGTTTGAGGTGCCCGAGCTGTCCGCCTGTCAGCCGCTTGGGCGGGGCCTCGCCGAATCCGAGCTGGACCGCCAAGTAGCCATCCCGATCGGGGCGGCGGATCTGGGTGACAAAACACGGCCCAGCTTCGATCAGGGTCACGGGATGGACCGCGCCGCCCTCATCGAAGACCTGGGTCATGCCAAGCTTCTTGCCGATCAAACCTTTCATCCGTTGTCTCCTGCCGAGATCTTGACGGGACTGTCAGCCTCGGCCCGGCTGCATCATCCCCGATCGCAGGACAGTCACCGTGGAGGCCGAGGGCCCTACGGGCCCACCTCCGCCACGATCTTGTCCTGCCTCTCTTAGCCTTCAGCCATCAGCTTTCAGCTTTCAGCCAGAGCTGATCGCTGACAGCTGACCGCTGACAGCTATTAGAGCTTGATCTCGATGTCCACTCCCGCCGGCAAATTGAGCCTCATCAACGTATCGATCGTCTTCGAATCGGGCTCGAGAACGTCGATCAGGCGCTTATGCGTGCGAATCTCGAAGTGCTCGTGCGTGTCCTTGTCAATGAAGGGGGAACGACGCACGGTGAAGCGCTCGATGCGCGTCGGCAGGGGAACCGGTCCGACCACTTTGGCCCCGGTGCGTTCGGCCGTCTCGACGATGCGCTGCGCCGACTGGTCGAGCACGCGGTGGTCGTAGGCCTTGAGTCGGATACGGATCTTCTGCTTCGCCACGGTCTACTCCAGGATCTCGGTGATGACGCCGGCGCCGACCGTCAGGCCGCCCTCGCGGATGGCGAACTTCGAACCCTTCTCCAGCGCCACCTTCGAGATCAACTCGACCGTCAGGTTCACGTTGTCCCCCGGCATCACCATCTCCACCCCCGCCGGCAGGGTGATCGTCCCCGTCACGTCCATCGTCCGAATGTAGAACTGCGGCCGGTACCCGGTG
>DATEVL010000104.1:0-45613 GCA_035281845.1 Anaerolineales bacterium | reverse complement strand
ACCGCCTCGGTTTCGCTGCCCGATCCTCGCTACCCGGAGCCGGCTTCGGGATCCGGCCCGGCCCTTCTTCCGGTGGGATGGTCCGGCGAAGCCTCAGGCTGGTTCGAATACGACTGGTCGGACATGGCGGGGAAGATGTCGTGGTACGGACCGTACTCCGGCGGCGCGGGCCAGGTGGCGCGGGCGCACGTGGACTTCACTTACGCCGGCCTGGCCGACGGGAGCGTGATCGAAGTCTGCAACCGTGGGGGCGTTCCTCTCGCCGCCAGCCTGGCTCCCGCTCTGGCACGCGCCAGGCCGTCCATCGGGCCCGAAGCGCTCTTCACATTCGAAGGTTGGAACTGCGTGCGACAGACGCTGGATTTGTCGTCGGCGGGCTTCATCCAGATCGGGCACTTCGACGCGGCGGAAGGGCGGCATCTCGATCCGGATTCGGGTTCGGCGTTGGAAGACGCGGCGTCATACACCTGGGATGTGTGGGTGAAGTCGCTGGCGGGTGTGGGATACCCCGAACCTTCGGCCGTGGCCTTGCAGTCCGCTTCCGGAGGCAGCAAGCTCGCTTCGCTTCCTACGCTGCCGGGCGTGCAGATCGGCGGCGTCACCGTGAGCCAATCCTCGCCCGAAGGACCTCACCCCTTCGTCAACTTCGAGGACTTCGCTACCGACTGTCCCACGGGCGGCATCTTGCCGGGGGAATGGGGAGTTTGCTCGGCCAGCTGGACGATCTACAACGACAGCCCCTTCACGCTTACGGGCTGGGCTGGCTACGATTTGTGGCTAACGCCCGCGCCGGAAACCGCCCCGATCTGGTACACCTCGGAGACCCAGCTGTGCCGGGTCGGCATCTTCAACGCTGAAGTCGACTGCTTGATGCAGCCCGTGCAGAAGGGCGTTCCGCCCGCCAACAACTTCCCGGTGTTCAAAGCAACGCACTTTGTATCCCTCTCCCCCTGGTCCCGCATCCCGATGTCGAAGACCATCTTCTGGGGACTGGACCCCGAAACGCTGTGGGCCGCACTGCGGAGCAGCGCCTCCTTCTGCAAGGGCATCTTTGGAGATTGCCTCCTCAACCTCCCGGCCAACAGCCAGGGAGCGGCCGCTGACCCGATCAACACCTACACGGGTGGCTTCGACTACACCTTCGAAGACGTTTCGCTGCCCACTTCGGCCGGCCCGCTTGCATTGCAGCGTACCTACGCTTCCGTCTCGACGCAGACGTACACCGCGCCGCTTGGTTACGGCTGGACGCACAGCCTCGACACGCGCCTGATCTTCCCCGGTTCGCCGGGCGGCCAGCGCGGCGTCGTCTGGTTCAAGGCGCACTCCGCTAACCAGTACGCCTTCCTCGATAACGGCGACGGCACTTACACCGCGACCCCCGGCGTGCTGGCGACGCTCACCCGCCAGAGCGGGCCGCCGGTCACCTACCGGGTGACGCTGAGCGACAATAACGAATACCTCTTTGACGCGAACGGACGGCTGCTAACGCGGGCCGATCCGCAGGGCCGCACCCAATCCTACGCTTACGACGCCAGCGGCCGTGTGTCACAAGTCTCGGCCGACGGCGGAGTGCGTTTCCTGGGATTTGTTTACGATGCGCTAGGCCGGCTCGCCTCGGTCGCCGATCACACGGGCCGCACCGTCACGTACGGCTACAACCTGAGCGGGGACCTGGCCTCCGTCGTCGATGTCCTCGGCGGTACTTGGACGTACAGCTACGACGGCTCCCACCGTCTGACGCAGGTCACAGATCCGCGCGGGACGGTGGTCCTCCGGGTCGAGTACGACGCCTCCGGCCGGGCCTTCCGCCAGTTCGACGGCCTCGCCAACCGGGTGGTGGAGATCACCTACAACCCGGACGGCACCGCCTCGATCGTCGACGCCCGGGGGAATACCACCATCCACACCTACGACGCCCGCCGAACGCTGACCGCCGTCTCCGATGCCGCCGGCGGCGCGACAGCGAAGGCCTACGCCGGCAACTTCCGACCCTCCTCGATCACCGACGAGGACGGCGACACGACCCAACTTGCCTGGAGCGCCAATGGCGCCAACCTGACACAGGTGGTCGATGCCGAAGGGAATCAGACCGACCTGAGCTATGACGCCCTCAACAACCTGACCTCGGTGACCGACGCCCTCGGTCATACGACGACCTACTCGTACTCCGGCACACTGCTCACCTCGACGACCGACGCCCTCGGGAACACGACGGCCTACAGCTATACCCCCGATGGCTTCCTGGCCTCCCTAACCGACGCCCGCGGCAACACCACCTTCTACAGCTACGACGCCTTCGGCCAGCGCACCTCGATGACCGACGCCCTCGGCAATACCTGGAGCTACGCCTACGACGGCCTCAGCCGGCTGACCGACACGACCGACCCGATAGGCCGCGTCACCCACAACGATTACGACGCCGCCGGCCGGCTGGGCCGCAGCACACGTAACTACGATCCCGGCCGCGGTCAGAATGAAGGCGGCCAGTTCAACATCGTCACCGAATACGCCTATGACGCCGTCGGCAACCAGATCGCCGTCACCGACACCTTCGGGCGGACGACGACCTACGAGTATGACGACGCCAACCGGTTGGTGCGCTCGACCGATCCCGCCGGCGGTGTCACGACCAACACCTACGACACCGGTGGGAATCTGGTCGCCACGACCGATCCGCTGGGGCGGACGACGACCTACGCCTATGACGAGCTAAACCGCCAGGACTCCACGACCGACGCCCTGGGGAACACGACCACCACGGCCTACAACCCCGACGGGACCGTCGCCGCATCGACCGACGCCCTTGGCCGCAGCACCTCTTACACCTACGACGATCTGAAGCGCGTGACGGTCACGACCGACGCGCTCGGCGGCGACTCGACGACTGTGTATGACGACGCTGGGAATGTTGTCGAGACGACAGATGCCCTGGGCCGGACGACGACCTACCAGTACGACGCCCTCAACCGCCTGGTGCGCCAGACCGATCCTCTTGGTGGCGTCACACAGCACTTTTACGACGCCGCCGGCAACGGCATCAGGACGACCGACGCTCGCGGCAACAGCACGACCTACGCCTACGACCAGCTCAACCGGCAGGTCTCGGCCACCGACAGTCTGGGCGGGACGACGACCTATGCCTACGACGCCGTCGGCAACCGGACCAGCGTCACCGATGCCCGGGGCAACGCGACCACCTTCACCTACGACGCCCTGGACCGCATGGTGGCGACGACCGACCCGTTCGGTGCCGCCACCTCAACGGCGTACGATGCGCTGGGCAGCGCCGTCGAGCGGACAGACGCCAACGGCAATACCACTTCCTTCGAGTACGACGTCCTCAACCGTCTGGTGCGCCAGACGGACGCGCTCGGCGGCGAGACGACCTTTGCCTACGACGCCGCCGGCAATCAGACCTCGATGACCGATCCCAACGGCCACACTACGACGACGGCCTACGACGCCCTCAACCGCCCGATCGCGCTCACCGACGCCAACGGCGACACCACGACGAGCGAGTACGACGCCGTCGGGGACGTCCTCGCCACAACGGACCCGACCGGCAACCGGACGACCTTCGCCTACGACGCCCTGTACCGGCAGACGCGCGTCACGGACCCGCTCGGCAACGACACCCACTTCGGCTACGACGCCGTGGGGAACCGCACCGCCATGACCGATGCCAACGGCGTCGTCACGCGCTACGAGTACGATCAGCTCAACCGCCTCACGGCCGTCGTCGAGAACCTCGACGCGGGCGGGCCGGCGGACCACCAGACCAACGTGCGCACCGAGCACAGCTACGACGCCAACGGCAACCGGCGGACCATCAATGATGGCAACGGACACGTCACCACGTTCGTCTACGACGCGCTGAACCGCCTGCGGAGCGAAGCCGATGCCCTCGGCAACATGACGACCTATGCCTACGACGCCGTCGGCAACCGGACGGCGCTGACCGACGCCAATGGCCTCACCACCGGCTTCGCCTCCGACAGGGCCAACCGCCTGGTGCGCATCAACTACCCCGCTCCCGATGCGGACGTGCTCTTTGAGTACGACGCCGCCGGCAATCGCACCTTGATGAGCGACGGCACGGGCGACACCACCTGGACCTACGACGAGTTGAACCGCGTCGCTTCTGTCGAGGCGGCGACCGGGCCCGTGGGCTACGGCTACGACGCCGCCGGCAACCGCACCTCGCTCGGTTATCCCGATGGCAAGCAAGTGAGCTATGCCTACGACCCGGCCAACCGCATGACCTCCGTCACAGATTGGGGCGGCCAGGAGACGGGGTATGCTTACGACGGCAGCGGCCGCACGACCTCGGTCTCGCTGCCGAATGGAGTGGTGTCGAATTACGCCTACGACGACGCCGGGCGGCTGCTCTCGATCTTCCACCAGGCCGGGGCGGAGGTCCTGTCGTCCTTCGAGTACACCTATGACAGCGTGGGCAACCGGGTGCGGGTGATCGAGAACATGGTCCTGCCGGAGACGCCGACCCCGACACCGACAGAGACGCCGACCCCGGAGGCGACCCCGACGGTCGCGCCCAGGCTAGCCGACTTTGTCCTGTTGGGCAAGGAGGGCGCCTGGGTGGAGCAGAATGGGCAGGTATTGAGCGGCGACGTGGGTGCCAACGTCGCAAGTGCCGGGCCGTATCTGGCGGATGAAGCCGAAGTCGCGATCGGTATCGGCGCGGATGTCCTCGATCCCGCCTCGCGCGTTCTGGGCGACAGCGTGTATCTCAGGGACAACGCCAGCGTCTACGATGTCTACTACAACGAGCTGACCGGTCTAGGAACCGTTCTCGGGCAGGAGCACACGCCGTTGGACCTTCCGCTCGTCTCCGCCTTCCCCGACGTCCCGGCCTTCTCGCCGGGGACGCAGAACTTCGACATTCCGCAGAACGGCTCGCTCTCGCTCGACGCCGGGGCCTATGGGCTATTGAAGGCTCGCAAGGGCTCGACGGTGGCCTTCACCGGCGGCGTGTACGACTTCTCCGAGTGGGACGTCGGCGAGAACGTGAGTCTCAACTTTCAGGCACCGTCGGAGATTCGCATCGCCGGGAAGCTGTCGGTCGATCAGGGCAGTTACCTCGGCCCCGATCCCGCTTCGACCGGCTTGGACGCGCGCGACATCGTGATCTACGTGAACGGGATCAATGGCGGCACGGGGAACATCGGTGCGACTCCCAAGGCGGCAAAGTTCGGGATCAGCACGGAGGTCCATGCCAATGTATACGCCCCGAACGGTACGCTCTGGCTCAGGCAGAATGGTGTGTTCACAGGCGCGTTCCTCGCCAAATGGGTGGATCTTGGGATCGGTGCTTCCGCCTCGCTCCTGAGCCAGTGGACGGAGGGCAGTGGAGGCGCGGCGGCCGCCCCAATGAGCGGCTTCGCCCGTCTTGCCGCGCCGAGGCGGCTGCCACTATTGCAGGCGACCGAGACGCCGACAGCGACGGACACGGCCACCGAGACGCCAACTGAAACCGCGACAGCTCCGGCTACGGACACTCCCACGCCCGCCGCCACCGACACACCCGTGCTGACAGACACAGAGACACCCACGGACACGCCGACACCACTGGCGACGGAAACCCCAACGGAGACACCGACTGAGACGCCCTCCGGAACCCCGACGGCCTCCGAGACGCCAACGTCCACCCCGACGTCGGCGCCTGCGTCTTGGAACGTCGTGATCGACTACGCGTACGATCCGCTGTATCGCCTCTCCGCAGCAGACTACTCCACGGGCGAGTTCTTCCACTACACGTACGATGCCGTGGGGAACCGCCTCACGCAAGACACCCGTGCGGGCACGAACATCTACACCTACGACATCGCCAACCGGCTGATCGAGGTCGATGGCGTGCCGTACACCTGGGACGCCAACGGCAACCTGCTCAACGATGGGATGAGCATCTACACCTACAACCACACAAACCGGCTGGTGAACGTGGCGCGAGGGGCGGACAGCTATGACTTCCGGTACAACGCGCTGGGGGACCGGGTGGTGCAGATCACGCCGGGATCCGAGATCAACTACACACTCGACCTCAACACCGGTCTGACGCAGGTTCTCGCAGACGGAACGAACGCCTACCTCTACGGCGTAGGACGCATCGGCGAGGAGCAACCAGGAGGCTGGCAGTACCACCTCGGCGACGCGCTGGGGAGCGTGAGGCAGCTGGTGGATTCGGCTTGGCAGGTGCAGGGAGCGAGAGCGTACGAGCCGTTCGGATCGGTGCTCACGAGCAGAGGCGGCGCAAGCTCGGCGTACGCGTTTACGGGAGAGCAGGTGGATGCGACGGGCCTGGCGTACTTGAGGGCGAGGTATTACGCATCCAACGGAGGCCGCTTCCTATCAAGGGATCCGTTTTCCGGCGAGGTCTTCTGGCCAATTAGCTTGAACGTATGGGCATATTCGGAGGACAACCCCACCAATTTCACCGATCCGACTGGTCTTATCGCTTCATGGGAAGCAGTCTACGCAGACCAATTTGTCGAGAGCTTGTGGCTAGACTACCACGTCCAGGTGGTGGTGGACTGGGGGTATCCGCCCGTCGCTATCCCTGTGCCCGAACCTGGCGATCGTACCCCACCATTGTGTTGGCGAGAGGGCAATTGGTCCCTTGATGAGTTGCACACGCTGTGGATGGGCGTATTGAACTTGGCGACCGCGATGAAGGGAGAGACCGAATTCATCCACAACACCGGGGGCATAACCGTGAGTCAAGAAGACATCGGCCGGTCCGGTGGCTTAACATGGCCCCATCGAATCAAGTACACAAGCTCCGCTTCTTCTTTCGGCCGATGGACCGTAGTACACGAGCTCAGCCACGCCTGGGACGCCAACTTCGGATGGGGCCTCTCCGCAGGTCTGGAGGAATACACGGGTGGGCACACAAGCCTCAAAGGAGGCGCCATACAGAGGTACCGCCTCGGTAGGTGCGACCCACCCAATTTCAGGCTTCCGGGATGCAACTCGGCCGGATACTTCTATGAAGGGCCACCAGCGGCAGGCTCCGATGTCAACTTCAATCGATTCGAGGACTTCGCGGAGTCGGCGACTGCCTACGTCTATCCAGATGAAGCATTCGCCGCGATGTGGAGGATTGTCCGGGAAGACATCCGCAAATATGGACCCGTCCTCTACTACTCCGACTATAGGGAGACAAGGCGGTGGACTTACATACATGGCCTTATCACCGGAAGTTCCGGCCAGTAGGTTGTGTCGGCGGTTGGCACGAGCCCAGCCAAAGGGATCCCAGGAATGGCCACAAAGCTGATCCCCTTCGCTCACGGTCTTCCGTTCGCGCTGATCTCGTTGCTTCTAGCGAGTTGCACGCAGTCAGTGGCGAGTAGGCAGGATGTGACATCAGCGTTTATTGCTAGGGGCTTCCTTGCCCAGGAACCCTGTGGACCTCCATGCTTTCTTGGAATGGAGCCGGGGATCAGCACTGAGTCTGAAGTGCGGGGAATCCTAGAAGAGCTTGGCCTCTACCAACATTGCGAAGGCTACGACACTGAAGAGGAGGGAGGTTCCCGCGGGCTAGTCTGCGGAGGTTTTCTCGTTGGCTACCGACCCGCTTCGGACATCGTCGAAGTTATCGGTTTTTCGCTACCCTCGGAGGCGACGGTCGATGATGTAATAGCCGTGTACGGGGCGCCTCAGAGTGCACTTGCCGGGCGAGAAGGAATCCCTGAGTTCCCGAAAACCGGAATGAGTCTATTCTACCCGCACATTCGGGTGACGCTGGGCCTCCCGCCTCAGGAGGGCACGGTGTACAAGGTCGTCCCTTCGACCTTGGTTTCAGGGGTAACTTACCACGACCCAGAGTCGTACGCGAGAGTCTGGGGTCCCGAGCTTCCGCGGTGGGAGGGTTATGGAGAGTACCCGCAGACCGACTTCTTCCATTCCGCTGACTGAGCGAGATAGGCAACGCCAGTCAATGCTCAGAGTCCGCAAATGTGCCTGTTCATTCGACGCGAAACGAGGGATCGTCGTCTAGTGGGACGGGATCAACGGTAGCACGGGCAACCTCGGTGCGACTCCCAAGGCGGCCAAGTTCGGCATCAGCACTACGGTCCACGCGAACGTGTACGCCCTGAATGGCACGCTTTGGCTGAGGCAAAACGGGCAGTTCACAGGAGCCTTCCTCGCGAAATGGGTAGACCTTGGCATCGGGGCTTCGGCCTCGCTGTTGAGCCAGTGGGCGGAGGGCTCGGGCGGCGGGGCGTATGCGCCCGCGATCGGCGGAAGCTTCCTGGCTGCACCTGTGTGGCTGGCTCGCCTTCAGCTCACGGACACTCCCACGCCAACCGATACTCCGACGGACACGCCTACCCCCACGGACACGCCTTCGGAGACGCCGACGCCGTCCGACACTCCCACGGAGACCCCGACGCCTCTCGACACGGAGACGCCGACTTACACTCCAACTCCAACCGAGACGGCCACGGAGACACCCACAGACACCCCGGTGCCGACCGCCACGCCTACATCAGCGCCCACGTCCTGGAGCGTTGTCATCGACTACACGTACGACCCGCTTTATCGCCTCACTGCCGCCGATTACTCCACTGGCGAGTTCTTCCACTACTCATACGACTCTGTCGGGAATCGGCTCACACAGGAGACCCTCGCCGGAACGAATGTGTACGCGTATGACATCGCCAACAGGCTGACCGATGTGGACGGCGTGGCGCACACGTGGGACGCGAACGGGAACCTGCTCGGTGACGGCGCGAGCGCCTACACCTACAACCACGCCAAGCGCCTTATCAACGCCGTGCAAGGGCCGGACATCTACGAGTTCCGGTACAACGGGCTGGGCGACCGGGTGGTGCAGGTCGCGCCTGGAGGCGAGATCAACTACACCTTAGACCTTGAAGCCGGCCTGACGCAGGTGCTCGCCGACGGGACGAACGCCTACCTTTACGGCGTGGCTCGCATCGGCGAGGAGCAGCCGGGAGGGTGGCAGTATCACGTCGCAGACGCGTTGGGGAGTGTGAGGCAGCTAGCAGATAGTGACGGTGAAGTGCGACTGGCGAGAAGCTACGAGCCGTTTGGGTCACGGCTCGCTTCCGCTGGCGAGGGGACCTCGGCGTATGCGTTCGCCAATGAGGAAACTGACGCAACAGGACTTGTATACCTGCGTGCTCGATTCTATGACCCTCGGCAAGGGCGCTTCCTGAACGAAGACCTCGTTGTCGCCATCCCCACTCAGCCCACCACGTTCAACGCCTGGGTCTACGCTTACGGAAACCCAGTGACACTGACCGATCCATCGGGTCGGAGGCCCCCATCGCCCTGGGACAACCGAAATCTCACCGACTGGCTCCTGCGTGAAATGCGCGCAAATGCCGCCAGCCCTGAGGTGCTGCGCATTGCCGAGCTGAATAGGCTGGCCGCCCTGGTTGCATCAGTGCCTAACACGGATCTATTGGCCCTGGCCCTGAAAGGCATTGCCTTCGGCGACTGGATTGCACTTGTGCGCGACGGCGCCCGCTGGGACTTCAAGGACGACATTAGGGAAGAGCTTGATGAGAAGACGATAGCCCTTTGTGCGGACGGAGCTTGCGACTGGTACGAGTATTCAATTCCAGGAAATGTTCATTACGGGTACGTGGGGAAGGCCGGCGCCTTCAGCGATATCGAACTGCACGGCGGCGCGACGGTAGCCGAGGTCACTGACGAAGCGCACGAGGACCTCCTCGAAGATGCAGGCTTCTGGGTCTTGGAGACCCATCAGCCACCCTCATGCCTCTTCCCTTTTGACATTGATGTCTACGTGAACTTTGAGTGGTGGCCAACCATTTTCGACGACCCATATGACTTCGCCGCTGTGGACCTCGGGATCGACCTCTATGACGCGGGTCTGGACCGCTTTGGAGCGAAGCTCTTGGCAAGCAGCTCCAGGCTTAAGCACATGCCCGATCCCCTCGTTCCCTTCTCACACGAGAAATGGCCCTATCCTAACGGCTTCTTTGATGGGGAGGGCTAAGTATGGCGTGTTCTAGCTGGCGAGTCTCTATCGGCCTGCTACCGAATGCGTTGGCCGTCGCGGCCACGCTATCTGGCTGTGCGACGAGTCAGGGCGTGGCACCGGACGTAGAGATCGAGTCGCTCCTCTTGAATGAGCAGGACTTGCCCGGAGACTGGGTCGCGTCGCCTTACGGCCCGACCTCGGATTTCGGGTCGGCTCCGTTGGGCGGGGGATTGGGGCCAATCCGCGCGGTTGGGCTGCACTACTACCACCCCATCGGCGCCGGTAGTGCCGGTGCTTACGAAGATATCCTGCTCTTTCGATCCGAGTCCGAGGCGGTTGAGGCGATTGACTACCTGGTCGGCACTAGGTTCGATGACGGACCGTATGCCGTGTGGGTGGATGTACGGATTGATTTCCCCCACGCGTCGGAAGCGTCAATCCAGTGTACCGAAGGAAGGGCGGACACCATGTGCCGTGGCATCGCCCGCTACGGGCGATACGTTGTAGACCTCAAGGTCGATCTCGTCGCTTTCGCGGCCGATCGAGGCTATCAAAGGGTCATGTCCCTGGAGGACTTCGATGCGGTTATCAAGCGAGCTGACGAACTGATGGCTCCGACACTGGCCGATCCCGGCTAGCCTCGGTGGCTACCCGTTCCTCGGGAAGGACAAAGCCAGGTGGGATCTAAGGCCCGTTGTATCGACTGACCGCCGCTGACTACTCCACGGGCGAGTTCTTCCACGACGCCTACGATGCCGTGGGTAACCGTCTGACGCAAGACACCCTCGCCGGTACAAACACCTACGCGTACGATATCGCCAACCGCCTCGGCGAGGTCGATGGCGTTCCGTACACCTGGGACGCCAATGGGAACCTGCTGAACGACGGGGCGAGCATCTACACCCACAACCACGCCAATCGGCTGGTGAACGTTGTGCAAGGGCCGGACAACTACGAGTTCCGCTACAACGGGCTAGGGGACCGGGTTGTGCAGAACACGCCCGGCTCTGGGATCACCTACACGCTCGACCTCAACACAGGGCTAACACAGGTGCTGGCCGACGGTACGAACGCGTTCCTCTACGGCACGTCCCGCATTGGCGAGGAGCAGCCAGGAGGGTGGCAGTATCACGTAGGGGATGCGTTGGGGAGCGTGAGGCAGCTGGCAGATTCCTTCGCGCAGGTGCAGGGGGCGCGGACGTACGAGCCGTTCGGGTCGCAGCTGTCAAGCGTGGGCGCGGCAAGCTCGGCGTTTGCGTTTACGGGAGAGCAGGTGGATGGCACGGGGCTGACGTATCTGAGGGCCAGATACTACGCATCGGACGTCGGCAGATTCCTTTCGGCTGATCCTCTCCCTCGGGCGCCAAGGATGGGCCGGCCCGACACCCCTTGGGTGTATGGCCTGCAAAACCCGGTGACTAATGTCGACCCAACGGGGCTGCGCCCGCTGAGGATCTGGGCCTCCGCGTTCATCGCGGACCAGTCGATCACGTTCCCGTACGTTTACTATCCAAAGCTCTGGGACCCAACGTACTGGGAAATCGTATACAACGTACCTATCGGGGCGGTTACCCTAGGTGAGTTCGATGGCGACGGCCGGGATTTCTTTGATGGCGGGGTTCGGCCCAGCGCACGAGTTTGGCATGAGGTCGTCGTCGACAGCAATCCCCTCGTCTCCGCCTCCACTTCCACTTCAGGCACTGGCAAGACGCGGGTGGCTTTCATCTACTTCAACCCTTTGTTGGGGCAGACAGGGTTCGGGATTGCCGGCGCTCAGGCTCCTTCTCCTCCTCCAGCGAAGGTAACGCTGGCCCCTGAGCTGTGCTTGCTCTCCGTCTATATCGACATCTACGATGCCCCGGAATCGGGAACGATGCCACTGGGAGTTCCCATTCTTGGCATCACTCCGCCGGTCCGGTACCGATACTCAGTGGAGTTCGACTTCGCCCAGGGAAGAGTCACGTACGCCGGCAAACACAGCGGCTATCCGTGGCACGAGTTATACATCCAAGGTCTTTCGCAGCCCCCGAGAAGGTATGAACCAGACGGACTGTTCGGGAGCGGGGTAGACCTGTACCCCTGGGTAACAAGCGACAGGGTACTGGCGGAGGAATCCCAGGAATTCGAGCCAGATCCGGTTGCTGAAGCCATCTGCTCGTGCAGCCTTCCGTCGCCCGAGGAAGAATAGGGACCTACAATGGACTGCCCGGCGCCGCGACTCTTGGCTGTCGATGCTGCCCGTGGGATGCGTTCGGCGATCCTCTCTTTCGGATCGGCGGCCCTTGCGGCAGCAATCATGCTTGCGCAACCGGCACCCAGCACTCCGGGAGAGCTTCGGATGGTGCTCTTCTGGACGGTGCCTTTGGCGCTCTTCGTAGGTGCCGGCGCTGCAGTGGCGCCAAGGAGATGCCTGCGGCTCGCGGGCTACCTTCGATACGCGTTGGCCGCGCTAGTCGGAGCCGCGTGCGGAATCCTCTGGGGGATCATCGTCTTCTCCATCTTCCTGTCCCCCTATTTCGGCACATTCTCGATCCCGGTTGGCCCTGTGTGGGTGGTCGCAGGGATCAGTGGTTCTCTTCCCGCCGCAGCCGGGGGCCCGTCGCGTTCACTCAGGTCGTTTCTTGTCGCGGCGATCATAGCCAGTCTGGCCTCAGTCGCGGTGGGGCTCGGTGCGGACGCGCTGGCCATGGCTGTGTATCAGGAAAGGACAGTTCAAACCGTTTGGGTCCGGTGGTATCCGGGAAACCAGGCTCTGCGGCTTGATTCTCACTTGGTTGAGGAGCTAACCACTGAGGAGAGAGAGCGCCTCACGGAGTTAGGAATCACCGGGTACCTCGATTGGCGACTGAGCAGCACGCTGGAGCGCGGGCCATTCAGCCGAATTATCATCATCATGCAAAGGCCGATTTCCGATCCAGTTGAACTGGCTCTTCCTGAGCGGGAGCCGGTCATCTATGTGCAGCAGCCGGACGGCACCTGGATTGTCGACCCTCCAGGCGCTGCGATGCTGGAGAAGACGATCCGCCTCGCCCAAGACCCTGATCGTCCTCAGGCGACAGCGGCTTTTCTGAAAGTGCCCGGCGGGACCGTTATCTTCGGTGGAATTGACTGGTCAGCCGATCCGCCACCATAGCTCTTCTCCGGGCGCAAAGCCGAGCGAGTGTCTGCGCGGCCAACGGTGCTCTGTAACTGAGGCACCTCGGAGCGCACCGGCCGCAGCGAGGGGGGACGGCCAGTTCACCGGCGCCTTCCTCGCCAAGTGGGTGGACATGGGCATCGCCGCGACTGCCTCGCTGTTGAGCCAGTGGACGGAGGGCACTGGGGGTTCGGCCTCCGCGCCAGTGATCGGTGGAGGATTCCTTGCCGCGCCCGTGCGAGTGCCACTGCTCCAGGTAACCGACACGCCAACTCCGACGGATACTCCCACGGACACGTCGACGCCAACCGCGACAGACACGCCAACTCCGACCGCGACCGACGAACCCGCGCCGACCGAAACGTTGACGCCGGCTGAAACCGCCACGGACACCCCGGCGCCTCTCGACACCGATACGCCCACGCCAACTGCAACGGAGACGCCCTCAGAGACCCCAACAGCCTCCGAGACGCCAACGTCCACGCCAACATCGGCCCCCACATCCTGGAGCGTCGTCATCGACTACGTGTATGATCCGCTCTATCGCCTCACGGCTGCCGACTACGCCAGCGGCGAGCTGTTCCACTACACGTAAGATGCCGTGGGGAACCGCCTCACGCAAGACACCTTGGCAGGCACGAACGAGTACGCCTACGACATCGCCAACCGGCTAGTCGAGGCGGATGGCGTTCCTTACGACTGGGACGCCAATGGGAACCTCCTCAACGACGGGGCGAGCACCTACACCTACAACCACGCCAACAGGCTGGCGACCGTGTCGCAGGGTGGCGACAACTACGAATTTCGCTACAACGGGCTCGGCGACCGGGTGGTGCAGATCACGCCGGGGTCCGAGATCAACTACACGCTCGACCTCAACACTGGCCTGACCCAGGTGCTCGCGGACGGGACGACCAGCTATCTCTACGGGGCGGGCCGCATCGGAGAGGAGCAGCCCGGAGGGTGGCAGTACCGCCCACATCGCCCCTGATCCGGGCTGAATTGTCCACACGCCCCTCATTCGTCCCTCGCCGCGGTAAACTCGAGGCCGCCAACTTTACCCAGCCGCAAGCCGACGGGGTGACTGGCCCACCACCATCAACTCGCCCACATGACGATCGACCAAACCGTTTCCTGGATCGCCTGGAGTCTGCTCCTGACAGCCGTCGTGCTGGGGTGGGTGGCGGGCTGGCGCGTCTGGCGGGCCGGGAGGTTGCGCTACTACCTGCTGCGGCGTGAGCAGGTCGCCAGCGGCTGGCGCCTGTTGCTGGTGGCAGCCGCCGTCGGGTTGGGCGCGGCCGTCGTCTTCTCGCTGGGGCGGCGTGCCGCCTACGCCGTCTTCCCGCCGACCCCGTCGGTCACCCCCACCAGCACGCGCACGCAGACGCCGACCATCACCCTCACCCCGACGATCACGGTCACTCCAAGCATTTCGGCGACGCCCTCCCTCACTTCGACTCCGACCTCCAGCCCTACCCCGCAGCTTCCCGAGCGGCTGCTCCTGGTCTTCCAGGATACGGTGACTCCACGGCCGGAAGCCGTCCTCAGCCCGATCCTGGTGGCCCAGCGCCTGACGGCGTTCAACATCCCGGTTCGTCCGGCCGAGGTCTTCGACAACCCCCTCGGCCGTCTCTATGGTGCCTTTAGCTACGACCATCTCGACAACGGAGTCCGCTGGACCGCATTGTGGTATCTCGACGGCGAAGCTGTATGCTTCGAAACAAAACCTTGGGACGGTGGGACGGGGGGTTATGGCTACACCGAATGTTTGCCGGAGGGTGGCTGGGCCGAAGGCGTGTACGAAATCCAGATCTTCATCGGGACGACGTGGCAGGTGTCGACGCGGTTCGAGATACGTGGTGCCCCCCCGACGGCCACGACCACAGCCACGGCAGGGACCCCGGCGGCCCCGTGAATGTGCCGGGGGTGTTGCATGCGGTCTGGGATCACGGTGATCGCAACCGATTCATCACCCTCGAATCTGTTCAGCTGGCTGAGCGTTCCCAGAATCCACGGCTGACCCCACATCCGATCCTGGCTTCTCGAATCTGGAAGACTCAGGGCCGACACCGTGGGATCTGCGAGTGGGCAGGCGGTTTTCCCGGGACCTTCGAGCTATCCCGCTTTCCGGATGGAACGTAGACCACCTTAAGAAAACATGTATAATGACGGAGGAGGCAGCCGGTATCCGACAAGGCTGCTATCGTTGTCCTCGGGGCCGCCTCGATGGTTTCTTCCAAGATCCTGTTGATCGAGAGCGGGCGTGCCAGCGCCCCTTCGCTGGCCCCTGTCCTTGAAAAAAAGGGCTACCGGGTCCTCGTTCAGCACAAAGTCGACGGCGCCCTCAACTCTGCCCAGAAGGATGAGCCCGATTTGATCGTACTCGACGCCGCCTCGATGCAGGCCAGCGGCGCGCGCATGGCGCGCGCACTGCGCTCGGGCTTGAACGGCGTACCGATTTTGCTCGTATCACCGAAGGGCACCGACATCGAAAGCATTCAGGGCGCCAGCGTTGTCCTGGTGCAGCCGTTCACCCCCCGCAAGCTGATCAACCGGGTCGCCCGGCTGCTTCCGGGAGATTCGCGTTATCTGCTCGAAGTCGGTCCGATCCGTCTCAACCTGGCACAGCGCACCGTCCGCTGCCTCGGACGGGAATCCCGCTTGACGCCGAAGGAAGCGCGCTTGTTGGAGGTCTTCCTCCAGAGTCCCGGGAAGCTGCTCACCCGCGCCTCGTTGATCCGCCAGGTCTGGCATACCGACTACACCGGCGATACTCGCACGCTCGATGTGCATATGAGCTGGTTGCGCCGCGCGATCGAGCCGGACCCCAGGGAGCCGCGATTCCTCAAGACGATCCGGGGCATAGGGTACCGGTTCGACCTACCGGGATAGAACGGACATTCGTTTCGACGGCCAGCTACGCGCTCGACCCCCTTCAGGGCACACCCAGGGTGCGCCTGCCCTCACCCCTTCGGGTGCGCCGAAGGGCGTGGCGGTCTGCCCCCTGGGGGCGCCCGAAGGGGCGTAGAGACCGAAGGGGTGCCCGAAGCGGTGTCAGGTGTGCACACCCAGGTTGCACCCGCCCTCACCCCTTCGGGTGCGCCGAAGGGCGTGGCGGTCTGCCCCCTGGGGGCGCCCGAAGGGGCGTAGAGGGCGAAGGGGTGCCCAAGGCCTGGGTGCGCTTTTCCTAAAAGGCACGACGCTAGTTTGCTTTGGGATATATGGGTCCCGCCGGAGGGTTCGCTACTCTGGCGCCCAACCGGCCCTGATGACCTAAGAGGACCCACGGCAGTACCAGGGAGCGGACCGAGCAAGGCTCCGTCGCTGCGGGGTAGGATCAGCCGACCGAGGGGGGAATCTCCGCCAGGTAGATCCTGCCCGAAGAATCGGCGGCGCGCAGTGCGGTGCGACGCATTCCGTTGCGAGAGGCGCGATGCTGGAGCGTCGGCAGCGCCGCCTCGGAACGCCAGGCGCGGACGACTCGGGCGCGGCTGCGGAACACCTTTCCGTCGTAGTTCCAGTCCGCTTCGAACCATTGAAAGCGTCGGCGCGGGCTCAACCTGGCGCGGATCTCCCGCGCGGTGACCTCCACGCGAACGTGGGGCTCGAGCCGCCTGGGCCGAGACGATCCGACCGTCCAGGATTCGAATCCGTCCCCTGGGCAATCGACGAGGAGCCGACGGTAGCCGGTGGCGTGCGCCAGCCCAGAGGAGTCACATCCGATCCAACGCCTCCCCAGGCGCGACGCCGCCACCAGGGTGGTCCCCGAACCGCAAAAGAAATCCGCCACCAGGCCACCGGGCCGGCTCCACGCGCGAACGATCCGGTCGAGCAACGCTAACGGCTTCTGGGTAGGGTAGCCGGTGCGCTCACCGTGGAGGCGGGCCACGACCGGGAAGAACCACCAATCTTCCGGCACCTTGCCTCGCTTCAAGTCCGGGACCTTGCCGAAGCCGGCTTTGCTCGAGCCGGCAAAAGTCTTCCACGTGCTTGGGTGATAGGGGATTCGAACGGCGTCGGCGTTGAATACGTAACGCGCCGACTTCGTGTAAACGAGCAGGGTGTCGTGTTTGCGTGAGAAGGCGGTGCGGATCGGGGAAGGGCCGTGATAGACCCACACGACCTCGTTCACCAGACGCTCCGGCCCGAAGATCTCATCCAGCAAGACTCTGACGTAGGCCGAGGTGTGCCAGTCCAAATGTACAACGAGCGTCCCTGTCCGGGCGAGCAGTCGATGGATCCATTCCAGTCGAGGCCGGAGGAAATCGAGATAGGCCGCGAGATCGGGCCACCGGTCATCGTACCCCGGACGCGTCTTCCATTCGTCCGGCCGCCGCGAATCTTCCACCGCGCCGACCCGGGCGGGATAGGCCTTGCCGGAACGAAAGGGTGGGTCGATGTAGACCAGATCGATCCGGCCTTCGAGTTCCGGATGCAGGGCGGACATCACGTCCAGGTTGTCGCCGTGGATGAGGCGGCCGAGCAGCCGGCGGCCGGCCGCCGGTGGCACGATGGACTCCCGGACCAGGGCGGATGGGGTTTGCGCCGGAGGGCGCGCTTCGGACCAGCTTAGATGGACCGGCCGAGGCCGCCGGCGGGACATCCGAGCGTCGCTACTTGCGGCCGATGCGGTGCTCGAGAATCTCGGCCAGCGTGGGCTGTCCGATTTCCTGGAGCTCGTAGCGGATGCGCTGGGCAGGTTTGTTCAGATCGAGCAGACGGCCGAGATCGATGGGCGTCCCGATCAGCACGAGATCGGCCTTGGCGTTGTTGATCGTCTGCTCCAGCTCTCGCACTTGTTCGTCCCCGTAGCCCATGGCGGGCAGGACAGGCCCGGTGGTCGGGTACTTGGCGTAGGTCTGGGCGATGGAGCCCACCGCGTACGGACGCGGATCGACGATCTCCGCCGCACCAAATCGTCTCGCGGCCACCCAGCCGGCACCGTAGGCCATTTCACCGTGGGTCAGCGTCGGTCCGTCCTCGACCACCAGCACCCGCTTGCCGCGGATCGCCTCCGGATCATCGACGAAGATAGGGGAGGCCGCCTCGACGACGATGGCGGATGGGTTCAGCGCCCGCAAGTTGTTGCGAACTTCGAGAACGCCTTCCGCCGGCGCCGTGTCGACCTTGTTGATGACGATGACGTCCGCCATGCGGACGTTAGCCTCGCCCGGGTGGTAGGCCATCTCGTGACCCGGGCGGTGCGGGTCGACCACGACGATGTGCAGGTCGCTGCGGAAGAACGACAGATCGTTGTTGCCTCCGTCCCACAGGATGACGTCGACTTCTTTCTCCGCCATACGCAGGACGCGTTCGTAGTCGACCCCGGCGAAGACCAGGACACCGCTTGCCAGATGCGGCTCGTACTCCTCCCTTTCTTCGATCGTGCAGTCGGCCGCTTCGAGGTCGTCATAGGTGGCGAAGCGCTGCGCCGCCTGCTTGTTCAAGTTGCCGTAGGGCATGGGATGGCGGATGGCCGCCACCCGTTGCCCAAGCCCGCGCAAGATCCCGGCGACGCGGCGGCTGGTCTGGCTCTTTCCGCTCCCGGTGCGCGCGGCGCACACCGAGACCACGGGCTTGCTCGAGGCGATCTGCGTCGCCTGGGGGCCGAGGATGCAGAAGTCGGCGCCGGCCGCCAGCACCTGCGACGCTTTGTGCATGACGTAGGTATGAGAGATGTCGCTGTAGGCGAATACGACCTGGTCGACCTTGAGCTCAGGGATCAGCCGAAGCAAATCGGCCTCGGGGTGGATCGGGATGCCGTGAGGGTAGTGTTTTCCGGACAGCTCGGGTGGGTAGACCCGACCCTCGATGTTCGGTATTTGCGTGGCCGTGAAGGCGACCACCTGAGCATCGGGATTTTCCCGGAAGACGACGTTGAAGTTGTGAAAGTCCCTCCCGGCGGCCCCCATGATCAGAACGTTCTTTCGCGACATAGTGCGTTGCCCCTCCTCGCAGGGTTGGCGGTTTGTCGGCCCTTACATCTGCTCGGGCGTCGTGATTGTCAGAAGGTGCAGAGCGTTCCGCAAGGTTTGCCGAACGGCCCGCGTCAGATGCAAACGGCTGGTCCGCGCGTTCTCGCTGTCCGCCTGCAACACCGGATCGCTGTGGTAGAACGCGTGAAATTGCCGAGCCAGGTCGTAGGCGTAGTTCGCCAGGATCAGCGGGCGATAGTCGGCCGCCGCCAGCTGCACCACGGTCGGGAAACGAGCCACCAGATCGATCAGCCCGACCTCATGCGGACTGAGTTCGTGGTCGAAGCGCGGCCCGGGCGGCGGCTCGCCGGCTTTTCGCAAGATGCTGCCGGCGCGGACAGCCGCGTTCTGGAGGTAGGGACCGGTCTGCCCGTCGAAGCTCAACGCGGTCTCATAGTCGAAGACGATGTCCTTGGTGTTGTCGACCGAAAGGAGCGCGTAGGCCAAGGCGCCCAAGCCGACCTGCGCTGCGACTCCCGGGCGGAGATCCTCGGGCATGTCGGGATTCTTCTCGGCGATGACCGCCTGCACTCGCCGGAGGGCTTCGTCATACACGTCCTTGAAGAAAACGACGTTCCCTCGCCGAGAAGACATGGCGCCCTCCGGCAAGGTGACGAACCCGTAGGCCAGATGAAAACACTTGGCCGCTTGGGCGAACCCCCATAGCTCGAGGATCTTGAAAGCCTGTTGGAAGTGAAGACTCTGGCGAACGTCGACGACGTAGGTCGAGCGGTCGATGTGATAGCGCTCGAACTTCTGCCGGGCAAGGGCCAGGTCCTTGGCCAGGTAGAGGGTCGTGCCGTCGCTGCGGAGCAGGACCGCTGTGCGGTAGCGTTCCTTCTTGAGCCCCAACTTCTCGTCGATGCGGACGATCACCGGCCCGTCGGGTCGCTCATCCTCGGCGATTCCGTCGCGGATCAGCTCCTCAACGATGTCCTTGGCCGGCGCATCGGCCTCGCTCTCAAAGAAGAAGACGTCGATATGAGTCCCTAGCAGTTCGAGGATGGCCTCCAGCTCGTCGAGGCTCCAACGGCGCGTCTCTTCCCACAGCCGGCGAACGTGCGGGTCGCCCGCGTCCCAGGCGCGGAGCATTTCTCGCCGCTGGGCGTCGTAGGTCTCCCGTAGCTGCTGCTGCTGGTCGGTTTCATCGGGCTGTGCCGTCACCAGGCGAGTGGCTTCGGCGTAGATCTCCGCCAGCCAACGCCCGCGGGCGAAGATGCCCTCCGGTTCCTGACCCAGGTGGAACCGTTCGTACGCCCAGACACAGGTCAGGACGCCGAGCCCGACGTCGCCGGGATAGGATGCCCGCACCGTCGGAAAGCCGGCGAATTCCATGATGCGGGCGAGCGATTCGCCCAAGAGCGCGTTGCGGGCGTGGCCGATGTGAAAGGAGTGATGCGTGTTGGGTTGGGCGTACTCGATCATCACCCGTTCGGATTGGGCCGGGGCTCGTCCGTAGTCGTCTCCAGCCTGGCCTACGGACTCGACCACGCGGCGGGCAAACACGGGCGTCTCGAAGTACAGGTTGACGTAGCCTCGATCGGCTTCGATCCGCCCGACTCCGGGGGGCGGCCGCAAGACGGGGGCGACGAGCGCGGCCAATTGGAACGCGCGCGCGGGGACAGCTCCACGCTTTCCGTTGCGACCCTCGGCCGCAGCGGCCTGGAAGCAGACCGGGCTCCCCAGTCCCCATTGGCCGGCGTAGGGAAGGGGGGTAAAGCCGATCGGGCCGGGCGGCGGCGCTCCAGCGGACTCTAGCGCCTGCTGAAGCTGCGTCTCGATCGAGTGAAGTTCAGTTTCGAACATGACCGGCCCCGGGAAGCGGCGGATTATAGCATGTGGCGCTTAAGCAGAAGGACCACGACCATCGGCTTCGACGGTCGTGGTCCGGGAACACGTGAGGGAGTTGGCTAGCGCCCGCCGGCCTTAGACTTGCTTAGCGACCGCTGCAATCGGCTCTTGCGTCGGGCGGCGTTGTTCGGATGGATCACTCCGCTGGAGGCGGCGCGGTCCAACTCCTGAATGGCCGCATGAACCGCCTCCGGCGATGTGGCCTGGCCACTGTCGACGGCCCGCCGAGCACTCCGCACGCTCGAGCGCGCCCGGGTCCGAACGCGCGCATTGCGGAGCCGGCGCCGGCTGTTCTGTCGAATCCGTTTCTTGGCAGACTTGGTGTTGGCCAACCGATCCTCCTGGCCCTCTTTCGGCGGCGGGGCGAACGCTCATCATACTTCGAACCACGCGTTGTGTCGAGGGGTGACGAGGCCAGCTAAGGAATGCGAGGGCCGCGGGGCGGAGGTCCTCGTCGCGAAGGCAGTCGGGGGAGGGGTGGGGCTTCACGATGGTGGCAACTCGGCGGCGCAATTCGATGAGTACCACTGGGCTTCGGTCGTGCGGTCGTCCTGTGCCTGGCGGGCAGCTTCGTCGCCGATCCGGGCGGCCTGCTGCAGGTTGACGATGGCCGATGGGCTCCACGCCCGGGGCAAGACCATCAGCGGGTCCCCGATGGTACGCTCCGTCTCCCCCAGCGGGATCCAGTTGAAGAGCAGCGGGCCGCGCGAGAAGGCCGTGAAGCCAAGACGGTAGCCCTCCTCCCGGGCGATCTGAGCGCTGAGCGGCGTGAAGTTCCCGCCCGGCCATACGAATGCCAGAGGGCGGGCTCCGAAGTGCTGCTCCAGGATCGGGATCGAGCCTGCGATCTCCTCACGTATCTCGTCCTCCGGCATCCCCTCCACGATGTAATGATGGCGGAGACCATGCGATTGGACGTCGAGCCGGCCGCCCTCGGCCAGGTTCTCCATGAACGACCACAAGTCGGGGCCGGTATCGCCGATGATCCAGCTGAGGGTGACCGTCCAGTCGAACTGCTCCGCGACCGGAAGGAGGACTTCACCGACGACCCCGGGGCGACGGTCGTCGACGATGAGCATCATCGACCGTGGCGGGATTCGCGCGTTTTCGGTGAGGAATCCGATGAGCTCTTCGGTTGTGACCGTCTCGAATCCGAGGGCGCGGGCGTCGTCAACGGTCGCCTGGAAGTAGTCGGTGCTCACGGTCACGTTGTCGTCGAGCATGCGCGCCGGCTCGCGGATCGAATGGTACATGATCGGCTGCACGACCGTCCCCGGAGCGCTGCGCTCCGGATCCCATCGCCGTCGCAAGTATTCGCAAGCGTCAGTCAGGTAGCTCTGGGGTTCGACGCCGGGGCGAAGTTGATCGGTGGTGAATCCCGAAGGTGGCGTGAGAGCCGTGGTTGGGGAAGCTGTCGGAGGGGGCGTCGGAAACGGATGCGGCGTCGTTATCCTTGGCGCGGTGGGCGAGGGCTGATCTCGTTGGGTCGGCGCCATCGTCGGCAGAGCATCGCTGGCGGAGGACGCAGGCGCGCAGCCTGAAAGGAAGACGATCGCCACGAAGGCGAGACCTCCCCTCGAGACCTCCCTACGCCATCGGTTGCCGCGTTTCAAGCGGTGCGTGATCGGGATCAAGTCGGAGCCCCGCCTCCATCCGACTCTATCATTTCTGCTCCAAGTTGAATGCTCCGGTCGACTCGGGTAACTCTTTGTTTGAGGGCTTGAATTCCGATTCCCCAAGCAGACCTGCGGTCAGCTGGCCCCAGGTTACTGGGGAAGAGGGAAGGGACTACGAATCAGGGAGTCGGCGTGCGGGAGGGAGTCGGCGTGCGGGTGGCGGTTGGGCCTGGAGTGAGGCTCGACGTGGGGCTAACCGTGGCGGTGCGGGTCGGGCCTCTTCCGGTGAGCTCGAGGATGTGAGTCTGGGCGAGCGCGATCGTCTCTGGCTTGGCGTGCTCGAGCGAGACGAGAAGCTGCCATTGGCGCAAGGCATCGTCGATCGCCGGAGGCGTGAAGTCCTCGAAGATCATTCCCAACAGCGCATAGGACTCGCCCTGCTTGCGATCGCGGCTGATCCGGTCCTCCTCCTCGATGGCATTGGCCAGCGCGCTGTTGGCGGCCTCGAAAGCCGCCGCCATCTCCCGTTTGCCATAGTAGGAGCGGGCGACGCCATACTGGATGTCCCAGCTCGATCGGCCCAAGCGTAAGGCGTCGCTGAAGTCCTTCAGGGCCAGGTCGTATTCGCCCCGGAAGTTCTGGACGTAACCTCGAACGATGTACGCCTGCGATAAGCGGTCGTTCATGGCGAGAGCTTGATTGGCGGATTCGAAGGCGCTGTCGTATTGACCGACCCCCAGATGGGCGCGAGCGAGGGTGGCCTGACCCACGGGATCGTCCGGTTCGTAAAGCAAGTAGGTCTGCAGGGGCCACAGCGCCGCGTTGTAGAGCTCGTTCTCGACATAGGCCCGGCCCAGGATGAGATAGCCCAGCAAGTTCGTCGGGTCGTTGGCGCTCCCTTCAATGGCGTTTTCGAGCCCGTCGGAATAGGCCGTGTGGTTCAACTGCGCCTCGGCCCGCCGGATGTACAACTCCGGTTCGGTGGCGCCGGCCTCGATTGCCTGACCCAGCAGTTCGTCGGCGTTTTCCCATTGACGGCGGCTGTTATAGAAGGCGGCGGTCTCCAGGTAGGCCGCGGCCAGAAGTGGATCGGCCTCGATCGTCCGGGCGTAGTCCTCGGCAAGCGTGTTGGGTCGCAAGCCCTGGATCGTCCGAGCTCGGCCGAGGTATGCCGGAGCAAACTCGGGATGCGAGAGGACGGCCTGATCGTAAGCCTCGACGGCTGCCCCTGGACGGTCGAGTGCACGGTTGGCTTCGCCCAGGAAGTACCATGCATCGGCCGCGTCCGGTTCGGCCTTGACCACCTCGCGCATCGAGTCGGCAGCCTCTACGTAGTCGCCCCGCTGCAGCGCCGCGAGGCCATTCGCATAGGCCTCATATTCCGGCCGGGGAGTCACTCCGAGCATCGTCGTAGGTGTCGAGGTGGATTCGACCAGGAAGGCCAGCGGCGTCTGGACGAGTTCCGTGGGGACAGGCGTGCGCATGATGCGCGTCTCAATCGGAATGGGCGTCAGGGTCACCGTCAGCGTGATCGTCGCCGGGGCGGAGGTGTGCGTCGGGGTCCTCACCGGCGCGAGGACGGGAGCCAGGATCGTCGTCGCCGGTCCCGCAACGAGGAGAAGAAGTTGGAGGAGGGCGGCCACGCCGAAGAGTCCGAGAATGATCAAGACTGCCAGGCGCCAGGGGAACCGGAATCCGCCCGAGGGCGCGGCCGGCCGGGTCACCACTGCCGAAGCGGTCTGTCGGCGGGCGATTTTGATCGCCGAGGCCAGTTCATCCTCTTCCGGGCTGCGGGCGCCGAGAATCACCAGGCCGCGCAACGCCGATCGGTTCGACGGGTCGAGTTTGAGGGCCGACTCCAGGCAGTAGACCTTCTCCCGACCGCTCTCGACGACCGAACTCATCCATATCCAATACTCGGGATTGGCCGAATCGGCGCGCAATAACTTCGATAGCAGTTCGCGGGCGCGCGCCCGGTCACCGGCGCGGGCCGCGGCAATGGCTTCGGTGAGGGAGGATTGAGAGGCGAGACTCATGGCACCCCGGTTGCGGAGTCTAGCATAGGGGCCGGTGAGCGACAACGCTATGGACCGTTTGGTACAATGCCGCGAGATGCGCCGCCTGTCTTCGATCGCGGCCGGGGTCGCGCTCACAGCGTGGGCGGCCACGGCTTGCGTGCCGCTGTCTTCTTTCCTCGTGCAAGGTGCGACGGAAACCCTGGCGCCCTGGCGCACATCGACCGCGACTCGCGTGCCCGCCACCCCGGCGCCGACCGTCGCGGCAACGAGCGAACTCGGCCCTTCGCCCACGCCGTTCAAGCACGTTGTCGAGAAGAACGAGACTCTCCTCCAGATCGCCGCGTTGTACGGAGTGAGTCTCGATGCGTTGCTGGCGCTCAATCCCGGATTGAATCCTACGGTGTTGAGTATCGGTCAGGAGCTCCTGATCCCGGGCCCGGGGGGCGAACCGATCGTCGCCCTGATCCCGACCTCGACTCCGATCCCCCTGGAGCTGCAGCCTCCTTCGTGTTATCGGCGCCCCTCCGTCGGAGTGTGGTGTCTGACCGCGGTCCGAAATCCTTCGACGCAAGACCTGGAGAACCTGGTCGTCGAAATCCGTCTGGAGGGGGCCTCGGGCAGTATCCTCCACTCGACGCAGGTGTTCCCGCCGCTCAACCTGCTCCGCGGAGGCCAGATCATGCCCATGGCGGCCGCCTTTCCCGAGACAGCGGGAAGCGAACCGCACGCCCTGGTACTCGGCGTGATCCCGGCCAACGACGTGGACAATCGGTACCGGACCCCGACGATCGTCCGCACAACCGATCGCCTCCAAGAGGGCGGTCTTTCGTGGATCACCGAAGGGACGATCGCGTTACCGCCGGATGCCATGGTGTCAAACCGGACTCTGATCCTGGCCACAGCGTTGGACGATGCCCACCGGGTTATCGGTTACGCGGTCTGGGAGGCCGATCCGACCATGCAGCCCGGCGAAGTGCGGCCCTTTGCCATGCGGGTTTTCAGCCTTGGGCCGCCGATCGCCCGCGTCGAGGTCTCAGCCGAGAGTTACGCCCTGGCAGACGAGTCCGGCTGAGCCGATCGGCTCAGGGTGCGGCCGGGAATCCGAATGTGTATTGCAGCAAGGCGGTTCCGCTGGCATCATCGGCCGTCGCCTGGAGCAGCACATTGATGATCTCCCCCGAGGTCGGGTTGGCGTCCGTCCAGCGCCACTCCGTTCGGCCCTTCTTGTCCGTCGCCGGGAGGCGCTCCTGGCGCTCGCTTTGACCACCGATCCACCGCAACAAGACGGCGGCGCCTTCTATGGCATCGCCGTTCCGCTTCGAGACACGGACGACGATGGTCTGTTCTCGCCCGGGTTTCAGAACGACGTCGGCCAGCGAGGCTTCGATCTGAAGGGTTTCGGCACGCGCCGTCCCAGCGGCCGAGACCGGGACACCTACGACCTCGGGCTGCGCAGTCGGGAGAGGATGCTCAGCGAGGTAGGGCCGTCCAAGCGGAGCCAACTGGACGGCCAGGGAAGGCGGCAGGTCGTAACGATACTCCAGGACACCATTCTCGAAGCGCTGCGTGAATCGATTGGGCAGCAGGACGGCTTCTTCCAAAGGCAGACCCAGCAGCTTCTCCCCACCTCTGGCATGGTAGAAATCGGCGAAGGCCCATAGGACGTTGTGTCCAGTCTGCTCGAAGTAGCTGCCTCCCGGCTCGCCCGACTCGGGCACTGCTGAAGTCGCTGGGCCGAGGTCGGAGCCCAAGGGGCGGAAGTCGGCGCGGCGGATCGAACCATCGGGAGAGAAGACCACTGCCCTTTCGTAAACCTGTTGGAGCGCACCGTCCTCCGTCAGGTAGGGCGCCGTCAGCGGCTGTCCGAAAAGCGCCTCGCCTCCATAGGCCTCGAGAAACTCCCCGAAAGGCCGCTGTCGAACGACTCCGGGAAGAACGAATGCCTCCGGTTCGAGCCCGAAAGAGTCGGCTGGAGGGCGCGCGCCCAGTCCAAGGGCGACCAACCGGCTGTCCGCCGGGCTGGAATTTTCCGGGCGATAGAGCCCGGCGTTCTCAAAGTACTGGACGATCTGCCCGTCGCGGAAGGCGACTTCGGTGAGGGGGGCACCGACGACCGCCTTCCCTCCCAGCTCCGAATAGATGTTGGCGAACCCGGCATAAAGGCTGTGCCCGGTCTCGATGAAGTAAGCCGAGGCCTGCCCGTCGATCGGTGGAACGGGGGGCTCGGCCAAGCCGAGGTTCCAGCCCAAGGGCGCCAATCGGACCTCGCTCCGTGCGCCTTCCCTTTCCTGAATCATCTCGACGGCGAGAAACGTCTGGTGCAGGCGGCCCCCCTCGCGGCGAGGCGCTGAAATCGGCGGCCCGAACGTCCCCAGGCCACCGCCCTGCCTCCAGAAGGATTCGAACTCGGGGGCGACAGCGAGGGCCCTGGCCGACGTCGCCTGGCTTCGGCACGAGGCCAGCAGGGACGTCAAGAGAATCAATGCAAGCAGGCTGCGCGCGCGGCGCGATCGGCAAAGGCTCACGGCGACCGCCGACTATACCACCGCCGGCCTGCTTGGTTAGGCCACGTGGCACCCTCCGGTAGAATTGGCGGTCGGGCCCCTGGATGCCAGACATCCGCCGACTTCCGACCGATGAGCGCGGGCAGCTTGCCCCGCTGTTGAATCTCCACTCTCCAGCCGACGCGGCCGCGGCTTACTACGCGCTTGACCACCCGGCCGAACGGGTCGAGCTGTATGTCGAGTACGCCGGCAATGGAACACCCCGCGGGTTTGTGGCGCTGGCTCAGACCGGCCTCGACCTGTTTCGCCGCCTGGCCCTTCCCTTCGCCGCGCATCCGCTCGGGTTGGTGAATCTGCTGAGGCAATCGCTCCGGCCGCGGCAACCAGTCCTCTTGATGTTGCCTCTCGAACAGGAGCCTTGGGTTGACGGATTGGTCGACCTGTCCGACGGCCGGGTCAGCGATGTATATCGCCTGCACACCTCCTCCTTCCAACCGGTTCTCAACGTGATGGTGGTCGCCGCCGAATCACCGATCGGAGGGGTCCGATTCGAGATCAATTCCGCTTCCGGATCGCATGCGGCGGCCGGCGCCAACTGGCGCGGACCTCGTTACGCCGAGGTCTACGTCGACACCGACGGCGAGGCCCGGACGCGCGGATTCGCCCGCTCGGTGTTGGCGGCCATGGCCGGCCAGCTTCTCTCCGAAAGGCGCATCGCCCTGTACCGCGTCGACGAGATGGACGCGGCGGCGCAAGCTGAGGCCTATGAAGTGGGATTTCGTCGAACGGGGGATCGATCGCTGATGGCTCAGGCCCTGCTCAAAGTCGAGATGTCAGGAGACGGCGAATGATCCGGGCGGTGTTTTCATTTCCGCCCGGCTTCCTGTGGGGGACGGCGACGGCGGCGCACCAGGTCGAGGGTGAAAACCGCGACAACGACTTCTGGGCCTGGGAGCAAGAGCCGGGCCGCATCGCCGAAGGACACCGATCCGGGCCAGCCTGTGGTTGGTGGGCCGGACGCTGGGCGGAGGACCTCGACCGCGCCGCCGAGTCCGGCCAGAACGCGCATCGACTTTCGCTGGAGTGGAGCCGGATCGAGCCCGCCCCGGGCCGAGTCGATTCGGCGGCCCTGCAGATGTACCGCGACATCCTCGAAGGGGCCCGCCGCCGCGGCCTCCGTCCGCTGGTGACGCTGCATCACTTCACCAATCCGAACTGGTTTGTGGAGCGCGGCGGCTGGATCAACCCGGAAGCGCCGAGCCTCTTTGAGCGGTACGTCGAAACGACGGTCGGCATCCTGCAGGATCTGGCCGACGAGTGGATTACCATCAATGAACCCAACGTCTACGCCTATGCCGCCTACATCGCCGGAGCCTTTCCTCCCGGAGAGACAGACCTGGCGCATGCGCTCGACGTGCTCCAGCATCTCGTCCTGGCCCACGCCCGAGGGTACGCCGCGATCCACCGCCTCCAACCGACGGCCAAGGTCGGTTTGAGCCATCACTACCGGGGCTTCGCCGCCCGGCATCGCTGGAATCCGCTGGAGAGGACGGTCGCCGGAATGCGACACCGCCTCTTCAATGAGGCCGTTCCGCGCGCCGTCGACGATGGCTGGCTGGGCTTGCCGGGCCGGCGGATCCACATCCCGCAGGCCGCTCGCACCCAGGATTTCTTCGGCCTGAATTACTACACGACCGAGGCGGTGGCCTTCGATCCGCGCCGGCCGCGCGAGCTGTTCGGCCGCAGCGGGTATCCTCGCAACTCCGACCTCAGCCCGACGGGTTTCATCGCCAATTCGCCGGAGGGCTTCTGGCGCGCCCTGGTCTGGGCTCGACGATTTCGTCTGCCGATCCGGATCACCGAGAACGGGGTCGAAGATGCGGAAGACAAACTGCGGCCCCGTTACCTGGCATCACACTTACGCCAGCTGTGGCGGGCGGCGAACTTCAACTGGCAGATCGAAGGCTATTACCATTGGACCTTGGTCGACAACTTCGAGTGGGAACGCGGGTGGACACAGCGCTTCGGGCTTTGGGAACTCGATCCTGCGACTCAAGCCCGCACCAAGCGGCCGAGCGCCGATTTCTTCGCCGACATCTGTCGGCGCAACGCCCTTACCTCGGAGATGGTCGGGCGGTATGCCCCGGAAATCTTCGACGACCTTTTTCCTTCCGGTAACGCCGGCCGGGTCGCCTTTCTCCCGGCGGCGGAAGGATGAACGGCGCAAGACCGTACCTCCTGCGTGCAATCCTGGGCGCCGCCTCCCTTTTGATCCTTGCGGCATCGAACGGACCGGCACAGCCCTCGCAGCCGAAGCCTCCTTTCGGGCTCCCGTTCGGGTCCCTCCCCGGCCCTGATACCTGGCTGCTCACCCAGCCGTACGGGAACACGGTCTTCGCCTACCGCGAGCGTCGCTCGCTCTACCGAGCAGGTCAGGGCTTGCACTTCGGCGTGGACCTCGCCGCACCCTGTGGAACGGAGGTCGTGGCCGTCGGCGGGGGCGTGGTGGTGGGGATCGACCAGGCCGCGCATGGTGCCGGGCCCCACAACTTGATGATCGATCACCCCAACGACTACGCCTCCTTCTACGGACATCTCTTGGAACGTCCGCAACTCGATCTCGGCGAGGAGGTTCGACGGGGACAGCCTATCGCCAAAACGGGCGATCCGGACTTGAGCTGCACCTCTCGCCCGCACCTGCACCTCGAGATACGTGAAGCGCCCTCCCACCGGCGAGCCTTCAACCCGATTCCGCTGATCGACGCCGATTGGGACCGGATCGCTCTTGTTGGAGGAAATCCTCTGAGCTTTGAACAGGACTTGACCGATCCGCGCCGCTGGCAGCTTCTCAGCGACCAACCCGAAGTGTTGTTCGGCGGCGATCTGCTCAACGACTATGACGAGCCCTGGCCCCCACAGCCTTGACCCTCGGGGACTGGCGATGTCTGCGACCATCCTGGCGTTGGCGGGATGCATCCGCGCCACCGCGGCGCTGCCGCCGGCGGCAGCCATCTCGGTGACGCCGACCCCGCTGATCCCGCTGGAACCGACGCCTGTCCCAACGCCCTCGAGCTTTCCGCTGACCGAAGCCGGATGCTGCGCGCGGCCGTGGTGGTCGGCGGACGGGAGCCAGATCCTCTTCGTCGACGATCCGCCAGGGGACGGACCTCTGGGGGTCTATGCCCTATCTCCGGACGGAGGAGAGATTTCACTGGCATCGCTGTCCCTCTCGGGTGTTCCCTTATCACCCTTGGACTTGTCCGCACCCGCGTTGGACCTTCCGGCCGCGGCTCGGAACATCCGCCTCTCGCCTGACGCAGAACAAGTCGCCTGGAGCGAGGGAAGCACGGAGCCTGTGAACGTGGACATGCGCCGGCGCTCCGTCTGGGCTTCGAATATCCAGGATGGGATTCCCCGTAGGAGACTGACGCTGATCGGCGGCGACCTGATCGGCTGGGCTGGAGACGGCAAGGCGTTGGTCGTAAGTGGACGACTCACGGAAGGCGGGCAGGGAGGGGTGTGGCGGGTACCGTTGGACGGAGGTCCGCCCTTGCTTCTTGCGCCGGGGGAACGACCGCGCTCAGCCGTCTTATCCCCTTCCGGCGAGTGGGTCGCTTTTTACCTGGCGTTCGAAGAAGTCCCGGCGCGAAACGGCGTGTGGATCGTCCGGACGTCGGGGGATAGCGTGCGGTCTCTCCCCGGCTTGGCCTCCTATCGTTGGGGAAGGGAGGGGCAGTTTCTTTTCGTTCCCTACACCGTCGGACGGATCGGGCTCACTCTTCTAGAGCTGGACCTCGGCACCGGGGAGACGACTGTCCTCTTCGATGAGGATGCGTTCCCGGGAGGCATCGCTTCGAACGAATGGTCGGCTTCCCCTGCGGGCGACCGCATTGTCTATCGATCCGCGGCCGATGGCCGGTTGTGGGTGATCCATCTAGGATGAGCCACGCAGACCTTCATCGGCACGAAACGCACCCGAGCTCGAGCGGGCAAGTTGAACGAGCCCCTTTGCGGCACTTTCGAATGGAACGTGGAACCGGCGACGGCAATAGGAGCCCACACGGACGCGGAAACGCACGCACCTCGCATGCTATAATCCGCGTCGGCGGGCGTAACCCGCCATCCCCTCGGAGAGGTAGCGTAGTCTGGTCTAACGCGCGCGCCTGGAGAGCGCGTGAGCCGAAAGGCTCCGTGGGTTCAAATCCCACCCTCTCCGCCAGTCAGGGTACGAAGCCGTTGGCTCGCCAGCCGTTTTCGGAGAAGCTTCAAGCTGTTTTGAATTTCAGGTAGCCGTCGGAAGGAACCACGCCGCCAAAGCCGCGAATGGATAGCCGGCAATGAGCCATCCAGTGAGCCGAAGGATTGGCCGTGGGGCAACCGTGAATTCGTCATCCGCGATCCCGACGGCTACAAACTCGTCATCTTCAACGGAAATAGAATGCTCGGCAGTAAGCAGCATCTGAACACGACTCGTCAAGGAATGGCCACTCACGAGAAGCCTTGGAATCATCCTTTCCGCTCGGGGTCAAGGCGCGGCGGGGGGAAGGGGGTAGGTGGATTTCCGTCCGTCGAGCCTAGCCAGTTCCATTCCGCTATTCTCCAATAGACGCCGCCGACACCGCGCCCGTGGTGTCGCTGTGTTTTCATCTCTGATCCGGCCGCGGACCGTCTGGTATACTGCGCCGCCGTGCGGCGCCTGTTCGATTTGCTTCATACGAATCCCGAACGCGGGATGCGGCTGGCGGCGGGCCTGATCGCTGTAGCCGGTCTGACGAGCCTGGCGTTGGCCACGCGCCGGGAGGTGACCCTCATCCTGGATGGGAGCCCTCGCACCATTGCCACCCATGGGCGGACCGTGGCCGCTGCATTGCGCGAGGCGGGTGTGCGCCTGCGCCCGGCCGACGTGAGCGTGCCCTCACCGGATTCGCCCTTGCCCGACGGAGGGCGAATCGAAGTCAACCGGGCCCGGCCCGTCCGCATCGATGTTGACGGTGCTGCCAGGGTCTATGTGACGGCAGCCCTGCGTCCTGAGAACGTCCTGGCCGACGCCGGGGTACGACTTTACCCAGGCGATCGGGTTTGGGCGGATGGGGTTCCCTTGTCCGCGGCCGGCGGCCTTCCGGGCGCGCCGGGGCGGATTCGAGTCGAACGGGGTTTCGCTTTGACGGTCGACGAAGGCGGAGCGAAGGGGCAGCTTCGTTCGGCCGCCCCGACGCTCGGAGAAGCGCTATGGGAGTCCGGGATCCAGGTACGTGCCGCCGACTCGATGTTTCCGTCGGTCGGGTCGTCGCTGGGAGGGGCCACCGGGATCCGCTATCAGCCGGCTCAGCCGGTGGCGGTGGAGGTCGACGGTCGCAGCGTGTCGTCCTGGGCGGCGGGCGAGTCTGTGGGTGACGCGCTGGCCAATGCCGGCGTCCCGCTGGTGGGCCTGGACTATTCCGAACCTGGAATCGAATCCCCCGTGCCCGCCGCCGGCGCTGTGCGGGTTGTCCGCGTCACCGAAACGGCCGACATCGAGCAGGACGTGCTGCCTTTCGAAACGCGCTGGGCTCCCGCCCCCGAAATCGAGATCGACCACCAGCAACTGGTGGACGCGGGTGAGCCCGGGGTAGTCGCCCGGCGGACGCGGGTACGATACGAAGAGGGCGAGGAAACACAGCGCGCCGAAGAGGCCGAGTGGGTGGCGAGCGAGTCGCGCGATCGGGTCATGGGGTACGGTACCAAGATCGTCATCCGGACTCTCGACACGCCCAGCGGACCCGTCGAGTATTGGCGCGCCGTCCCAATGTACGCCACGTCCTATTCCCCCTGCCGGCTCGGCGTCCCCAACTACTGCAGCACGACCATGGCCAACGGCGAGGAGCTCGAGCAGGGGAATGCCGCCTTCATCGTCCGCTGGTATCGTGCGATGCGCGGTCAGTATGTGTATGTTCCCGGTTACGGAGCGGCCAAGATCTCCGACACGGGCGGAGGCATTCCGGGACGCAACTGGATCGATCTCGGCTACACCGATAGCGACTACGTCTCCTGGCACAACTGGGTGACGGTGTACTTCCTCACTCCCGTGCCGCCGGAGTCGTTGATTATGTGGGTTCTGGAGTAACGGGCATCCCCGATTCGGCGAGGGGCCCTGACCCCTCCTCCGTCTCGCCTCGAGCCGGGCGGCAGGGCCTGTGGCGGCGAGCGACCCGCCTGCTCTTCGGAGACATTGCGCGGCAAGGTTATCTCTCCGGTCTTGACCAGGCCCTGATCAGCCTCACGAACTTCGCCACGTCGATCATGCTGGCCCGCGCCCTCTCGCCGACTCAGTTCGGCGCGTACGGCGTCGGCTTCATCCTGCTTCGTCTGGCCCGGGCCTTTCAGGAAGGCCTGGTCGTCCAACCTATGACTTCGCTGACCCCGTCGCTCGAGGTGGATGGCCGGCGCGGCTACCTCAGCGCGTCGGCCGGTCTACAGCTGGGCCTGGCATCGGCGGAAGCCTTGGCCTGTGCAAGCCTCGGTTGGATTCTGATTCGGCTCGGCAACGACGTCGCAGGACCGACGCTTTTCGCGATGTGGTGCCCGCTGTTGTTGGCCCAACCGCAGGAATTCGTCCGGCGAGTCTTCTACACCCTGGATCAGGTAAGCCTGGCGGTTCTCAATACCCTCGTCTCGAGTGTCGTTCAACTGGTGCTATTGGCCTGGCTCCTGGCCGCCGGAGCCGAGTCCGGCACCGTCGGGCTGTATGCCATTGGTTGGAGCTCAGGCGCAGCGCTCCTGCTCGCCTTGATACAGTCCCGCCACATCTGGATCCGCCGCGGCGTCGATCTCCTTGCGACCTGGCGCAAGAACTGGCGTTTCGGGCGCTGGCTGCTGGGCGGCACGGCCGCCAGTTGGACTGCCGTGGAGGTCTACCCGGTTCTGACCGCCGGCCTTGTCAGTTTCGCCGCCACGGGCGCCTACCGTGCTCTTCAGAACGTGGTCGCGCCGATTCATTCGCTGTTGAGGGCCATGGACACATACTTCACCCCTCGCCTGGCCGACCGCCGACATATCGCCGGGGCGGCCGGCGTCGTGCACATGGTTCGGCAGATGTTTCTGGTGACCGGGCCGCCGGTGGCCCTGGTGCTGGTTGTGGCCGTCGCCTTCGCCGAACCGATTCTGCGCCTGCTCTACGGCGAAACCTATATTGCCTACGCCTCGGGGATGCGCCTGATGGCGATCTTCTACGCCCTGTGGTACTCGTTCTGGCCGATCCAGTCGGCGTTGAAGGCACTGGAGAAGACGCGGCCGATCTTTTTCGCCGGCATAGCCGCCCTAATCGCCATGGCCACCGTCGGTGTTTGGGCCATTCTCCGCTGGGGGGTTTATGGGACGATCGTCGGGCAGGCGTTGAGCGCGTTGATCTTGTCGCTGGTCTTATGGGCGACGTGGCTACGGTGGGTGCAAGCGTCGCGACGCGAGACAAGCTCGGCGCGTGCGTCCCCAAGCAGCTAGCTAGTCGGCTCGAACAGCGGCTTCGGAAAGCGCCTGTTCGATCCTCAGGCGCGTGATGGGATGGTAGGTCGGTCGGTTTTCCTTGAACAGCTGGCCGGCCTCCTCGCGCGCCCAATCTGCCTGTGCCAGCGTCTGGTAGATCAACCGGCGGGCCGAATCTACGATCGGCTCAGCTAGTGTAGCCACGAACGCGGCAGACGCCCGTTCCAGCCGGGTTGCCAGCGAAACCAAAAGACCACAGCGAACGCGATCAGGATCAGTTTGAGGTCGAAACCGAGTCCAGCGTGCGCGATGTACAGCCGGTCGAAACGCAACTTTTGGCGGGGGGTCAGGTAGTAATGTCCGACGACTTGCGCCAACCCTGCCAGACCAGGCGGGAGGAGGTGGCGGTCTGCATACTCCGGCCAGCGCGTCAGGTATTCTGCGACCAACACCGTGCGCTGGGGGCGGGGTCCGACCAGGCTCATCTGCCCGACAAGAATGTTGATGAGCTGAGGCAGTTCGTCGAGGGCGGTCTTGCGCAGGACGAGCCCGGTTCGGAGAACTCGCTGATCCTCTTTCTCGGCCCACACCGGCCCACTCTCGGCCTCGGCGCCGCGGACCATGGTGCGGATCTTCCATTGGCGGAAGTTCCTCCCGGCGCGCCCGACCGAGTTCTTGACGAAGAAGAGCGGCCCGGGGTCCTCTAGCCAGAGCAGAAGGCACACGCCGGCCGCCAGGGGACTGGAAATGAGAATGGCGAAAGCGGAGCCGGCGACGTCGAGCGCTCGCTTCCCGCGTGGAATCGGGGGCATGGTTGGAAGGCGAGCGACATGCGCCTCAAAGACTTGGCGGAGGACTCCGCGCGGCGGGGGGTAATTGTCTTCCCAAAGGCCATCATCGCGGGTGGAGGCAGCCAGCCCTCCGAGGAAGGCACCCAGTCCCGCGAGCAAGATGAAACCGATGCCAGTCGGCGAGGTGGGACGTCTGACCAGGAGGAAGGCTGCCACGCTCCCCGCAAAGGCGAAACCCACGGCGATTCGGTACAGCCAAGGCGCGCGGCTGGCCGTCAGATGCCTCAGACCGCGGTGAAGCGAATAGGCCAGCAACGCAGCAGAGGGCACGACCGCGAGGAGGAGCGCCGGCGTCCCTGCCCGCCCTCCACCGCTCGCTAGCCGGGTGCCCCCGGCAAGGATCATCAACAACAGGAGCGAGCCGACGACCTCCAGCGAGCCGCGCCATGGACGGCGAGAGAGCGTTGCACGCTGGGCAGTCGCTGTGTCGTCGGATCGCGTGGTCACAGAATGCGTTCGGGAAATCCGCAGCAGGCGAGAGGGTGCGATGGCGGATGATACCCTCTGCCACCGATGGGGTCAAACCGATCGGCGCGACCGGCGTGATACAATTCGCCGGCTTTCCCCCCGGTTCCCCTTCGATGAGATCACCACGTCGCGTTCGACCGATCATCGTTATTGGAATCGCGGCCGCGGTGCTGGGCGCGGTCGCTGTCTCGGCGTCGGCGTTGTCGAATCGGCTCGCACGCCCCTTGGGACCAGCCCTCGAGCTGGCGACCTCGACGTCGGCGCTCAACGTCCCCGCGGCCGGATTGGCATCGAACGCGACGGCGTCGGCAACGCAGGAGCCCTTGTGTGGTGGGCCGGCGACGATGGTCTTGCTGGGGATCGGGGCCGACAATCGACAAGACAACTACCTGTATGGGCTGGCCGACGCCATCCGTGTGGCGAGGGTCGATTTTCGCGTTCCGGCGCTCTCGGTCCTGACGATCCCGCGCGATCTGTGGGTCGAGATCCCCGGGATTTCCGACCACTACGGCATCACCCATGGCAAGCTCAATCAGGCCTACCTCTATGGCAACCCCGGGATGGGTTACTACGACGGACCGGGCGCCGGGCCCGGACTCTTGGCGCGCACGCTCGACTTGAATTACGGCCTTCGCCCCGATCACTACGGGGCGGTCAACATGCAAACGTTCGTCCGTCTGGTGGACGCCGTTGGAGGCATCGACCTCTATCTCGACCTACCTGTTGATGGTCGACCGGTCGATGAGAAGACGGAGGACATGGGCTACTTCGAGGCCGGCCAACACCATATGAACGGAGAAACGGCGCTGCGCTTCTCGCGGATTCGCAAGATCGACAGCGGCTTCCGCCGCGACGACCGGCAGACGCAAGTGCTGTGCGCGCTCAAGGACAAGCTGCTCAGTCCGGAGGGGCTGGTCAACTTGCCGAAGATCGTGTCTGCTTTCCAAGGATCGGTGTTGACCGACTTGAGCCCGGCGCAGCTGGCACAGTTGGCCTGTATCGCACCGATGATCGATCCGGCGAACCTGCGCTTTGCCAGCCTGCCGGACGACCTGATGCAGCCCGCTCGCAACGAGGAGGGTTCCTTCATCCTCCAGGCGGACAGCGAACGCCTGAAGGACCTGGTCCGGTCCTTCCTGGCGGGATCCTGGCCGACCGAACCCGACCAGCCCTCCTGCCCGTGAGCTCGCCGCGCACCACGCCGCTCTCCATGGAAGGCAACGTGGCCTCCGCGCGGAGGTTCCGTCGCGGCGGATGGATCCCCCCCGTTGCCTCCCGCCATCGTGGTGGCTGAGACGAACGACGCACCGCTCGACCTGGCCAGCCGATCTTCGGTAGATGCCTTGCTGCGGCGGTATCGCCTTCGGCCGGAGAAACGGCTCGGCCAGAATTTCCTGATCGACCCGGAAGCTCTGGAGCGCGTGGTCGCCGCCGCCGAGATCGAGCCGACCGACGTGATCCTTGAGGTCGGCGCCGGGTTGGGGACCCTGACTCAGCGGTTGGCGGGATTGGCAGGCCGCGTCGTCGCCGTCGAGTACGATCGCAGGCTTGAGCCGGTCCTGCGCGAAACCGTAGGCCGTGAGCCGCGCGTCGAGATTCTCATCGCCGACATCCTGCGCCTCGACCTGGGCCGCCTCCTCGCTCACCAGGCGTTCAAGGTCGTCGCCAATATCCCTTACCAAATCACATCCCATCTGATCCGCCGACTCTTGGAGTCCGAGTCGGCGCCGCGGCGCCTGGTGCTGACGGTCCAACGCGAAGTTGCTGACCGCGTCATGGCCGGGCCGGGTGACATGAATCTCCTTGCCCTGGGCGTGCAGGCCTACGGCGAGCCGCGCCTGATGGCGCGGATCCCCGCGACCTCGTTCTACCCGGCGCCGCGCGTCGAGTCGGCCGTCCTGCGGATCGACGTGCGAGTCCCGCCTCGCATGACCCCGGAGCGGGCGCAGGCGGTCTTCCGGGTGGCACGCGCCGGCTTCGCCCAGCCTCGCAAGAAACTGCGAAATTCCCTGGCAGCGGGTCTGCGGATTTCACCACCGGAAGTCGAGCGCCGGTTGACGGAAGTCGGGATCTCTCCGGCGGCGCGCGCTGAACACCTCTCGCTCGAGGATTGGGAACGGATTGCCGAGGTGTGGGCCAAGGCAAGTCTAGAGGCGTAGTAGAGATGAGACGAATCTAGGGGCGTAGGGGCGAAGCACGCTTCGCCCCTACGATCACCTGGGAAAACGCAAACGATTGGAAAAGGCGTCGGGACCAACTTGGCGCCCAATGGCCACTAGGGATGCGTTCCTGAGCTTCAAGTCCCCGGCAGGGCCATGGTGTTTGAACCCGTTGAGGATTCCTGCCGCGGTGGGTCGTTGGCGTCAGTTGCGATCCGCAGGACGGCGCAATCCTCGGTGCGCCAACAGCACCTGCCATACGCGAAGCGCCGCTTCCACCTGAATGCGGAACGACATCTTCGACTGACCGTAGCGGCGGTCGATGAAAGTGATCGGGCGTTCGACGATCGAGTAGCCGAGGCGGTGCGCGACGTAAGCCATTTCGACCTGGAACACATACCCGTTCGAGCGGATTCGGTCGAGCGGCAGGCCGAGCAGGGTCTCCGCCCGCCAGGCGCGGAAGCCTCCGGTGACGTCGCGGATGGGAAGGCGCAGGATGGCGCGGGCATAGAAGTTGCCGAATCGAGAGAGCGCCGCCCGACCCAGGCCCCAACGTTCGTCCAGCCGTCCGCCGGGGATGTACCTCGACCCGAAGACGGCATCGGCCACCTGCAACGCCGCACGGAATCCGGGGAGCTCGGACGGCGCGTGTGAGAAGTCCGCGTCCATCTGAATGACCGCCGAGGGATTGCGGCGCAGCGCCTCGGTGAATCCGGCCAGGTAGGCCGGACCGAGCCCGAGCTTGCCGGGCCGATGAAGGACCGACATCCGGCTTGGCCTGGTGCGGGCCAGTTCCTCGGCCACTTGTCCGGTTCCGTCGGGTGAGCCGTCGTCGACGACAAGGAGATGGAACGGGTCGCCGGGAAGCGCCCAAAGTAGCTCGGCGAGCCGAGGAAGATTCTCCGCCTCGTTGTAGGTTGGAACGACGACGATGGCCGAGGGTCTCTCGCTCACGGGCAGCGGGGACTTCCGCCCAGGGCGCGCCCGCCCTCACCCCTTCGGGCACCCCTTCGGGTGCACCCTGGGTGTGCGCCGCCCTTGGCGACCTGTAGAGGGCGAAGGGCGTGTCGCCCTGCCCCCCGGGAGCGCCCGAAGGGGCGTAGAGGGCGACGGGCGTGGCGCGCCTGCACCCCTTCGGGTGCCCTGAAGAGGCTAGAGGCCGAAGGGGCGGGGTCGCGACCGATCAGGCCGCGGCTTCCCATCGGATGCTGAAATCGCAGGTGGAGGAACCGTGCGCCCGGCAGGCGGTCTCTTCGATCGTCGTCTCGGCTTCGGGGGCCATCCAGGCGGCAGCGGCGGCCAGCAGCCCGATCGTCGCAGCGCAGACCGGGCCGTCGGAAGTGCGGCCCCAGCACGAGGGGCAGGCTTCGAGACGAAATACGACTTCGCCCGGTTCCTCACGGCTTGAGACGCCGGCCGAGGTCATCTGATCCAATGTCCGGGCCAAGGCGTGCATCCCGGTGCGCAGCCGGCGTTCGAGCGGAAACGCCTGGAAGGCAGGATCGGTCATCGCCGCCAGGGCGCCGGCAGGTTGCAGGACATCGTGAAAAGCCTTGGCGCCCATCCGTCTTTCGAGTCCGCGACCGCCGCGGCTCCCGAGCGTTTCGTCCAGCGCGCCGAGAAGGCTGGAGATATCGGCGAAGTCGGCCGGCGTCGAGTCGGGAACGGCAGGCGGTCGTCCGATCCACGTTTCGAGCCCGGCGAGGCGCAGCACCGCATCCACGCCATTCGGACCGAGAAGGTCGACAATCACATGGAGGTAGGCTGCCGCGAAGGGGGCCGGGAGGGTCTTACCGCTGGGGGGGATGGCGGCCATCGTCAGGGACGAGCGCTACAGGAGCTCGGCCAGGTCTTCGGTCGCCCGGCGCATGTCAAGAAAGAGCAACCCGAGCTTGGCCTGTTTTCTGGCCAGAACGGTCAGCACCGCTTCCTTTCCGACCGACATCAAGACCACGAAACCGTTTTCCCCCTTGATGTACACCTGATCCAGATTCCCGCGCCCAAGTTCATTGGCGATCCGCTCTCCCAGGGACAGCATCGCCGCCGACATCGCCGCTACACGATCTTCTTCGACCTGCGCCGGCAGAGCCGAGGCCATCGTCAGCCCATCGACGCTCACCACGGCTGAGGCCTCGACGTCGGGAGACGAGGCCGCCAGGTCGCGCAGGCGGGCGATCATCTGATCGGTGCGAGTTTTCGACAAGATGCGATCTCAGGTTGGCGGTGCGGACCCGCCGCGCGAAGGGGAAAATCTAGCATAGGGGCATGGGCCTGTCAAGCGAAGCCATCCGGAAAGTATAATCGGCGGGCTCGCCGGGAGACCCTGCATGCCGGAATGGCTTGAGGCACAGATCATCGTCTATCTGACTCAGATCTTCGACACGATCGGGTGGGGCGGTGTCGTCGTGATCATGGCGCTGGAAAGCGCCAACATCCCGATCCCGAGTGAAGTCACGATGCCGCTGTCCGGCTGGTTGCTGGTTCAGGCCCGCGGCGAAGGGCCGTGGTCGGCGGTCCTGCTCGGCGGCCTGTTCAGCGCCATCGGCTGCACCATCGGCTCGCTGTTTTCGTATGCGCTGGGCGCCAAAGGCGGCCGCCCGTTCCTCGACCGCTACGGCAAGTACTTGATGATCAACGCCCACGACCTTGAAATGTCCGATCGCTGGTTCCATCGCTACGGTGAAGCGACGGCGTTCTTTTCGCGTCTGCTCCCGATCGTCCGCACCTTTATCTCCTTCCCGGCCGGTATCTCCCACGCCAGGTTGGGCCCGTTCATCCTTTACACCTTCCTCGGCTCGTTCATCTGGGGCGCGGCGCTGGCCTACGGAGGGTATACCTTCGGCGCCCATTGGGAAGAGCTGCGGGCGATCATGCGCCCGTTCGACATTCCGATCGCGGTGATCCTCGTCGCGGGCCTGGTCTATTACCTCGTCCACCATATTCGGCGTGGGAGACGAGCGAGCGAGGCTGAGAGTCCGCCATCCGTCTAGGTGTCTGGCTATCGCGGATCCCCTTTTCCCCTATGGCCCTACCGGGGACTTGAAGCTTAGAAACGCACACCTGGTGGCCATTGGGCGCCAAGTTGATTCCGCCGCTCTTCTCAATCGTCGGCCTCGTGCCGGGGAGGTTGACAGTAGGGGCGAATCACCCTGGCACCGCCCGCCAGGGCAGGTGTGCTTCGCCCCTACGCATCTAGATTTGGCTCATCGCCCCTGCGCCTCAAGAATCTGCTGTGTCCCACGCGCCGCGATTCGGTCCCAATCCTCAAGTGAAAGGTGTTCGCCCGGCGTCGGCGCTTCGCCACCCGAGGGACAAAGGCTCCTGAAGCGCTTGGCGACAAACACGCTCCTGCATCTCCAAGGGAATCTAGGAGGGCCAGGGTGATCCTCTTCGCTGCCTTATGCGGACTCCCTCTCCGCCGGCGTTTCGAGTCGACGCCAGGAGGTGAGCAAACCCAGCACCGATACCGCGATCAAGCAGGCAAGCAGCAGCGGAGCCAGGCCGGCCAATCCTTCCAGCACCGGGGGAAGGGGCGTCTCAACCGGCACCGATGAGATCCCGATCGTGACCGCCGACATGTTCCACAGCCCATGCATCGTGATCGCCGCGGCGAACGCGCCGACCATGACTCCGTATCGGCGACGGTGAACGCCCTCCATCAAACCCCAGCTGGTCAGGGCGGCAGTGAATACATGCAGGAGCGAAGCGCCCGCGCGGGCGAATGTCGTGAGGAGCCACACTTCGCCGGGCTGCGTTAAGAAGAGGGCCTCAAACAGCGCGTAGCCGGCACCGCCCAATGCCCCTCCGAGAAACGCTTGCGCCGGGCTCAGCCCTCGTCGGAGGAAGGGCCAGACGGACATCGTTTTCACCAGCTCTTCGATCATGGGGATCGCCAGCGCGATGTACCCGTACACGCCGACGAGAGCGAGCGGTGAACTGACAAATCGAAGGGCTAAGTCGGTCGCGACATCGGGTTGCGGCCCAGCTGCCGGATCGAGCAACCGTGCCAGCTCGTTCCCCTCGGCTGTGCCAAGGAGCCAAAGCCCAAGCAGGACCAACACCGGAAGCAGCACGGCCGCCTCGAGTGCCAGGGCCACCGCCGGCATCCCCGTCAGGCCCACGGTGAAGTGACCCCATGAGCGCGTCGGGGTGATCGCAGGGCCGAGTTTGCGAACGGTCCATGCGATGACGAGCACCGGGACGATCGCCGTCCCAACCAAGGCCAGCGCTGCGAAGGATGCCGGCGAGTCGGTCTGAGCGTTGGCCCAGGCCCCAAGGGCCAGGCAAAACGGGTAAGCGAGAATTGGCGCCAGCCATATCGCCGAGGGGCGACCGGCGGGCGGCCGCGGGGCCCCGAACAAGGCGCGCCCGGACCAGTAGGCGGCGGGCGTAAGCGCCAGCGCTAAGGCCGCCATCCCTGCGCCGGTCCACAGTGCGAAGGTGGCCATCTGCGCGTCGCCCTCGCCCGCGGCCGCGAACCCGACGACCGTCAGCAACACGAAGATGACGACCGCCAGCAGAATGCCGATCGCCGCGGTGAAAAAGAGGAGAAGCTCCAGCGTCGAGGGGCTCCGCGAAGGAGTGGTCATCCGGTCGTCTCCACTCGCACTCGCCGAACGACGGCCGCGCCAGGTAGGAGCAGATCCTGGGCCGGATCGCGCGCCTCGAGCGCTTCCAAGAGATCCAGCCCCTCGATCACGCGGCCGAAGATCGTCCGGCTGCCGCTCAGATCGGCCAGAGGTCGAAGTGTGATGAAGAAACGACTTCCCCCCGTTCCCGGACCGGCGCTCGAGAGCGCCACTATGCCCGGCCGGTCGAACCCCAGGCGGGGATCGATTTCGTCGGGAAGGTGGTACCCCGCGTCACCGAAGCCGGTGCCGGACGGGTCGCCGGTTTCCACCAGGATGCCTGGCTCGACGCGGTGGATCTCCATGCCGTCGAACCAACCCTGCTGAGCCAGCATGATGAAGCTGTTCACGGCCTGCGGCGCGGAATCGGGGAGCAGCTGAATGACGACGTCCCCCCCTTCCGTTTCGAGGATGGCGGTGTAGGCCTTGGTTGGATCGAGGGTCATCTCGGGCGGTGTCGGAACTTGCTGGAGCGCCAGCAACTCGAGGCGGACGGCGAATTCGAAGTTGAGTGTGGTTGGGGAGATCCGCAGCGGGGCCCCGTTCATCCACATCGTGGGGACCCCCGGTATGCCGGCGGCGCTGGCCTCCTGGAAGGCATCGAGCATCAGCGCCGCGAAGCGTCCGCTGTCCAGATCGGCGCCGAACTCATCTGCGTTCAATCCGAGAAGGGGCGCTTGCTCCAGGCCCCATTCGCGAAATCCCTCGGGAGATAGCACCGCCCATTCGTCGCGTCGGAAGGCCAGCATCCTCGCCATCTCCCAGAACAACCCTTGCTGCCCCGCCGCCTCGGCTGCCTGACCGGCCAGCGAGTCCTTGTCGTATTGGGGTAGAACCGGGAAATGGCGAAACACGATCGCGACCTGATCCGGGTGACGATCGTAGGTCTCGAAAAGAGCCTGCAGTCCCAGTGCGGCGTTGCCCGATTGGAAGTCTGAGTAGACCAGAAACTGGACCGGTGCTGCAGTGGGTCCCAAGGCCCAATCGTCGCGGCTGATCGCCGGGAGCGGCACGGCGGTTGCCGAAGGGTTCGCCAGCGGCGGCGCGGTCGAGGTCGGCTTCGCGGTGGATGTCGGGCCGAGGCGGATCGGCGTTCGCGACGGATTCGGGACGATATCCTCGGTGGGCATTGCGGCGGCGCATCCGGCGAGGGCGAGCGTCGTCAAGGACAAGGCGAGTTGCCGGCCGCCCCAAGGGACGGCCTCAGGCATATGAATCACTGATGGGAGCCGCATTTCGGCGATTGTAACCCGGCCGAATTCCTGCAAGTCGAGTACGAGGAGCAAACCGACGCCTTGAGGGTCCCGCTGACCTCCGTTATGCTTACCCTTGGCACCCTGCCCCCTGGGGGCGCCCGAAGGGGCGCAGAGGGTGGGACAACCACGGGGGTGGTTGGGTCCCGGTGGGCTCCCCGGTCTTCAAAACCGGCGGCGGGCCGCACAGCGGGCCGCGGTGGGTTCGACTCCCATCCGCCCCCGCCTACGCGCCTTCCCGGGAGCCCATCACTCCCGGGAAGCTTAAGGAGAAGATGCCGGACTCCCCTCAACCCACGACGGCAAGAAGCGAAGCCCTGCGTCTGGCGGTGGATCAGGTCATGGCCGTGGAAGGAGTGACGGCGCAGGGAGGCGCGGAACCGTCGGTCGTTTTCAAAGGACGTCTGAGGATCGAACCGGGCTCGGCGTACGACCTCCTGGCGCCTGCCTTCCGGAAAGAGTCGCTGACCTTGCTCCTCCGCCGAGAGGGGGATGAAGATCTCGTCGTCGGAGTGCCGGAACTCAGAACGCCCGGCCCACCCAATCCTCTGGTCAACCTCGTGCTATTCGGTTTGACCCTGCTGAGCGTGGCCTACGCCGGTCTGATCAACGGCGCCTCCTACCTTCATCCGGGTGCCACCAGTCTCGAGGGGCTGCCATTGTGGGCGCCAGGGCCGATTCTGCTCGGCGTCGCATTCACTGCGTCCTTCCTTGGAATCTTGCTGGCCCACGAGTTCGGCCATTATCTTGCCGCCCGCCGCCACGGAATGCCGGTCAGCTTGCCGTATTTCATTCCATTCCCAGGGTCCCCGCTGGGGACGATGGGCGCCGCCATTCGGTTATTGGCTCCTCCACGTAACCGGCGCGTGCTGCTCGACGTCGGCATGGCCGGTCCATTGGCCGGACTGGCCGTGGCCATCCCCTTGGTGTTGATCGGCTTGAGGCTCTCGCATGTCGAGCCGCTTCCGGCCACCGCGGGAGCGTTCGCCAACCTCACCCTCGAGGGAAACTCGATCTTCTATCTCGCCGCGAAATTCCTGGCCAGAGGCGAATTGCTCCCCGCGCCAGCAAGCTACGGCGGAACCCCGCTGCTCCTCTATTGGGCGCGCTATCTCCTGTTGGGGGTTCCGGCGCCGGTCGGAGGCCGCGACGTCATGTTGCATCCTGTGGCGTGGGCCGGATGGGCAGGATTACTGGTGACCGCGCTCAATCTGATCCCGGCCGGGCAGTTTGATGGCGGGCACGCTGTCTATGTGCTCTTGGGGAAGCAGGCTCGCCGGCTGCTGCCCTTCCTGATCGCCGCGCTCTTCCTCCTCGGATTCGTCTGGAGCGGGTGGTGGATCTGGGTCGCCCTCGTCCTGCTGCTCGGGCGAACCTATGCTCAGCCGCTCGACGACGTGACCCCACTTGACCGTCGTCGACGTTGGGTCGCTGTCCTTGGATTGGTGTTGTTCGTTCTCCTCTTCATGCCGGTCCCGTTGCGCAGCTTCGGCGCGGGGTGAGGGGCGCCATACTCGGTTGCGCTGATCCCGGTCGCTCGCGTCAACAGCGAACAGCGCCTGGGCCCCCGCCTACGCGGGGGCGACATCAATAAGAGTTGTCATTCCCGCGAAGGCGGGAATCCAGTGACACCCTACGGCCAGTGACCCCTGCCTAAGCAGGGGCGACGCGCATACGAGTTGTCGTACACCCGGAGATCGCA
>DATEVL010000103.1:0-11416 GCA_035281845.1 Anaerolineales bacterium | reverse complement strand
GCGCCCCTGCCGTGAGATCTTCGACATGGCCGCCGGCACCTCCACCGGGGCCGTGATCGCCGCCGGCATCGCCCTGGGCGTCAGCGCTCGCGGCCTGCTCTCGCTCTATCGCGAACTGGCCACCGACGCGTTCCAGCGCTTGCCCTGGTGGCAAGTGGTGCTCAACCGCGGCAACCACCGCTACCGCCTCGACTTCGTCGCCCGCTTGCTGACCGAGATGGGCGCGCACCTGCCCCTCAACAGTCTGCCGCTGGACGTGATGATCACCGGCAAGAACACTCTTACCGGCCGGACCGACTTCTTTGTGCGCGATCAGGAGGGGAATGCCGGCCTGTGGGGTGATCTGCCGCTGCGAGATGCCGTGCTGGCCAGCGTGGCGGCTCCCACCTACTTCCCGCCTCATCGCACGAGCTATCGCGGCAACGACTATATCTGGGTCGATGGCGGCGTCGGTGTGGCCGGCAATCCGTGCTACCAGGCGGCCGTCGAGGCTTTCGATTACAGCGGCGGACGCTACCCGACCGGCGAGACACGCATGCTTTCGTTTGGGACCGGCCGCCTCCCCCACACCATCGATGCGCCCCGGGCCAACATCCTCGATTGGGGTGTGTGGGTGCTGGAGGAGATGCTGGAAGACTCCTCGGACTGGCAAACGTACATCACCCGGCGGGAACACGCTGGCAGCGGCCGGCTCGATTTCCGGCGTTACCAGCTCGACCTCTCTCCACGAGTGTTGGACGAGCTGGGCGTGGCCGTTCCTCCCGGAGTCAATCTGGGGGATATCGGCATGGATGCGGTGTGGGCCGTGGAACTGCTGGAGCAAATCGGACGCGCCTTCGCTGACCGCATCGACTTCGACGCTCCGGGCGGGCTCGATTTGGGCATCCCGTCGAGCCCGGCGGCGGCCCGCCGCAGCTAGCGGCGCCGTACCACCTCACCTCAGGAAGGTCGATCCGGCGACGGAGGAATTTCGGCCTGGTCTTCGCGCTCCAGCGGCGATTATCCTTCCATGGGGTTGTCGCCCAGGACTCCGACCATGCCGTTTCTCCACGAGGCCCACTCTTCCCCGGCCAGCACCGACCTTGCCCGGTCGATCACCCGGCGGGCTAGCCGGCACACGTTCTTTACGATCCGGCTGCTCGTCGATCGCGAACGGGTCGTCGACGCCTTCCGCGCCTATGCCTATTTCCGCTGGGTCGACGATCAGATCGATCTGGTGCTGACGAGTCCCGCCGAGCGAGGCCGATTCCTTTCCCGTCAATCTGCACTGATCCTCTCCGCTTATCGCGGGGAGGAACCGCAGCCGGTGACGCCCGCCGAACGCATGGTGCTCGACCTGATCCGGGGTGACTCGCGCCGCGAGAGCGGGCTGGCTTGCTACATTCGAAACATGATGGACGTGATGGCCTTCGACGCCGGTCGTCGCGGCAGGACGATCACGCAGTCGGAGTTGGACGCCTACGTCCGCTCGCTGGCCGTCGCCGTCACCGAGGCGTTGCACTATTTCATCGGCCATGGCCTGCCGGCGCCCCATAGTCCGGCGCGCTACCTGGCCGTCACTGCCGCACATATCACTCACATGCTGCGCGACACACGGGAGGACGTCGCCGCCGGATACTTCAACATTCCCGTCGAAGTCCTATCGGCGGAGAGCCTGGACCCCGGGGATCTGGCGCGGCCAGCCTACCGGGCCTGGGTGCGGCAACGGGTGCTCCTGGCCCGGCGTGGCTTCGAGCTGGGCAAGGGTTACTTGGCTCAAGTCAGCAATCGCCGTTTCCGCCTCGCCGGGTTCGCCTATTGCGCCCGCTTCGAGGGCGTGCTGGATGCCATCGAACGCAATCAGCACGACCTGACCGCCGACGTGCGGCCGCTTCCGGTTCTGACCTCTGCCTGGGGATGGTCACGCGCCTTGGTCGCCGCCTTACCCTCCCCACGGCAAGGCCGTTCAGCCGATGGGGCGGCTCCCGACCCGGATGCGAGAGTGAACCCGTCCTCGCGCGGCGCCCATCCCTCCCGCTGATCCTCGCCCTCCTCGAAGAGACCATCTCGTGAAGACTCGTTCCGCCGTTGTCATTGGAGCCGGGGTTGGCGGGATTGCCGCCGCCACCCACCTTGCCCGTCGCGGGCTGCAAGTCACGGTCTTCGAGAAGAATGCCAGACCGGGGGGCCGCCTCGACCACTTCTGGCGCGAGGGTCACCACTTCGACGTCGGCCCGACCCTGTTCATCATGCCTCGGGTCTACGAAGCCGAGTTCGCCCTCCTCGGCGCTGCCCTGCACGAGGAATTGGACCTGCTCCGAGTCGACCCGACGTACACATTGGTCTTCGACGATGGGCTTCGGCTGCCACTCACGTCGGACGCGGAGACCATGCGGCGTGAGCTCGAATCGATCGAGTCCGGCAGTTTCCAGAGCTATCTGCGCTACATGGAGGAAGGCGCCCGCCACTACCGCCTGGCGATGGAACATCTCGTCGAGCGCGACCCGCGGCGCCTCACCGATTTGCTTTCACCCCGAACCCTGGCGGCGCTGTGGCAGGTCAGCCCGCTTCGGCCGCACTACGACCATATGAGGACTTTTTTCGACGACCCGCGCCTGAAGGCCGCCTTCACCTTTCAGGACATCTATATGGGCCTCAGCCCGTTCGAAGCCCCGGCGACTTTCTCCATGATGCCCTATACCGAACTGGCCGACGGGGTCTGGTTCCCGCGGGGAGGCATGTACCAGGTGGTAGAAGCGCTCATGGGTCTGGCGCGGCGGGCGGGCGTCGAATTCGTTTTCAACGCAGCCGTCGAGCAGATCGAAGTCGAGCGTGGCCGCGTCCGAAGAGTCCACATCGAAGGCGGCCGGCAGGTTGCGGCGGAGGCCGTGCTCGCCAACGCCGATCTACCCTATGTCTACCAACGACTGTTGCCCCACGATCATCTGGCGGAGTCGATCGCTCACAAACGTTTCTCGGGATCGGTCATCAGCTTCTTCTGGGGTCTCGACCGCCGCGCCGAGGGCCTCGGCCCGCATACTTTGTTCCTGTCCGACGACTTCCGCGGCGACTTCGACCGGATCGAGCACCACCTGCCCCCGTCGACAGAACCGAGCCTCTACCTCCACGCTCCGTCGCGCATCGACCCTTGCCTGGCGCCGGCGGGCCAGGACACCTTGGTGGCGATCGTCCCCGTGGGTCACATCGACGCCGCCGACCGACAGGACTGGGGTGAGGTGCGTGATCTGGCGCGCCAGGCCGTCTTCCGGCGGCTGGCAAAGGTCGGGCACGCGCAGGTCGAGTCGCACATCAAGTTTGAGGTGAGTTACACGCCTCTCTCGTGGAAGAAGCGCTACAACCTGATGAACGGCGCCACCCACGGGCTGAGCCATGCTCTGACCCAGCTCTCCTACTTCCGGCCCTCCAATCGCCACCCACGCTATCGCAATCTCTATTTCGTCGGCGCCAGCACCCGGCCAGGGACCGGTGTCCCCACGGCCATGATTTCGGCGCGCCTCACCAGCGCTCGCATGCTGGAAGACATGGGGCTGTAAGACAACCCACTCGGCCAAGTCTTCATCGACCTGATCGCCGAACGTCAGCCACGCGCCCTGGCTGATTTCGCTCTGATTCAATCCGCAACGCCCCATGCGGCGATCGTTCATCGCGCCTCCGGCGGCGATGATGGGCCACGTGCTATACTCCGCTCGCCCCGCGGCTCTCGATCGGAACGGCGAGAGGGAGACTGCGGGGTCGCCCGCGGTGAGGGTCGAACAAGGAGCGTCCCGCGTGACCGACACGATGCGTGCCGTAGTCAAAGCCGTGCCCGGTCCCGGCTTCGAGATGCAGCGGGTGCCGATTCCCCGACCCGGCCCGGAGGACGTCTTGGTGCGGGTGCGGGCGGCCTCGATCTGCGGCACCGATCTTCACCTGTTCCGTTGGGATCCGTGGGCGGCCGGCCGAGTGCACCCGCCGCTGGTCGTCGGGCATGAGGTGTGCGGCGAGGTTGTCGAACGCGGGTCGATGGTCTCGACGCCGGCCGTCGGTGATTTCGTCTCCCTCGAGTCGCACGTGATCTGCAACGTCTGCGCCTTCTGCCGTACCGGCCAGGGGCACATTTGCGAGAACGCGCGCCTCATCGGCATCGACCGCGACGGCGGATTCGCCGAATACATCGCCATCCCCGCGCAGAATGCCTGGCCCAACCCTCCCGATCTGCCGTTGGAGATCGCCGTCCTCCAGGAAAACTTCGGCAACGCCGTCCACACGGCCTTTGCCTTCGACCTGCGCGCCAAGAAGGTCCTCGTCACCGGCTGCGGCCCGGTGGGGCTGATGACGATCGCCGTGGCCCGCGCCATCGGGGCCCGCGCCATTTACGCCACCGACATCAGCCGCTTCCGCGTCGACTTCGCCCGTCGCATGGGCGCCGACTTGGCACTGCACGCGGTGGACGATCCGGTGCTGGACGCAGTTCGTCAGGCGACCGACGGCGAGGGGGTCGACGTCCTGCTCGAGATGTCCGGCGCGCCGGCGGCGATCGATCAGGGGTTCGCCTTGCTTAAGCCCGGCGGCGACGCCGCTCTGCTCGGCGTGGCGCCGGCGCCGTTCTCTTTCAATTGGAATCACCATATCGTCTTCAAAGCTGCGCACGTGATGGGAATCAGCGGGCGGCGCCTGTGGCAGACGTGGTACCAGGGCCGCGGGCTGATTCGATCGGGTGCGGTGGACCTCTCTCCGATGGTGACCGACCGTTTTCAATTGGAGGATTTCCACGATGCCTTCGAGCGCATGGCCTCCGGCGATTCGGGCAAGGTCATGTTGACTCCTTGAGCGGCGAGGGATGATGAAGCCGGATTGGGCTCCCTTCCTATTTGGCAGTGCAGCCCTGCTCAGCGTCTTGTCGTGTGCGCGCGGCGACCAAGTCGTGCCGCCGTCGTCCGCCGCGCCCACCGATGCTGGACCGCGCCGCCTCGAGCTCACTCTCACCCCGACGCGCTTCAGGGTGGCCGAAGAAGACATCCGCTCGAAACTCGATCTCGCCGATCCCAGCCACGTCGACACCTTCGACAATCCAAGAACCTGGTTCAACTACGATACGCCGGGTCGCGCCGCCTACTGGGTCACGGACGGGAAGCTGTTCGGCCTGGATTACGAGCCAGAAGAGACCTTCATCTGGGAAACCTACACCGACACCGCCTCCGGAAACGTCTACGCTGAGGTCAGCGCCACCAATGGCAATTGCGTCGGCCGCGACTCGATGGGGTTGGTCATCCGCGTGGATCGCCAGGTCGGCGCCGGCGGCTATTCGCTCGAAGTCTCCTGCGATGGCGCCTGGCGCTTCCGATTGCACCAGATCGGCGGCGATCAGGTCGATTTCATCGACTGGACCGACTCCGAGGCGATCCACACCGGCCCCGGCGTCACCAACCGCCTCGGCCTGTGGGGCTACCAGGCGCGTTTCCACCTCTATGTCAACGGCGAAGAGGTCGGCGAGTTCTGGGATGTCCATTACCGCCACAGCTACGGGACGTTCGCCCTGTACACGCGCGCCTCACAGACGTATGATCTGACCGGCACCTTCGACGACTTCGCCTACTGGAACATTGACTTCATCCCATGACCCACCGCCCCCTTTCGCTCTCGCATTCGTTCTCGCTCTTGCTCCTGGCGTCGGTGGCCGCTGCCTGCAACCGTCAGGCCTCCGCCCCGCCGGCGGGATTGTTGCAGACCGCCATCGCCGCTACCCTCACCGCCGCGCCGCCGTTGCCAGCGACTCGCACCTCCCCGCCCTCGGCCACGGCCTCGGTCACGCCATCTCCAACCCTGACCCGCACCCCGACCCCCGTTCCGACTGGAACGGTCGGGGCTTCGCCGACAATCACCGTTCCACCGCTGGCCACCGATGACCCGCGCTTCGGCCTCGGCCTCAACCTGGCGGTGCCCGACTATCACGACGGTTTCCAGGCCCGTTACACCTGGGGCGAACTGGCCGATCCCGGAGCGACGAACGTCTGGGACGATGGGCGGCTCAAGACCTCCGACTTGCAGGCCGATCCCTTCATCTGGTGGAGCACGACCACCTCCGATGCCAACTCGGGGGACTTCTTCGCCGAAGTCACGGCCGACATTCAGGCCTGCGCCGGGAAAGACGCGGCCGGCTTCTCCGGTCGGCTTAGCGGGGAGAATCTGAACAGCGGCTACGCCCTGGAAGTTTCCTGTGACGGCCACTATCGGCTGCGCAAGTTCACCGAAGGCACCGTCGTCGTCCTGCGCGATTGGTCTTCGGCCGAGGCCATCCACAAGGGCCCCAATGCCTCCAACCGTCTGGGCTTGCTCGTCGACGGCGACCGGATCACGCCCTTCGCCAACGGAGTCCCCTTGGGGTCGTCCGTTCAGGACTCGAGCTTGGGCATGGGCACGTTCGGGTTGTACGCGCTGGCGCGTGAGACGCCGGGAGTCGTCGTGAATTACGACGACTTCGCACTTTGGCGCCTATCCCCTTGAGGAACCACCGGCCCGTCGCCGGACGCGCTCGCTCGGTGAACAAGGGCGTTCTATTCCTCTCCGGCGCGCTAATTGCGGGCCTGATGTCTTCGTGCCTCGCCACGCCGCCATCCGCCGCCCCTTCGACGCTGGTGCCGCCCGCGACGGCGACGACGACCGTGGCGTTCCCGACGGTCATCCCCTCCTCCACCTGGACTCCCGGCCCGACCTCCACTCCCACCAGCGACAACCGCCCCGGCATCGGGCCGATTCTCCTGACCGATTCCTTTGACGACCCCAGCGCCTGGGACCTGCCAACGACGGCGACCGGCGCGGCCGACATCCGCGACGGTGAGCTGACCCTGGCCGTGCGGGCCCCGCACACGTACCAGGGTGCCACCCGGGCGTCGCCGGCCATCGCCGACTTCTACGCCGAGGTTGAAGTCCTCACGAAGCTTTGCAACCCCGGGGATGAATACGGCCTCACGGTGCGCGGCAACGAGCTCGGGGAACACTACCGATTGCTGATCGGCTGTGACGGCACCGCCCGGCTCTCGCGCGTCCTGCAGGACGGGTCACGTGCGCTGACCCTGCGCGTTGCCACTCCGGCCATCGCCACCGGCGCTCCGGCGGTGAACCGGATCGCCGTCTGGGCCCACGGACTCGATCTAAAACTCTTCGTGAACGGCGACGAGGTCGTCGCTGCGCGCGACGCGGCCCTGGGCGAAGGGACCTTCGGGTTCATCGCCCGAGCCGGCTCGGGCGGCCAGGTGGCCGTGGCCTTCGACGACCTGATCGTGCGTGCGCTCTCCGTCTCCGGGCGCACGCCGACCCCGGCCACCGCGCCACCACCCTGAGCCAAATGCCTCGGCCCCGGCGCACGTCGAACCGACTGAACGATCTCGAGTCCAAGGCCTGGCTCAAGTTCCAGAAATCGTGGTTCGTCCACAACCCGCCGCCGCGCAACTCGGACGTCCTGCGCCACCCCGCCAAGTTTCCCGAGTCGTTGGCGCGGGAGTTCATCGAGTTCTTCACCCATCGCGGCGAGACTGTGCTCGATCCAATGGTCGGCACGGGCTCGACCCTGCTGGCCTGTCTCGAGTGCGGTCGGAACGGAGTCGGCGTGGAGTTGAATCCGGCCTATGTCGCCCTCGCCCGCCAGCGGCTGGACGAGGCGCTGCTGGCGAATCCCGGATCCGGGCTGCGCCTCGACCTCCGTCAGGCGGACGCCGCCCACCTGGCCGATCTGGCGCTTCCACCGTGTGACTACGTCTTCACCTCGCCTCCCTACTGGGACATGCTGCGTGCGGCCGGCGCGGCCACGCAACAACGCCGTCGTGCCGCCGAAGATCTCGACGTGACCTACTCCGACGACCCGGCCGACCTCGGTAACGTGAGCGACTACCAGGTCTTCCTCGAACGCCTGGCGGCCGTCTACACCGGCCTTCAGCCCTTTCTCCGCACCGGCGCTTATCTCACGGTCATCGTCAAAAACGTCAAGAAGGGCGGGCGCGTTTATCCTCTGGCGTGGGACCTGGCGCGCCGCTTGGCGGAGGTCTACACCCTGAAGGACGAGAAGATCTGGTGCCAAGACAACATCCGTCTTGCACCCTACGGTTTAGGCAACGCCTGGGTGAGCAATACCTTCCATCATTACTGCCTGCAGTTTCGAAAAGAAGAATAGCCACACCTGCACTTGCACCTGCGGCAAGTGCAGGTGTGGCTGCTGAGTTGCGCATCCGCGCAAAGGCAGGTATCCTAGGCCCTAATTCGCGCGCAGTCCCCAGCGAGCACAAGCCATGTATCTGGCGATGGAAGGCGTCATCGGCGTCGGGAAGACCACCTTGGCGCGTCTGCTTCACCCGATGTTCGACGCCGCTCTATTGCTGGAGGCCTTCGAAGAGAATCCGTTTCTCTCCGACTTCTACGGTGATCGGCGGCGCTACGCCTTCCAGACTCAGATCTTCTTCTTGCTGAGTCGCTACCACCAGCAACGCGACAACGTCCCGTCGGCCTTGGCGCAGGGCTCGCTCATCGCCGATTACACCTTTCAGAAGGACTCCCTTTTTGCCCGCTTGAATCTGCAGGGCGATGAGCTGGAGACCTACTTCAAGCTTCACGCTGCCCTGGCCGAACGCCTGCTGACGCCAGATCTCACCGTCTACCTGCAGGTCGAGACCGAGACGGCGCTGCAGCGAATCGCCCTGCGCGACCGGGCCTACGAGCGCGATATGGATCCGGAGTACATCGAACGTCTCAACCACGCCTATGAAGACTATTTATCGGGTCCGCCGAAGGGACCGACACTGGTGATCGACACCAATCACCTGGACTTTGTCCACAACCCGGCCGACCTGGACCACGTGGCCGGTCGCATCCGCGACGTCCTCGGTCTCCCGCCCTACCAGCCGGCGCTTCCGCTGACCGGCGAGGGATCGCCGTGAGAATCACTCAGAGCCAGTTGGTCGAATTGGCACGGCGCGAAGTCGAGCATCGCGCCGAGGGCAACGGGCTGGTCGCCGCCTACCTGATCGGGTCGATCGTGCACGACCGTGCGCTGCTGGGCGGCGCCGCCGACGTCGATCTCGTGATCATCCACGACTCGCCTCCGCTGGATCCTCGCGAGATCGTAGCCCTCTCCGATGACGTCCATCTCGACATTGCGCACCATCACCGCGAGCAGTACGCCCAGCCTCGCCGCCTCCGCCTCGACCCGTGGCTCGGGCCGGCGATCTACGATCCGCTGCTGCTCCACGACCCGCGTCATTTCTTCGAGTGGGCTCAGGCCTCCGCCCGCGGCCAATTCTTGCGCGCCGACCATCGTTCTTCGCGAGCGCGCGCCTTTCTCGAGCGAGCTCGACAGACCCAGGCAACACTTGACCCCGAACGTCCCTGGGTTTCGCGCTACGCCCGGGCCGCCGTGTCGGGCGCCAATGCCATCGCCACCCTCGCCGGACAACCGGCGGCGGGGCGGCGCTCCCTCCTGCTGCTCGAAGCTTCCTCCGCGGAAGCAGAATGCCCGGAGGCGCACACCGGTCTGTTGGGCCTGCTCGGAGCCGACGCCTGCACGTCCCAAGACTTGGCCCAATGGGTGTCGGACTGGGCCAAGGCCTACGACGCCGGCTGCCAGTTGACCGCCGAGCCGGCCCTGGCGCCCGAGCGCCGCGCCTACTACCTCAAAGGTTTTCAGGCACTGCTGGAATCGGGTCAACCGCACGCCATCCTGTTGACCCTGCTCGACACCTGGGAACCCCTGCTGTCGACCCTCGATTCGTTCGCCGACTCCGAATCGCACCGCCCCGCCTGGGAGTCAGCGATAGCCTCGCTCGGGCTGGCATCCCCCTCGGCTGCTCGCCGGTTCGCAGAGCTCGAATCGTATCTCGACCACCTCGAGGCGTTCCTCGAAGATTGGTCCAATCGGCACGGCGCCTGAGGTCGGCGCAGGAGGCAGGCCCATGAAGAAGTTCGTCGCCGTCGCCGGAAACATCGGGGTCGGCAAGTCGACCCTGGTCGAGCTCCTCGCCCAGCGGCTGAGCTGGATGCCGTTCTTCGAACCGGTCGGTGAAAACCCCTATCTGGCGGATTTCTACGGCGACATGCGCAGCTGGTCGTTTCATTCGCAGATCTTCTTCCTCACCCGCCGTCTTCGCATCCACCGCGAACTGTGCGACAACCCCAGCTCCTCCATCCAGGATCGCAGCGTCTACGAGGACGCCGAGGTCTTCGCCCGCAACCTGGCACGCCAGGGACTGATGGAGGAACGCGACTACCGCAGCTACCGCGAGCTCTACACGGTCCTGACCCAATTCCTCCCGGCCCCGGATCTCGTCGTCTACCTGCGGGCCGAAGTTCCAACCCTGATCGACCGCATCTCGCAACGCGGCCGAAGCTACGAACAGGAGATTGAACCGGCTTACCTGGCGCAGCTCAACGTCCTGTATGAGGATTGGATCCGCAATTTCACCCTGTGCCCCGTCCTCACCGTGCCGGCCGGCGAGCTGAATTACGTGGTCCACGACAGCCACCTCGACCTGATCGTCTCCAAGATTCACGACAAACTCGAAGGGAAGGAAGAGGTGGTCTTCGCCGAGGACGAGGTCGCCCGCATCAACGGACGCTGAGCCCTTCGGCTTCGCTCACTCTTTACGCCCCTTCGCCCTCTACGCACTTCGCCCTTTACGCCCCTTCGGCCTCTACAGGCCGCCAAGGGCGGGCGCCCCCAGGGGGCACGGCGCCAGGGCGGCGCACACCCAAGGTGCACACCCAGGGTGCACACCCAGGGTGCACCCGAAGGGGTGCCCGAAGGGGTGAGGGTGCGAATCTCGGTGGCGGTGGACGTCGCAGCAGTAACTCTTGGGAAACTCGACGCAACAGCGGAAGGGGATTGTAAGCGTGGGGGAGGCGTATTCCGCAAGATGATTGCCCTAGCGCTCAGATGCTCCCAGGGATGCAGAATACTGGCGATGACACCAGATCCGTGCTGGATGAAGCTGCCTCGCTCGTCAGGGCAGGGGATACCCGCGCAGGCAAAGCGCGGATCGAGTGGGTCCTTGAGCGTGAACCGGACAACGCCCTTGCCTGGCTCTGGATGTCCAAATGCCTGACGGACAAGCGCGAGATACTCAACTGCTATCACCGGGTGCTCTCCATCGAGCCCGGCAACGCGCACGCGGAAGAAGGCCTTCGCAGGTTCGGCGGTCGACCAGCAATCGTCTCCCAACCCATCCCGAGCCCCTCGAGCTCGGCGGCGCAGCAGCCGCCGGCCACACTCCCGGGCGCCGGGCCTCAGAGATGGAGGTTTCCCCTGCTCCTCGGGCTCCCTATCATGGCACTCGCCATTGCCCTGGTGCCCCTCGTTCTCCTTCCGGGCGACCTGTTCAACCAAAGTGAAGAACCGGAACCGCCCGAGTCGTCCTCCCTGCTTGTAGCTCCCTGCGATCTCTCGGCTGCCATC
>DATEVL010000102.1:0-13756 GCA_035281845.1 Anaerolineales bacterium | reverse complement strand
CGACCGCCGTTGGACAGGAGGAAGCGGGATCCGGTCACCGTTCCAGCGGCGCCCAAGAAGGTCAACTGTAATGGCATGAACACTCCATTCGCCGGCCACCCTCGAGTCGGCCCCCGGTGAGGGGCGACGGGCTCGTTCGCTCAGGACGTAGGAGTCGGTGACGTACGGCCGTCGCGAATGATGGCGCGGCAGCGTCGCTGCCGCGCCATCGTGCCCAGACCCAAAGCCGACGCCGTTAGGTGTAATGCTGGCTCGCCGGCTTCATCAGCGGCGTCATCTGGCCCTGACTCTGCTCGCGGGCGGCAAACAGGTTCCAGATCGGCACGAAGAGCACAGCCGTCAGGAACCCGCCGGCGAAGCTTTCGACCAGGCCGATGAAGAAACCGCCCCAGGTGCCGAAGGTGAAATTGGGCAGCAGGAGCTCCCACGCCCTCTGCATCACCCACCAGTTGGGGAAGAGGGCGCCGGCCAAGTTGTCCACGGTGAAGACGACGGCAGCAAAGATGGCTAGAGTCCAGGCAATGGGGAGGAAGGGCAGGCGATTCATGATGTTCTCTCCTTTCCGCCTGACGGGCATGGCGGCGCGGCAGGCAATCGGTCGTTCTCGGATGGCTGGCCTCAGCGTAGTCCACTGCAGGGCGCGGCCCAAGCGCCAAGGGGCGCGCGCGGGCATGCGCAAACTGGCCCATTGGCACCATTAGAGAGCGGTCCGCCGAAGACTGCCGCGGGACGGGGAGGCAGAGGGGAGGGAACCGCTGCGCACAACGAATGCCCAGGGCGCTGGGAGTTCGCTGGCATCGGTCGGTAGAAGCTTGTTGGGGAAGCTTGCAACCGCCGTAGGCGGTGGCCGCACGCGCGGCCGAGGCGTTCTACGGCAGCGACCGGAGGAACTCCGCCAGGTCGGCGAGATCCTCCTCGTCCACATCCCAGCGCGGCATATTGGGGCTGAGGGCAAGTCCGTCGGGGTGTTTCCCTTCGACGACGGCCAGACGGAAGGCGGCCAGGTCGTAGCATGCCATTGCCTCGTTATGCTCGGCCTGGGGGAGGGACTGCCCATCGGGGCTTTCATCCATCTCTGCGGCCAGCGTCGACCAGCGGATATCCGGGGCCTCCATGGGCAGCATGTGCATGACGTGGACTCCGCCGCGCCCATCGCCCCCGTGGCAGGAAACGCAGGCGAGGCCCCAGCTTCCCATCATCATCCCTCCGCCCGGCGGACCGCCTCGGTAGTCGAGGCGGCCGGTGCGCTCACTCACGGCGGTGAAGTAGATCCGCTCGCCGTTGCTGGCAGAGGTCTCCTCAGCGGCCCTGGTAGCCGAGGGTCTGGCGAACCTGGGAAGCAGGCTGCACGCCGCGACCATCCCGGCGGTCAGGAACACGACGAAGATCGGAACCCAGGGGCGGCGGGTCATCGTGAGGTTGGCCGACTGCTGTGACGAGGTGCTCGGTTTCCGTCGGCGTGCGCCGCCCGTCGCAGGTCCTCTACACGAAAATTGTAGGTCGGGCGCTCCCGCACGGTGCCGCAGCCGTACGTCAGGCCGATGGCTGTAGCGATATCGACGTCCCCCTGCTCGTCGAGAAGGGCCTCTTCAACATGCACCGCCTTCACCAGGCCGATGAAGAGTGTGTGGGAGTCGAGGTCGATCTCGCGTTCGACCGTGCATTCGATGTTGACCGGGCAGTCGGCGAGCATGGGCGTCCTGACCTGCGCCGCCGGGGCCAGACGCAGGCCGGCAATAGCGATCTTATCTTCGTCGCGCCCGCTGACCACGCCAAGATAATCGCAAAGCGTCGCCTGCTCAGGCGTGGGGAGGTTCACCACGAACTCCCCCGAGTGCTGGATGAGGCCGTGCGAATGGCGAGCCGGTCGCACAGAAATCGCCAGGCGCGGCGGTTCGGCGGAGCACGAAGCCACCCGATTGCAGGTCATGACGTTGGCCGAGTCGGCGCCGCTGGTGATCAGGACGACCGAAACCGGATAGAGAGTGGTGTTGGGCTGTAGGATCCGCTTGGACACGGGTGCTCCTTCTTGACCCAGGAAGGCGGCGACCACGGCCGACTCGCTGGAGGGTCGTCGAGGTCGCCGCTGTCTGATCCCGTCGGCGACCGCAAGATGGCGGCTGCCCGAAGAGGGGTTGCCTGAGGATTATCGCCTGGAAGTCCGCCGCGTGAGCCCGATGCTCAGGCCCAGCGATAGCAGCGCCATGCCGGCCCAGTAAACGGGGGGAGAAAGGATTCGGGTGCCGGCGGTAGGCTCGGGGTAGGCCTGGTGGCCTCCCGCTGGGGCGCCTCACCGGCCGCTGTGCAGGGCCTACTTTCCGGTGAGCGGGAGCCCGGCCTCTTCCCAAGCGATCATGCCTCCGTCAAGGTCCCAGACGTTGGTGTAGCCAAGCTCCGCCAGAGTCTCGGCAGCGATGGCACTCATCCGACCGCTTCGACAGTAGAGCACGATCCTGGCATTCTTGGTGGAGGGGAATTGACTCAAGTTCTCCTCAATCTGATCGTAGGGGATGAAGGCGTCCGTCGGTTCGATCTCGCCCTCATAGGGCACGTGCGTGTTCACGAAGAAGAAGTCCTTCTGCTCCAGCATTTCTGCCAGCTGGGACGGCGTGAGCAGGCCTCCCGACCGAGCCCCGGAGACGGGCGCGTTGGTGGACGACGGCTGGCAGGCTGCCAGCAGAGCGGCCGCTAGGATGATCAGGTGGATAGGCTTCCTTCGAAAACCGTCGTCCGAATGCCAATGGGCTGTAGCAGAGTTCATTTCTGACCTCACACCTGCCCGCCCTGCGGCACGCCCCGCTAGAGGGCGACTCGCCCGGGCCCTAGAGATGATGTCATACGGCCGTCTGCCTTACTGCGCGGGCTCGACATAGAAAGTGAATCGGACCGCGGCCTCGGAGCTGCCCTTGCCCATCACGAACCGCAGCCACCATGTCCCCACCTGCGGGAACTGCGCTTGGCCCATGAACATTCCGCTGCCGTCTTCCATCGGCTGCGCTTGGGAGGCGCCGACCGGCTGATCGCTCGCCTCCGTGCCGTACTCGAATCGGGCCCAGTCGACCTCCACCGAGCGGCGTCGGTAGTCAGTCAAGGTGAAGCTGAGCCCCACGGTACCTGAGGGCAAGGGCGGATTGGGATCCGTCGAAAGGCGGATCGTCACCAGGCCGTAGGGCTCAAGGGCCACCGTCGCCTCTCGGCTCGGAGCGCTGGCGAGAGTTTCCTGCATGGCAGAGATAACCAGAGCCAGCAGGAGGCCGCCGAAGATGAGATAGACGACCCAGAGAAACGTGCGGCTGGGGCGGATGTTCGTGGAAGGAGGCGCTAAGTCTGCGGACAATTTCCACCAGCCCGAAATCTGACCAGCTTGGTCCTATGACCAGGATAGCTAACGGGTTGCCGGATCGGGAGAGCGGTTTGGCGCGTTTGCCCTCCAGGCCGACGCCCCGGCCGCACCCGATCTCCAAGACCCGCTGCCGGTCAGCGATCGGCCGGCGACCATCAGGCGCGTCTCGATCCATCGCTGGGAAACGGCCCGGACGCCATTGTTCATGAGGGCGACTTCAAGAGCGTTGAGTTTCATGCTCGGGCGGCGGCATCGGTCCGCTGCCTGGCGCAAGAAGCGTGCTCACGCGAGGTAGGAAGGCGGGCGTGTGCGCCGCGTAATTCGAGTAAGCCATACCGAATCGTACCTGCGCCTCCCGCTCCTCCTGCCGCGCCACCCGGACGTATCGGACGGTGAGCAGGGGGAACAGAATCAAGGTTGGCAGGGTGGGCCATTCCAGCAGGAATCCGATCATGATCAGCACGAAGGCGACGTACTGCGGATGTCTTACGTGGGCATACGGTCCGGTCGTCGCCAGGTTCCCCTGCTGCCGAGCTTGAAAGAGCTTCTTCCAGCTTGCCCCGAGCAGGATCAGGCCGCCAACCATCAGGCCGTCGCCCAGCCAGTGCAGCGCGCTCAGGTGGGGATCGCCGTTCCAACCGGCGAGGGCCTGCCAGAGATGCCCGCTGCTATGGGCGAAGACGTTGATCTGTGGGAAGCGGGCAACCAGCCATCCTGAGACGAGGTAGATGGTCAAAGGGAAGCCGTACATCTCGGTGAACAGGGCGACGACGAAGGCGGCGAACGCCCCTAACGATTGCCAATCGCGCCGGCTCCGCGGGCGGGTGTAGGTGAAGGCGAAGCCGACGAAGATCAAGACGTTGACCACCACGAGCGGCCATAGGCCGTAGGCAGAAGGTTCCGAGGTCGTCGGGTTCATTCTCCACCTCCCTTTGCCGTTTTCGGTACTCGCCGCTCCCGTCGCGGACCGCGGCGCCTCCGCCGCGGCGCCTCACTCGACGATCAGCTTGCCTCGCAGCATGCCCATCTGGCATTGGAACTCGAACTCGCCCACCCGATCGGGCATGAATTCGATCGGAACCGTATCGCCTTCGGGCAGCTTGGCGCTCTTGTTGAAGTCCGGGAAGAGCACCATTTCCGAACAGGAGGCCGACTCGGCCCGCACGAAGTTGAGCCGCACCGGTTTGCCCCGCTGGACAACGATCACGTCGGGGGTATAGCCCCCTTTTACCAGGACCATCGCTTCCTGGTAGCCGCCGCTCGACAGGGCTGCCCAGACACCGGGGCGCTTCACCAACCAGAAGAACCATACGATGAAGGCGATGGCGGCCAGGCCGGCCAGCGTTACGAGGATTTGGTCAGCACTCATCTTCTGCGCTCCCTATCGCACCCGTACCCTTGCGGCGGATCTACCCCGCCGTGGCGGGCTTGAATCGCTTAAGTCGATTGGCGTTGCTGATCACCGTGACGCTGCTGAAGGACATCGCCAGAGCCGCCAGCAGCGGCGAAAGCAGAATGCCGAAGAACGGATAGAGGATGCCCAGGGCGATCGGCAGCCCAGCGGAGTTGTAGATGAAAGCGCCCACGAGGTTCTGGTAGACGTTGCGCATCGTGGCCCGGCTGATTTGCACGGCGGTGACCACGCCCATCAGGCTTCCTTTGATGATGGTGATGTCGGAGGCCTCGATGGCGACGTCGGTTCCCGTGCCGATGGCCAGGCCGACGTCGGCCTGGGCTAACGCCGGGGCATCGTTGATCCCGTCACCTACCATGGCCACCTTCTTGCCCTCGAGCTGAAGTTTCTGCACGTGGAAGGCCTTATCCTGCGGCAAGACCTCGGCCATGACCCGCTCGATTCCGACCTGGCGGGCGATGGCCCTGGCCGTGCGCTCGTTGTCGCCGGTGATCATGACGACCTCCAGCCCCATCTTTCTCATGCTGGCGACGGCCGCCTTCGAGTCGTCCTTGACGGTGTCGGCGACGGCCAGGATACCGGCGGCGCGGCCGTCGAGGGCGACGAGCATGGGCGTACGGCCGTTGTCGGCCAGCCCCAGCGTGCGGACTTCGAGGTCACCGAGGGCAATCCCCTCCCGGCTCATCAGCCGGGCGTTGCCGATGAGCAGCCGGTGGCCCTCGACCTTCGCCGCCACGCCGTGACCAGGAATCGCCTCGAACTCGTCCACCTCCGCCAGGCGCAGGCCGCGCGCCTGGGCGCCCTCCACGATCGCTAAGGCCAAGGGGTGTTCCGAGGATCGCTCGACCGAGGCCGCCAGCCGCAACAGCTCGGTTTCGTCCTGTCCGGGGGCCGGCATCACATCGGTCAGGGCCGGCCTGCCGTGGGTGATCGTTCCCGTCTTGTCGAGGATGACGGCGTTGAGCCTCTCGGAGGTCTGCAGCGCGTCGCCGGAGCGGATCAGGATGCCACTCTGGGCGCCGAGCCCGATCCCGGTCGTCAGGCTCATCGGCGTGGCCATCCCCAACGCGCACGGGCAGGCGATGATCAGTGTGGTGACGGCCACGATCAGGGCGTAGCTGAGCGCCGGGCTAGGGCCGAAGTCGTACCAGATGACGAAGCCCAGGATCGCCAGGATCATCACGGTCGGGGTGAAGTAGGCCGAAACCCGATCGACGATGCGTTGGATGGGGACCTTGCTGCCCTGCGCGTCCTGCACCAGGCGGATGATGTTGGCCAGGGCCGTGTCCTTGCCCACTTTGGTGGCGCGGAACTTGAAGGCGCCGGTCTTGTTGATCGTGGCGCCGATGACCTGGTCGCTGACTTTCTTGGACACCGGGAGCGACTCGCCGGTGATCATCGATTCGTCCACCGCCGACTGGCCCTCGATCACCTGTCCATCGACGGGGATCTTCTCGCCGGGACGGACGATCACGATGTCGTTCACCAGGACTTCCTCGACGGGGAGGTCGACCTCCCGGCCTTCGCGGATCACCCTGGCGCTCTTGGCCTGCAGGCCGATGAGCTTCTTGATCGCTTCCGACGTCCGCCCCTTGGCCTTGATCTCCATCGCCAACCCGAGCACCACCAGCGCCGTCACGACCACCGTCACGTCGTAATACACGTCGGTGAACTCCTCCGACGGGAAAAGCTGCGGCAGGACCAGGGCCACGGTCGAGTACAGCCAGGCGACGCCCGTGCCCATGGCGATGAGCGTGTGCATGTTGGCCGAGCGGCGCTTGAGCCCCTCCCACATGCCGACGAAGAACTGGCTGCCCGAGTAGGCCAGGACGGCCAGGCTGGCGAGGCCCATGGCGTACCAGACGTAGAGCAGGTTGTCGCTTCCGCGCGGGAAGAGATCGCGCAAGCCCGGGAACAGCCACGGATACGATAGGATCATGGTGGGCACGCCGACGGCGGCGGCGAACCACCACTTGCGCATCAGCGATCGGTATTCCTTCTCGGTTGCCTTATCCTCGTTGCCGAGCTCGTTCTCGGACGCCCCGGCGGCGCGCTCCGCCCGGTAAGGACCGGCCGACTCGACTGCTCCTGTCAGGCGTTGAAGATCGGCGGACGACGGAGCGTATTCGACTCGGACCTCGTTGGTGGCGGCGTTCATCGTCGCATCGATGACGCCGGGGACGGCTTTGAGCGCATCCTCGATCCGGGCGACGCACTCGGCACAGTACAGGCCGCTCACCTTCAGGCGAAGGGTCTGCTCGCCCGCTCCGAAGCCGGCAGCGCGGATAGCCTCGACCAGGTCGGCCGTGTTGACCTGCGTCGGGTCGTAGTCAATGGCGACCCGCCGCCCTAGGATGTTGGCTTTGGCTTGCCGCACGCCGGGGAGCGCCTCCAGCGCGCCTGCAAGCGCCGGCCCACCGTAACGGTTGGGGCCCGAGACGGAAAGGTTGATCCGGACCTGCCCGTCGACACCAGGGGCAATCCCTGTCGTTGCTGAGGGAATAGCGGGAGCGTACCGGTCGGGCGCGGCGTCGAACTTCGAGGCGTCGTCGACCGAGCAGAAATAGAAGGTCTGGCCTCGGTACTTTCGTCGGGCAGCCGCTGCCTGCGGCTGTACCTCCATGCCACATACGGGATCTTTAGCCACAACACTGCTCCTTGCGCTACATCGGCGCTCACTTACGCTAACCGCGCCACCCGCCGGAAGGAAGCGCCCTTTACCGGCCTCGACGGCGAGCCGAATGGCGGATGGGAGCAGGGCCAAAGAGCGCTGAAGTCGTTCCGGATCGCAGGTTAGGCTGGGTCCGGTGGCGACGGAGGTCGGATGGTTCGCACGCTTTCAACCCGCTACGTGCTCGTCCCGATCGCGGCCGGTTTGCTCGGCGCTCTTTTCCTGACCGGAGTCTATCTCGGCTTGGTGTCACTGGCGGAGTCGCCGCAACATGCCCTGGATCTCTTCTGGGAAGACCGCCTGTTCGTCGTGCCCATCCTCATCGGGTTCGGAGTGCAGGCTGGCCTGTTCACACGACTGAAGCTCGGAAACCCGGGCGCGGTCGCTGCCGCCGGCGCCACGACCGCCGCCGGCGGGGGGATGTCGACGGCGGCGATGGTCGCCTGCTGCGCGCACCATGTGGCCGATGTCCTGCCGATCCTCGGCTTGAGCGCTGCGGCGGCATTCCTGGCGCAGTGGAAAGTGCCCTTCCTGGCCGTCGGCCTTCTGACCAATCTCCTTGGCATCGCCATCATGCTGCGGGCCCTGCGGCTGGTGCAGCGTCATGCCGCGCCGCATCTGGCACCGACGGAGGCTGCCGCGTGAAGACGACGGCTCTGTTTCTCGTATTGATTCCGGTCTTCCTGGCAGGTTGTGCCGGGACTGATTCGGATGATCTGGTCCTGCCGGGGACGGCGACGCGCACCACCGTTCCCTCCGCCACCGCGGCAGCTCCTGTCGAAGAAACCGAAGGGCAAACGCGCACCGATGACCAAGGTGCGGTGGTCTTCGTCGTCACGCCGCTCAATCTGGATTCGCCGGGGGCGACTCTCGACTTCGAAGTCGTTATGGACACGCATTCCCTCGATATCGGATGGGATCTGGCGTCGCTGGCGGTGCTGCGGACCGACTCCGGCCAGGAGGTGCAGGCAACCGCCTGGCCGATCGGCAACGGACACCACTACACTGGCACCTTGTCGTTTCCGGCGACCGCGGCCGATGGAGAGGCTCTCCTGGACGGAGCCGCTGTGCTAACCCTGACCATCCGAGACACCGACGTCCCGGAGAGAGTGTTCGTGTGGGATGTCGGGGCCTGAGGCAGCTCACGCGAACGCGACGAATGCGCCACGGCCGGCCGCAGGCGGGAGGGGAGTTGGCTTATGACGTCCCCGGGAGCCGACGTGTCAACCGAGTCTCTGACCTCGAAACGAAACTCGATCGCCGCCGTCCTGCGAGAAAGGCTCGGCCTCGATGGCCTGGCCTACCCCGTCCCGGAGTACGCCAACAGCATCGGTTACTTGCTGGGCGGGATCACGCTCGCGGGATTCGTGATCCTGTTTGTCACGGGGATCTACCTGGCGCAGTTCTACCATCCCCATCCGGCGGATGCCCACACCAGCGTCGTCGCCCTCGTCACTACAGTGCCTGTGGGCGATCTCGTGCGCTCCGTCCACTTCTGGACGGCGCAGATCGTCACGGTGACGGTTCTCCTGCACATGCTCCGGGTGCTCTACCGCGGCGCCTATAAACGACCGCGCGAGGTGAACTGGTACATCGGCCTGGGACTGTTGGCCACCACCCTCGGGCTGGTCTTCACCGGCTCGGTCCTCAAGTTCGACCAGGAGGGGCTTGAGGCGCTGCAGCACAACAGCGAAGCGGCGGAGGTCATCGGAGCCCTCGGCGGATGGTTTTCGGCTGAGTTCAGCCGGACTGTTCCTCTGCTGACGCGGTTGTTCAATGGGCACGTGACGATCCTGCCGATGCTTTTCGCCCTGCTGTTCTTCGCCCATGCCTTCCTGGTCAAACAGCACGGGATTTCCCCGAAGCCGACGGCCGATTCCATCTCCAGGTCGACCGCCGGCGAAGGCAGCTCGCGATTCTCGAGACATGTCGGCCGTCTGGCCGGGTACGGCTTCGTTCTACTCGCCCTGGCCCTGTTTCTGACCCTGCTCTGGCCGGCGCCGCTGGGCAAGCCGGGGGTTGCCGGAGCCGAGGTGACGAAACCGTGGTGGATGTTCTTGTGGCTGTTCCCGGCTGAGGAGATGTGGGGCTCGGCCGCTCTTCCAGTGGTACCGGCGGTGCTTGGTCTGCTGCTGGCACTGGTTCCCATCGTCGATCGCAGCCCCTATATGAGCCCCACTCGACGTAAGGCGTTGCTGCTCATCGCGGGGTTCGTTCTCTTGGCGATTGTGCTGAGCGGCGTGGTCGCTGCCATTCGCCCAGTGGAAGCCCATCTGGTTAGGAGTATTGCCCGATGAGACATCGGACCCTGTTGACGAGCGTCGTCGCCGCGTCGGTCCTGGCCCTGTACCCGGTGGGGGTTGCGCTTGCCCACGGCGAGCCGATCATTCGCGTCGACCCCGCCATTGCGTCTGCCGGCGGCTCGATCACGATCACCGGCACCGAGATGGAGCCGGGCGAGGTCTTCGATCTGGTCCTGGAGGGAGCGGCGACATCGGTTTCCCTCGGGCGGGCAACCGCCGAGGGCGAAGGTGAGGAGGGCGGCTTCGTCGTGACCCTGACGCTTCCGGGCGACCTCGCGCCAGGTTCCTACAGATTGCGGGCCTCGACCGAGGAGGGCGAGTCGGCCGTGGCCGATCTGACGGTGACCGCCGCCGCGATCGAGGCCGATCCAGGCCCGGCGATGGTGCAGGAGGCCAGTCGCGAGCCCCACGTGCTCGACCGGTCCAAACCGGCCGGCCAGGTGGCAGGAGTTGCCGCCTTGGCGGCAGCCAGCGCGGTTCTCGGTGTCTGGCTCATTCGCCGCCGCTAGCGACAGGCGACTCGCAAGCAATGTGCGTTCACCGCGGCTCGGGGATTCCTCGCCCCGCAGTAGCAGGGCTCGGAATGACAGAGGCGGACAGGGCCTCGCCCTCTCAAACTGTGATTCCGAGGGAGGCCGTCCCGGCCGTGCGACACTTGCACCCCCTGGCACCGCCCGCCAGGCGCCGGCCCGATCGGGTGGGAATACCTGGGATGACGTCCCTGAAAGTGCGCGCGGGATGGCTCGCCGGCCTCCGCGCCACCCGGCGCTTGGCGGCACCCTCGCCGGCGTCTTACTCTAGTCGAGAAGAGGTCGAGCGTGGGCCCTTGGACGCGCTTTGCCGGATCGAGCCAGGCGGCCATTCTCGCCGTAACGTCGGCTCTTCACCGCCGCGGACTGCGGGTGGTGCAGAGTTTCGATCTGAGGCAGGCGCTTGAGGGCCAGGGAGTCTCGGACGCTGATCCCTGCGCCTGCCAGTATGTGGTGCTGCTGGCCTACAGTGAAGAGGAAGGTCCGGTGGTCGTCACCGCCCAAGCCGACAGTCAATCCACCAACTTCCGAGTCCTTCCGGGGGTGGGATCCCGGGCCTTGCCACGGCTTCAAGTCCAGGTCGAGATTACCCTGCAGATGCTCGCCTTGAGTTGGGGGGCGGAGGAATGATCGCCCAAGGCCGTAGCCCGGAGTTTCCTCGCAGGCGCCTCGCCGCGTTGGGGTTCTGAGGAGGCATACATTGTCCGGACGAACAGGGATCTCCTCGGACGGCTTGTTGACAGGCCTAGCCGTCTGGGTCTGCACGTTGCCGCTCTTGGCGCTGCTTGTCGTGCCTCGGTTCGGGGCGCCGATCGCCGCCGGTGCGGTCATCGTGACCCTGATTGTGTCTCTGACCCTGTGCTGTGTCGTCCTGCGCTCGGCGGCTCCATCTCGCTGAGGACCGTCCGAATGTTGCCATCACCTCGCGCTGCACTGTCGCCGCTCGCCGCGCCAGATGTTATGGATGGCCAGGCTCAAGCTGGCGCACCTTTGGGCACGGCAGGGCAAGACTCCCTGGGGCTAATCGAGTTGTATGTGGCCCTCAAGGCCAAGTCCGTGGCGATCCTGTGCGGTTCCGCGGGTTCGGGCAAACTAGCCGCCGCTCGCGCTGTCGGCTCTTGGTTGGCGGGCTCGGGCCCCGCCTCCTATCAGGAGATGGTTGGACACGCTTGGTGGGCGAGTCGGTGCGAAGCTGTGGCTCTGTTTACCGAGGCCCAGCAGCGATTCAACCACGACAAAATCATGGCGCTCATGGAGGAGGCGGCTCGCGATCCGGCGGCCGGGAGCATTTCTGTCGCATTGCTGTCGCGCATCAGTCCGGCCGAATGGGGTTACCTGATGGCGCTGGCCTCTCGACTCTATTGCCGCCCCATCATCCCTGGGGCCGATGGCCTGCAGCGAGGCCCGGCGGCCGGTCCGCCGGTGCTTCTCATCGCCACGGCGGATAGAGCCGCGCCGCGTCCGTGGGATTCGGGGCTTCTGAGAACCACCTCGGTCATCCCCTGGAGTGACGACGGGGCAGGGTCCGCCCGATTCGCCCAACCGGAGTGGCCGCCTAATGAAGGTGTGGGATTCCTTCAGGCGTGCGTACGTTCCCCGGAAGGCGCCTTGCGCCGGTTACGCGGCCTCCCTTGCTGGACGCACGAGAGGCTGAGGCCTCTTCTGGCTGTGACGCGGGCGATGGCCGCCCACGGCGTGCCCGATGCCAACCGCGCCGCGAGCGAGGCACTGCTGTACCTGGCCAATGCCTGGAGCTGGGCGGGGGCCGGCTTGTTCTCCCCGTCGCTCGACGAGAATTTCCAGCTGGCACTGCAACTAGCGGTCGTCCTGGCGATCCTGCCTCGGCTGGAGGGCCAGCCTTCGGTTCCAGGGCAGGCGCAGGAAGGTATCGCCGCGATCTTAGAAGTCCGGCCGGAATCTCGCCATTGGGATCTTCCATTGGGATGGAATGCGCCGGATCCCGCCGAGGCTTGCCCGACGGATGGAAGCCATCCGAGCACAAGCATCCCGGCCGGACTTCAAGGCGACCGCGCCCCGGCCGGGTTGACGCGGGCAGCGGCCGAAGGATCTCCTGAGGCTTTGGACGCCCCGTCGGTGCGACGATCGTCTCCCCTGGCTACAACGGTGCGAGAAAGGAGGTGACAGCGATGGTCAAGGATCCGGTGTGCGGCATGGAGATCGACGCCAACTCGGCCGCAGCCAAAATGGACTATGAAGGGAAGACGTATTCCTTCTGCTCGATGGGCTGCAAGAGGAGCTTCGAGAAGGAGCCGCAGAAGTACGTCGGCCCGCATCACGAAACCGCCCATCAACACTAACTCGATGCGGATCGAGGCGCCCAGCGCCGGGCGCCTCCATCCGACAGGCAATGAGGCTATTCGCCATGATCACCATCAGCATCGATCCGGTTCTGTTCAGCCTCGGCCACTTCGCCCTGCGTTGGTACGGCATCATCGTGGCGGCGTCGATCGGTCTCGGGGCGTGGATCGCCGCCGGTGAAGCCAGGCGCAGAGGCGTGCGCTCGCAGGACTTCCAAGATGCGCTGACCTGGGTCATCCTGGGCGGAGTGATCGGGGCGCGCCTATTTCACGTTCTGGACCACTGGCCGCACGAATACGCTCTCAGCCCGATCCGTGCCTTGTACTTCTGGGAGGGTGGGTTGGCCATCTGGGGAGGAGTGGCGGGAGGGATGCTGGCTCTGGTGATCTTCGCCCGCCGCCGCGGCCTGAGCCTCGGACGGCTGGCGGATATCGCCGCGCCCGGGCTGGCCCTGGCGATGGGCGTGGGCCGCCTGGCCTGTATCATCACCGGGGACGCCATGGGCCCGCCGACCAGCGGGCCCTTCGGCTTCGCCTACACGAGTCCGCGCGCCTTGGTGCCCCAATTGGGTGTGTTCTATACACCCATGCCCGTGTACGAGCTGGTTGTCAACCTTGGCATCTTTGCGCTTCTATGGATATTGCGTCGGCGACGCTGGCCGGACGGAGCGCTGTTCCTCGTGTTCCTAGGGCTGTACAGCCTGGAGCGCTTCCTGTTGGCCTTCACCAGTTCCTATCAGATCATCGCCTTTGGTCTGACCCAGTCACAGATCGTGGCGCTGGCGGCGCTGGCCATCGCCATTCCGCTGGCCGCCCGGACCTTCTTCCATACCTCGCCCCCCCAGCCCGCCTGAGCAATGGGTGCGAGCGGCGGCGCGCCAAAGTGCGCATCGGTCGCAAGGAGAAACGGCGCGGTCTCCCCTCGGGCCTCGTCCGCTACAGTGGCTAAGGAGTCCCGGCGCGGCCCGTCGGCTGTCGTTGAGAGGCCACGATCCTAGGAGGAAAAGATCATGGACAAGGAATGCCACGTCGACGTCATTCACAAATCGCCGTCCATCGAGGAACGACAGGAAAAGGCGACGGCCCTGCTGGCCGTGGATGGCATGGGCTGCCCGAACTGCGTGAACCGGGTCCGTAACAGCCTGCTGCTGGTGTATGGGGTGGTCTCCGCCAGTGT
>DATEVL010000101.1:0-2120 GCA_035281845.1 Anaerolineales bacterium | reverse complement strand
CACGGCGAGCTCGATACGGCCATGGGGCGCAAGGTGCTGGCGTCGCCCAACGTCGAGGTGCTGGAGGGCTACCAGGTTCAGGAGGTCATCGGCGACGAGTATGCACGGCGCCTGCGCATCCGCCGGGACGGCGCCGATCGGGTGCTGGAGGCCGACGCCTTCTTCGTCGAGGTCGACCTGGTGCCGCACTCCGACATCGTCGCGGCGCTGGTCGAGCGCGACGAGCGCGGCCGGATCAAGGTCGACGCCCGCAACCGCACTTCGGCCGACGGTATCTTCGCCGCCGGTGACGTCACCGATGTGATCTCGGAACAGGTGCTGATCTCGGTCGGTGAGGGCGCCAAGGCGGCGCTGGCGGCGTACGAGTATCTGCTGGAGGGCACCTAGCGGCGAGGGCCTCACCCCCGCGAACGCAGCCGGGGTGCTCGCGTCAGATCTTGCCGTAGTGGTCGGCTAGCTCGCGGACGATCCCGCGGCCCTGCTCGTCCGCGGCCTCAATGACGTTGGCCGCCTTTTCGAACGCGAGTCGCATTCCAAAGAGGGTCGCGATCATCGCCGTGGCGTGCGGCAGAAAGCCGGACTCCACCTCCGCCACGAACGCCTCGGCGTCCTCGCCGATCCACGCCTCGCTCAATTCCACGGCGGCAGTGCGGGCCTGGTTGAGGCCCTCTTCGACCAAACTAACTTGCTGTGTGATCGTGTCCAGGGAACGAAAGACCAAGGGGCGGACGTAGCGCAGCACGGCATCGCCTCCAGGCTTCAGATGAACCGACTCTTCGAGTCCTGCACGCCGTCCTCGAAGTAGGCCAGGGCGGCCATCAAGTCCGCTTCGATCTCGCCGATCTTCTCGGCCAGAGCTTGAATTCGACCGTTCAGCGTTGAGCGGATCGCTTCCGCCAACAGCTCGCCGGTCGCCCCCAGGAGGGCGCCGCCTTCGATGGCCCCGGCCCACTGGCCGGCGGCTGAAGACAGGCGATCAAGGTCCATCCGACCTTGACTCAATACGGCCGCCATCGCGCGGACCTCGTCATAATCCATCTTCACATCGGTGCCCATCGAACCCTCTCATGGTGGAACGCGTGGGCCATGCCGCCGCCGAGGGAGGACCCGCCGCAGCGGCGACCTTCTTGGCCTGCCTAAGGCTTCGTCGGCGGCGGGTTGGCTTGGAACGGGAAATCCGTCACCCGACCGGTCCGGTACTCACTGAAGAACTGCCCCAGCGACCAGTCCATCTCTGCGCGGCCGTTCTCGACATGGAAGCGCACCATCTTGTCGTACTCCGCTGTCCCGGGTGTGAGGCCGCCGCTTTGAATTGCGTCGTCCAGCTCGGCATAATGACGGTCCCAGACTTCCCGGATCTTGGAGTTGTGCAGCTGACGGAAGTCCTTCTTTTCCACAATTTCTCGGGGGATGCCTCGCATGTTGGCGAAGTCGTTCACCTCGGCCGGGGAATAGACCCCAGGGTATTTCTTCAGCACCTGCAGCTCAACCGAGTGGTGGACCTGGCCGAAGGGGCCGACGCCGAGACGGTCGGCGTAGGCATTGCGCAACCCCTTGAACTCGCTGCCGGCCCTGGCGTATTGCTCGGCGCCGGCCCGCCTGAGCGCCACCTCGCCCGCTTCTCCCAGCAGCTCTTTGCCGCCGCGGGCGGCGAGGGAGGCGGCCTCGTCCCCATACCTCACGACGTACTTCCCGGCTTTGGCCAGATCCCCGAAAGGCAGAATCGACACGGCCGAAATCCCGGCCTCCTTGAAGCGCAGCTCGGACAGGTAGATCAGCGCGTTGACCGCGTCGGCCGCTTCGCCGACGCCGGTCGCAGGGATCAGGCCGGCGGCGTCCAGGATCCCGTGAACCCATTCCAGAAACGAACTCTGGGCCCCCTCGACTTCGCGCGGCATCAACCCCGCCGCTTCCTCCTCGGCGGCGTGCATGAGGGCGTTGATGCGCACGATCGCCTCACCTGTCTCACCCAGGGCCAGGCCAAGCCGCCGCAAGGACGGCAAGACGGCCTCGGCCATCTCTCCCTGGAATGCCCGGGCCCCCTCCCCCGCCCACGCGTCGCTGAGGCGTTCAGCCTGACGTTGCGTGCGCTGGTACAGCTCCTCGATCGCTTCCGCCTG
>DATEVL010000100.1:0-8342 GCA_035281845.1 Anaerolineales bacterium | reverse complement strand
CGACCCACAAACGGGCGAGATCTTGTTCTCTCAGATCGTGGGGGACCCCGATAGTACGCTGCCGCGTTGATACGCTCTGAGCGGCTTGTCTTGGGCCAGCCTGCGTTGATCGCAGCCAAAGATCTATCATGGCGCCAAGCTCCTCGCCGAGCAGTTGTGAGAATCGGTTTTGTACTCTCGGATCATCGGCGATCCCGATAGAGCTCCCCAGGAACGGCCCGACCTGGACCGCGGCGCAGGCTAAAGCCTGCGGCTACTAGCGGCCAGCGACGCGCCACGACGGTTGCCACTGACCACCGACCACCGACCACTGACGAGTGACCACTGGCCACATCCCTCCACGCTTCCTTCACAACTGCTCCACAATCTTCCGACATGATGCTGCCGACGACATCGTCCACAAAGGAGGTCAAGATGTCCGGCAACACAGGTTTCAGAATCGCCGCAGGAATCGTTTTGGTGCTGGTCCTCGTGGGCGGCGCAGCCGCCCTCGGTTGGACAGCCTACAGCATGGGACTCTCTGCGGGCTCGGCCCAGAGCGGGGTCCAGGTTGGGCCACAGGCGGTCGCACCGGTGCCCGCGCCGTACTATTACGGGCCCTACGCGCCTTACCCGCACCATCCATTCGGCTTCGGGTTTCTCGGCTGCCTGGCTCCACTGTTCTTCCTGTTCCTCGTCTTCTTCCTCTTCCGCATGATCTTCTGGGGCGGGATGGGACGCCACCGGCACTGGGGCTGGGGACCGAAGAGTCCGTTTTCGCCCGACGACATGCCTAACCACTGGCGCCAGCGGGCCGAGGACTGGCACCGCCAACAGCACGGCGAGGCCCCGAAGGAAGGCAGCGAGGCCGTCTAGAATTCGCAAACCCCACCCCCCCCCTCCCCCTTCTAGGGGGAGGGTGGGGTGGGGGTTTGCCTTTGCACATAACATCCCTCTGAGGTTGAATATCCCAGAAGCTTCCCGCAAGCTCCCAGCTTCCGGGAAGCTTGGACCGTCATGCCCACCATCCTCATCGTCGACGACGAACCCAAGATCGTCCAGCTCGCCCGCGACTACCTCGAACGCGCCGGCTACGCTGTGATCACGGCTGGCGACGGCGGCGCGGCATTGGCCGCCATCCGTACTGCCCGGCCGGACCTGATCGTGCTCGATCTCGGCTTGCCCAGCGGCGACGGCCTCGACGTCACCCGCCGCGTCCGCCGTGACTCGAATGTGCCCATCATCATGCTCACCGCGCGCGGCGAGGAATCGGACAAGCTCGTCGGCCTTGAGCTGGGCGCCGACGACTATATGGTCAAACCGTTCAGCCCGAAGGAACTGGTGGCCCGCGTGCGCGCCGTGTTGCGGCGAGCCGAGGGCGGCGCGGGCGCGGCCGAGGTCATCCACGCCGGTGACCTGGTCCTGGACTTCCCGCGGATGAACCTGACCGTCGGCGATCGCCCGGTCGAGCTCACCGCCACCGAATTCCAGCTGTTGGCCACCCTGGCGCGGCAGCCGGGCCGGATCTTCACACGCGCTCAGCTGCTGGACGCCGTCCACGGGGTCGCGTTTGATTCGTACGAGCGGGCGATCGACGCCCACATCAAGAACTTGCGACGCAAGATCGAGACGGACCCACACGAGCCGCGTCACATCCAGACGGTATACGGTGTGGGCTATCGGCTGGCGGACTCGTGAGACCGGATTACCCTTACCGCGATCGCCGCTTCCGCCGGCACTTCCCGCGCCATCGCCCACCGTGGTGGCCCGAAGGCGAAACCTGGCCTCCCGGGCCGGCAGGCGACATGCGCCACTGGCGTCGCATGCGCCGCGGGTTTCTATGGCGAGCCGCGGCCGCCTTCGCCCTGGTGTTGCTCCTCGGCGGGGCCGCTTGCGCCGGGAGCCTGTGGCTGCTGGGCGCACTTGGGCAACCCGGCGCGGGAACAGCCACGCCGTTGGTCCTGCTGATCCTCGGCCTGATCGTGCTCATGGGTGTTCTCCCCGCCCTGAGAATCCTGGCTCTACCTCTCCGCAACCTGATCGACGCCGCCGGCCGGGTGGAAGCGGGCGACCTCTCGGCGACGGTCCCGGTGCGTGGCCCACGCGAGCTGCGGTCCTTGGCGCGAGCCTTCAATGCCATGCTCGAGCGGCTTCGCTCGAACGAGGCCCAGCGCCGCCGGCTGCTGGCCGACGTGACGCACGAGCTGCGCACGCCCATCGCCGTGATCCAGGGCAACCTGGAGGCGATGCTCGATGGCGTCTATCCGCCGGACGAAGCTCACCTGGGTCCGGTCCTCGAAGAAACACGCGTCCTCTCCCGGTTGATCGATGATCTGCGCACGCTTTCTCTGGCCGAGAGCGGCGTCCTGGAACTGCATCGCGAGCCGACCGACCTGGGAGTATTGGCGGGCGAGGTAGCGGCCACCTTCCGCGGTCAGGCCGAGGCCGCCGGCGTCACATTGCGGGCCGAGGTACCGGGGGAGACTCCGTTAGTCGAGGTCGATCCGCTTCGCATCCGCGAAGTCCTGGCCAATCTCACGGCCAACGCCGTGCGGCACACGCCGGCGGGTGGCGAGGTGCGCATCGCGGCAGCCGTCGAGCCGAGCGGACGTCGCGTGAGCATGTCGGTGGCCGATACCGGCGGCGGCATCCCACCCGAGAATCTTCCGCACATCTTCGACCGCTTCTACAAGTCGGCCGACTCGACCGGCAGCGGGCTGGGGCTGGCGATCGCCAAGAACTTGGTGGCGGCTCATGGCGGCGAGATCCATGCCGAGAGCACGCCCGCCGGAACGACTTTTCGGTTTACCCTCCCGGTGGACACGGCGGAAAAGTAGCCCGAGTCAGGAAGATCGCCGCCGCTCGAAGACCAGAGGTCGGAAGGCGGCGCAGGCGCGAAGCCCCACATCTCGTCGGCCGACCTCATGGATTGCGTTGAAGCGCCGGGCGACCAGTCCTGCTCGGTGGCGAGCGGGCCGGCGCATCCAAGATGCGGCATCGGTGTTCCTCTCCAAGGAACTCGGGCCGATTCGGGCCTGCTCACCAGGAGGGCTGAATGTTCGCAGGGACTAACTGGCTCGGTGTCGTCATCTGCGTCGTGGCCGCCATCCTCGTCGGCTTCGTATGGTATTCGAAGCCCCTTTTTCTCAATCCGTGGCTGGCTGGGATCGGCAAGGGCCCGGAGTTTGTCCAGCGGCCCAACCCGATGAACTACGTCGTTACGATCGTGGCGGCGTTCGTGCAAGCCTTGTTCCTGGACACCTTTTTCGTTCGGATCATGGGCGCGACGGGAGCCGCGGCGGGCGCCCTGGCCGGGCTCATCGTGTGGATCGGGTTCGTGGCCACGACCTCGGCGGCCAACGCCGCCTTCGGTGCCCGCGGCTGGAAGGTGTGGGGCATCGAGGCTGGCAACCACATGGTGACTCTGGTCCTGATGGGGATCATCCTCAGCGTGATGGCTCAGTAGTCGGGGAGCCTCGTTCCGGAATTCATCCTCGGCTGACCACGGCCGGGGTATAATCCGCCAAGGTCGGCCGCTGATCGCCGCGGCCGACGCTTTTTTCCGCGACGAATGCACCCGCCCACGACAGGGGGAGAGCCGCTTCCGGCGGGGAGGTTCGTCGCCAGTGTGATTCTCTCGGGATCTTCCGGCCATGATCAACCGTCTGCGCTCGACTTATCGCGAGTATCCCCAGACGTTCTGGGTGTTGGTCGGGGCGTCCTTCATCGACACCATCGGCCGCACCGCGATGATTCCGTTCTTCGCGCTGTACGTTACCCAGAAGTTCGACGTGGGGATGACCGAAGCCGGCATCCTGTTCGCCATCTTCTCGCTGGCGGGCTTCTTCGGGAACCTCATCGGGGGAGCTCTGGCGGACCGCTTCGGGCGAAAGTCGATCATCATCTTCGGCCTCGTGGTGAGCGCCCTGAGCAGCCTGGCGATGGGCCTGGTCGATCAGCTTCAGACGTTCTATGTGCTGGCGGCCGTCGTCGGGCTGCTTTCCGACGTCGCCGGCCCGGCCCACGGGGCGATGGTCGCCGACATGCTGCCGGAGGCCAAGCGCGCCGAAGGCTTCGGGGTACTGCGCGTCGGCGCCAACCTGGCCTGGATCGTCGGCCCAACTTTGGGCGGGCTGCTGGCGGCGCAGTCGTATCTTTACATCTTCATCGCCGACGCCATCAGCAGCATGATCACCGCCCTCATCGTCTACCGCCTGATCCCGGAGACGCGGCCGCAGGCCAAGGAACTGGCGTCGCGCGAGTCGATGGTCCAGACCTTTCGCGGCTACGGCACGGCTCTGGTCGATCGGTTATTCGTCGCCTTCCTGGTCGTCTCGGCTTTGATGAATCTGGTCTACTTGCAGATGTACAGCACGCTCTCGGTGTTCTTGCGAGACGAGTATGGGGTCAGCCCGCGGGGCTACGGGATGCTGATGAGCATGAACGCTCTGACGGTGGTCCTGTTCCAGTTCTGGCTGACGCGCCGGTTGCGTCCGTACCGGCCGATGGCACTGATGGCGGTCGGAGCGGCGTTGTACATGGTCGGCTTCAGCCTGTATGGGTTCGTCGCGACGTTGGGTCTGTTTGCGGTGGCGATGTTGATCATCACTTTCGGCGAGATGATCGTGATCCCGACGGCACAGGCGCTGGTGGCGCGACTGGCGCCGGAAGATAAGCGCGGGCGCTATATGGCGGTCTTCAGCCTGTCGTGGGGGATCTCATCCATGTTCGGCCCGTGGGGCGCAGGCATCATCCTCGACAACTACAACCCGCTCTGGGTATGGTACCTGTGCGGGATTCTTTCGGCGATCGCCGTCGCCGGGTTCCTCGTGCTCGACGGCAGGACGCGCACGCGCCTGGCCGTCGAGGCAGCCGTCGAACGCGAGCCGGCCGCGGCGTAAGTCATGGGGATTGGAGATTAGAGATTGGCGATTCGAACTAGCCAATCTTCAATCTCCAATCTCTAATCTCCAATCTCGACCTGCTCCATCCGTCGCCGCGCGGCGGGTGCCATGGCCAAGTAACCCGCACCGAGAAGTCCACCGACGACCAGGCAGGCGGTCCACAGCGCCGTCGCCCCATAGTTCTGGTAAACCCAGCCGCCGATGACCGGGCCGGTCAGGAAGGCCAGCCCCCAGGCCGCGCCGAACACCCCCTGGTACAGGCCGCGCTTGTCGACCGGAGCCAGATCGGAGACGATGGCTGGCGCGACCGTCGCGCCCCCGATCTCGCCCAGCGTCCAAATGGCGACGCTGAGGGCATAGCCGGCGAAGGTCGTCACGAGGGCCGGCAATCCGAATCCGATTCCCAGAAGCACGGACGATGCCGCCATGACGCCGAAGCGCGGCCAGCGCCCGGCGGCGTTGCTGGCCGGGATGCCCAGGATGACGATCAGGGCTCCGTTGATCGCCACCGCCAGGCCGTATTGCTCGGGAGTCAGACCGTTGGAGATCATGTCCACCGGGAGGGTGACGTGCCCTTGCATGTAGATCGTGCCGAAGACCAGCGCCAGTCCGGTGAATGCAAGCAGGATCGGCTCGGAACGGAGCGCCCGCAGACGGTCCCCCAGGGTGGGCGAGGCGCCGCCCTGAAGGCCGGCCGGGCGCGTCTCGCGCACTCCGATCAGGACAATGAGGCCGAAGAGGAAGGTCGTCAGCGCGTCCCCGAAGAACAGCAGCAGGTAGTTCGTGCGGGCCATCAACCCGGCCAGGATCGGAGCGACCGCTGCTCCCAGGTTGATCGCCCAGTAAAGGTAGCCGTAGGCGCGCGGCCGGTCCTCCGGCGGCACCATGTCGGCGACGGCGGCGTTCACCGCCGGTCGGTACAGATCGGTGAAGAAACCCAGCAGCAGCGTGGCGACGGCGATGACGGGAATCGCCTGCCCCAGGCCCACAGCGAGCATGGCCAGGGGCGCCACGAAGAAGCTGATGAGCATCACCGGACGTCGACCGAGCCTGTCGGCCAGCTCTCCGCCGATGAGGCTGGCGGCGAACGAGCCTGCTCCGAAAAGCGAGACCATCAAGGCTGCCTGGCCGACCGGGAGGCCGCGTGCGCCGGTCAGGTATAGGGTGAGGAATGGGATGACGAAGCCGCCCAGCCGGTTGACAATCGTCCCGCCCCACAGGAACCAGTACGCGCGCGGCAGCCCTGTGCTGCGCAGGAAGGTAGATCGGGAAGCCATGGTCGGCCTGGTGACGACTCCGGGCGCGGGCCACGGCGCGACGGCCGCGCCGCACCGGTCGGCAATTCGGATCGATTGTATCCGACACAACCACACAAGCAGTGTCTGCGCGTTGGCGCGGGGCTATAGTTCAATGGCGGCGGTCGCCTTCGGTGACACCGTGGGATGCCTTCGGCGGAAGGGAGCCCGAGAATGAGACCTCGACGAAGACGATGGATCCTCCGGATCGGTGCCGTTGTCGTGGCCGGACTGGCCTGCAACCTGGGTGGAACGCCGTCAGCCTTGCCTACCCCCTCGACCTCGGGCCCGGCCGGGGCAGCCACGCCGATGGCCCCGACGCCTGTCACCCCACCCGAGCAGCCGCTCATCGTGACTCATCTCGACCCCGAGTTCCGCATCTACACGTTGGACGGAGATCTCGTGGAGACGCGTTCGGCCGAAGGGTTGTCGTTTTCACGGCCGAACACCGCCCAGGTCGTCGGTGACGCGGTCTACTATGTGGCGGGCGGTGGAGTCGAACCAGGTGAAGTTGTCCGGCGCGTCACTTCCAGCGAGAGCGTCGATCTCGCCTTCACCCGCTCGAGCGAACCGACCGGGCTGGCGTTCCGCGTGTCGCAGGACGGCTCGCACATCGCCTACTCTCAGACGAACTGGGGGGGCGGGCCGCCCTTCAGTCAGGTGTGGATCGCCGGGGTCGACGGCTCGGATCCGACCTTGGTCACGCAGACCGACACCCAGGACGACATTCCCGAGTACTTCGTCCTCGAGCCGGTCGAATGGCTGGACGACGGCGATCTGGTGTTCGCCTGGCAGGTGACGGGAATTGGCGGGTACATCCTGTTCTTCGGATGGTCGGGCCTGTATCGTTACGATATCGGCGTGGGGGCCGTCACGCCGGTGGCCGCCGTTGACGCGGAGTTCCCGTCGCCTTGCTGGAGCGACGTCAACGGGGATGGGACCTTCGCCGTCGGTGCCTGCAGCAGCCCGGCGCAACTCGTCGAGCGGTCAACGGCGACCGGCAGCGAAAACCTGATACCACTGCTGCCCGAGCAGGGTCAGGCCGGGGCGGCGGCCTATGCGCCGTCAGGCGAACGCTTCGCGTACGCCATCGCTCGGTCGGACCCAGACGCCGAGGCTGGGCAGCTCGTCCTCCTACCGGCGCGCGGTGAGGGTCCGGCGGTGATCGCAACCCACGCGCCGGGTGCCTTCGATGCGATTCTTTGGCTCGATGAGGATCGGATGGCGGTGGGCTACTGGCAGGGTGACGCCACGTTCGTCGATCTGGTCACTACCGTGGGCGCCCGGACCCCCCTTGGGCAGGGCAGCCTGATCGGACTGATGCAACCCTGAGCTGGACGCCGCCGAGAGCCGCCGGTAGCGCAGAAAAGAAGAAGCCCCCGCTTGCGGGGGCTTCTCGGTTCTGGTCTCGGGCTGGGTTTACAGCACCGTGACCGACGCGGCCTGCAGTCCCTTCGGGCCCTGCACGATGTTGAACTCCACGCGCTGGCCCTCTTCCAGGTTGCGGAAGCCCTCACCCTGGATAGCAGAATAGTGGACGAAGACATCTTCGCCGCCTTCGCGGGCGATGAATCCGTACCCCTTGCCGCCGTTGAACCACTTGACCGTGCCCTGAATCCGTTCCGACATTGCTTTGCCCTCCCAGGCAAAAAGGATTAGGAGCCTGCTTGTTCTTCGGAGGTCGGGAGCCTCGGCAATGCCGGCGGTAGAACAAACCGGCCCGAGCGCGTTCAGCTCAGGCCTTGGTCCTTCGACTCACTCTGAACTTACATGCTACCTTGTGCGGCATATTACCACGGTGTCAAGCGTCGGGCAAGAGGGAGTCCCATCTTTCTCGCCCCCCTTTAGTCCCCCCTTCCGAGCCCGTGAAGGGATTCGCCTCGGGGCGGATTGGGGGCATGGGCGCAGTCAGGCTTAGCCCACAGGATGAGGCGTTGCATCGTGCGGTTGGGGTACGACTTTGCGGTTGCCGGGCCGCTCTCCGTCGCGCTACCCGGCGCGCGCCTCTAGGCAGGCACGATCTCTGAGCCCGTGGGCGATCAGGAGATTGTGCAGGAGGGCGAACCACAACAGGATGGCTTTCACCTTCTGCCGACCTCGAACACACACCTGCTGCAGCCCTCGGTTCCGCATCATCGCCTGCACCCACTCGACTGTGCTCGCC
>DATEVL010000099.1:0-20589 GCA_035281845.1 Anaerolineales bacterium | reverse complement strand
CGGCCAGAGCGGCCGTCCCTACAAGCTTGGCCCCGGCCTCCTGCCGAATCTCGTAGATCGCCTTCAAGTAGTCCTCAACCGCCGGGCTGTGTCTTGGCATAGTGAATTCCAGAGTTAAGTATACCTAACTCAGTCTGAAATGGCAATCCCTTCCAGCGCCGTGGAAGTGCCCGCCCACAGCACCCGCCAGGCCTAGTCCCCGGGCTGGCAGACAGGTTGCCACTGGGGGAGGCTGAGGACAGAAGGACGATGGAGCGTCTGCAGGCCCTTGCGGCCGGCCCCGCGAAGGGCATCCTTACGCCCTGGCTGAGGATCGCTTTGATCCCGCGACCTCCGACCATCTGAGTCATCATCGGCCCGACAGCGAAGTCGTGTCCTCCCCGTCGCTAGCCGACTTCGATGTCGACCACGAGCAGACCGGCTGGGTTGTGGTGTATTCCTATCTGGCCGACAACGGACCGATCGCCCGCGGGACGAGGGTTGGGACGGGGACCCTCTGGGGCACCCTTCCTGCGAAGGCGGGGCGGCGACCGGAAAACACGTTCACATCGCCCGCAAATACAACGGTGAGTGGCTGGCCGCCGACGGCCCCGCGCCTTTTGTGCTCAGGGGCTGGGGCGCCGTCGCCGGGGAGCGCAATTACCCCGGGGCTTTGGTGCGCGATGGGGAGAGGGTGACCTCCGACTCGTCCGGGCAACAGGGCTCGACGATCATACGCTGACCACAATCAGGCACGCCACATTTCCCTTTCCGAGGCGCAGGTCTTCGCGCCCGGGTCTTCCCGGTCAACGGTCCACAGGTCGGGGTTGTGGACGATGTATTCGCGGACGCGCTGCAGGCTCTCGTCGTCTCGGACGACGTGTTCGTAGTAGTTGCGCTGCCAGAGTCGCTGGCTGAAGCGGGGCCACCCTCGCGTCTCCACGCCGCGTGCATACCGCACCGTCGTGATGGACTTGAACGCGCCGATCACATCACCCAACGTAGGGGCAACCCTTGTGGTTGCCCCTACATTGGATGTTACCGATCCAGGGGCAGGCACAAGGGCTGCCCCTACGTTCTCTCCCGGCGCGAGAAAGGCAAGAGGTTGCGCCACGGTTCATCCTTCGAGCCGCTCCGTTTGGCTCGCGGGTTCTCGCCATCCAGGTCCCAGCAAGCGGGGTTTTCAGCGATGTATTCGCGGATTCGCTGCAGGCTTTCGTCGTCGCGGACGACGTGTTCGTAGTAGTTGCGCTGCCAGAGTCGCTGACTGAAGCGGGGCCACCCTCGCGTCTCCACGCCGCGTGCATACCGCACCGTCGTGATGGACTTGAACGCGCCGATCACATCACCCAACGTAGGGGCAACCCTTGTGGTTGCCCCTACATTGCATGTTACCGATCCAGGGGCAGGCACAAGGCCTGCCCCTACCCCGCCCTCGCCATCAGAATCCGTAGGGGCGACCCCTCTTGTCGCCCCGAGGCTTGCCCTTACCCCGTCGTCGCCGTCAGAATTCGTAGGGGCAACCCTTGTGGTTGCCCCTACATTGCATGTTACAGATCCAGGGGCAGGCACAAGGCCTGCCCCTACGTTCTCCTCGGGGGCGAGGAAAAGGACGGCGTGGATGTGGTTGGGCATGAGGGCGAACGCATCCAAATGCGCCCCGCGGTACCTCATCGACAAGGCATCCCACTCCTCGACGACCATGTCACCCGCCTCGTTCGGCTGCATCTTGTTGTCTATGATCTCTCCAAACAGGGATGCGCGGCGTTGCGTGCAAACGGTAATGAAATACGCGCCTTGCTGGGCGTAGTCATAGCCCTTCAGGCGAATGCTACGTCGACCCGGCTGCGATGCGTTTGGCACCTCTACGCCGCCCCCAGTAAGCGCTTTCGCTTCTCTCACGCGCAGCGCGCCGGCGCGAATCCCCCTTGTCAGCGCAACAGCCGCGACGAATTCGCCATGATCCCGAGGTCGGGGACCGATTGCGCCGCTGCCGCCAGCGCCGGAGGGAGGATGCCCAGCGCCGCCAGTGTCAGGCCTACGATGTTGAAGGCGATGGTGAAGATCAGGTTGCCGCGGACAACGCGCATCGTCCTGCGCGCTACCCGGACCGCTTCCGGGATCAGACGCCAGTCGTCGCGCAGCAGGGCGATCGACGCCGCTTCCGCCGCGACGGCGGCCCCCGCCGAACCCATGGCGATGCCGACGTCCGCCTGGGCCAGCGCCGGTGCATCGTTCACGCCATCACCGACCATGAGCACTTGCCGGCCGTCTTGTTGAAACCGACGCACAATATCGATCTTGTGCTCCGGCAGAAGTCCGGCCTGGAACTCGATCCCCAGGCGCTCGGCGATCGGGCCGGCGCTCAGCTGGCGGTCCCCGGTGATCAGCTCCAGCCGATCGAAACCCAGACGGCGCAACTCGTCCAACGCTTGGCCCACCTCCGGGCGCTCGGCATCTGTCGCTGCCAGGATGCCGGCCGGCCGGCCGTCGACCGAAACATGCAGCAGCGTGAAGCCTTGCGCCTCCAGGCGGGCGGTGTCGTCGTCCCAGGCCCGATTTCCTTCGGAACGATTTCCTTCGGAAATCGGGTTTGTCATCCACTCGCTTCCCACTTCCACCTGCCGCGCCCCGATCGTCGCGCGTACCCCCTTGCCTGGTACTGCTTCGAAGTGGTTAGGCTCAGCGAGCGCCAATCCCCGCATATGGGCTGCCGCCCGTACCGCCTTGGCCAGCGGGTGCTCCGAGTAGCGCTCGGCGGCCGCCGCAAGGGCTAATACTTCGTCTTCGGTCCGGCCGTCGAGAGCAACGATTTCGCGGATCTCCGGCCGCCCCAGCGTCAGGGTTCCGGTCTTGTCGAGTAGCGCCACCCTCGCCTGCGCCAGGGCTTCAATCGCCCGGCCGCCTTTGATCAGGAGACCGCGGCGGGCCGCCGTACCGATCGAGGCCAACATCGCCATCGGCGTCCCCAGGGTGAAGGCGCACGTACAGGCCACGACCAGGACCGCCGCCGCCGCCAGCGGGTCGCGGCGGAGGATCAGCGTCATCAGCGCCACCAGGAGCACAAAGGGCAGGTAGTAGGCGGCAAACCGGTCGGCCAGCTGCTGCGATCGACCCTTGCCGCGCTCGGCTTCTTCGACCATGTGGACAACCTTGCCGAAGGTCGTTCCCTGCCCCACGGCCGTCGCCCGGATGCGCAGCGTCCCCAGGGTTGCCAGACTGGCGGCAAAGACCGTCGCCCCCGGGCCGACTTCGACCGGCATCGCCTCGCCGGTGATCGCCGCCTGGTTGACAGTTGCCTGGCCGCTCAACACCACCCCGTCGACCGGGATAGCTTCGCCCGGCAACACACGAACCACATCTCCGGAATGGATGTGTCCGGCTGGCACGATCTCCTCGCCCCCGTCGCTCTCGAGCCGGGCGGTCTGCGGCGCCAACGCTATCAGGCTGCGTACCGCCAACCGAGCCCGCCCCACCGTAAGCCCTTCGATGTAGTCTCCCACGCGCATGAAGAAGACGACGATCAGCGCCGTCGCCCACTGGCCGACGAGCGCCGCCCCGATAACCCCCATCGTCATTAGCGTGTGAGCGATGATCCGTCGCTGGCGCGCCGCAAGGAAGACCTCGTGGAACACCGGGAATCCCGCCGCCAGGATCGCCGGCACCCAGACGAACCAGGGCACGGCGCGGCTCAAGGTTTCGATCCAACCGAGCTGCTCGCCGATGACGGCCAACAGGACGACCGCGACCGTCAATACACCGGCAACCGCCAAAGGCGCGCGGCTGGGCGCGGCCTGCGGCCGGGTGGCAACGGCCGCCTCCGGAATCTTGTAACCGGCGCCCGAGACCGCCGCTCGGAGCTGCGGCATGCCCACCCGCTCCGGATCCAGATCGATGACGGCCCGTTCGGAGGCGAGCAACACTTCGACCTGCGTCACACCCGGAAGCGCCGCCAGAGCACGTTGGACGTGCTCGGTGCACTCGACACAGTCCATGCCCTCAATCGGAACTTCGATCGTCGTCATTTGGTGAGACAGTCTACCGCAACGGCGGGCCGAGGCCGTCCGCCGGCCATAGGTGGATCCCTCCAGCTCCGACGACGTGCCGCAGCCAGAGGACAGGCCGCCGAGAGCGTGCGTGGATCCTTCTCACTCGCGTTCCATGGGAAGCATCTCCGGACCAAGCCACCCCGGAAACCGGCCCCGGTGGCGCTGCACCGCCGCTGCTAGCGCCGTAGCGATCGGGACCGCGGCGATCAGCCCGATCTCCCCGACGAGGGTCCGCACCACTTCCTCGGCGATGACTGCCCGGTTCAACGCAGAGAAGAACGGCTCTTCGAAGAGGGTGAACAACAGAAGGAGCGGCAGCGAGGCCCCGACGTACGCCATCACTAGCGTGTTGACGGTGGCCGCGATGTGATCCTGACCGATGACCATCGCCCGGCGGTACAGGCTGCGCATGGCGAGATCGGGGTTGGCCTGCCGCAGTTCGAAGACAGCCGAGATCTGGTTGATCGTCAGATCGTCGAGGACACCCAGGGCGCCGATCAGGATGCTCGCCAGAAGCAGGCCTCGTACATTGAGGCCGGCGTCGGCGAACTGAGTTAGAAAAAGCGCTTCCTCACTTCCGAGACCGCTGAGCCTCGCCACGCCCACACTCAGCCCGGCGAGAGCAGCGGTCAGCATCAGCGCCGCCAGCGTGGCCAGGGCGGCGGTGTGCGCCTTGATGGTCCATCCGTGGATCAGGTAAAAGGTCGCTGCCATCAACACAAAGCAACCGCTGACCGAGACCAGCACGGGGTCTGCCCCCGATAGGATCGCCGGCAGGATGAAGCCCCCGATCACGGCCAGACTCAGCAACATCCCGATCAGCGCCCGCAGCCCTTTGCCGCGGCTGACGACGAGGATCAGGACGACGAAGACCAGGGCCAAGCCGAGGATGGGAGTGATCCGCACGAAATCGGCGAAATAGGCCTCGACCCTCCCCGTGGGTGACAGCGCCACCGAGACCAGCACTTCCTGCCCGGCGCGCACGCCGTCACCTTCGCTCACCACCTGACGTCGCCCGTAGTCCATGGTGAAACGGCTTCCGGCATAGGCCCCGTCCAACACCTCGATCTGGAAGACCTGATACGTCTGAGGCCCGGCGCCGAGATCCGTCGTCCCTTCCTCAAGAACCTCCAGCACTCGGGCGCGGTTCAGCCCGCTGGTGGACGAGCCGGAGACGGTCCCGGAGCCGAAGGCGTAGGCCAGCACAACGATCGCCACGACGGCTCCACTCAGCGGCAGGAGGATGCGTTGGAGTGTCATCGGCGATCCCCCTCCTTCGGGGTGGCCCCCACACGGCGCGCGGCCAACAGCGAGAGCATCTCGAAGGCCAGGTTGGCCGCCAGGATCGCTGTGATCCCGCCGTGATCGTAGGGAGGCGAGACTTCGACCAGATCGAACCCTACGAGGTCGAGTCCTTGGAGGCCGCGAACCAGCGTCAGGAGGTGATGGCTGGTGAAGCCTCCCACCTCCGGAGTGCCCGTGCCTGGAGCAAAAGCCGGATCGGCGGCGTCGATGTCGAACGACAGGTAACAAGCGCCTTGGGCCTTTTCCCGGACCTCCTGTAGGACGGCGGGCATCCCCATCGCCAGCGCTTCATCGATCGTGATCACACGCGCACCCAGATCACGCGCCTCCTGCAAGTCCTGCGGAGCCGTCGTCGGACCGCGGATGCCGATTTGAATGTATCCCCCCTTCCGGATCAGGCCCTGCTCGATCGCCCGTCGGAAGGATGTGCCATGGCTGTAGGGGTGCCCGTCGAACTCGCTCGGCCAGGTGTCGGGGTGGGCGTCGACGTGCACGACCGATAGCGGTCCGAAGCGGGCGTGGTGTGCCCGCAGCAGAGGCAACGTGATCGAATGGTCCCCGCCAAGGGCGAGGATGGTGACGCCTCGCTCGAGCAGGGTTCCTACCTCGCGCTGGATGTTGACCATCGTGTCGTCGATAGACGGGGGAACGACGTCGACGTCGCCGTAGTCGACGAGGCGCAGGTGCTCGAGCGGCTGGATCTGCAGAGCGTTGTTGTAGCCCCACAGGAGCAGAGACGCCTCGCGGATGGCGCGCGGCCCGAAGCGGGCGCCGCTGCGATAGGAGGTACCGGAGTCGTAGGGCACACCGACGATGGCCACATCGCCGCCGCCGAATGCTCGCGACACCGGTCGCCGCATGAAGGAGGCGATCCCGGCGAACGGCTGCAGCTCGGCGCCGTAGGCAGACGCAGCACCATCCATCATTCGTTCCTCCTTCCTCGAACTCGACCCCAGGCCCTTACCCCCTCCCGCTGGCTTGATCCCACCCCGCCTGAGCTGTGCGACGCCAGGGGCAGGGGGTGAGGCCAAAGCCAGACAACTCGGAACGAGATCGGAAAGCCCCTATGCTTCCAACCCATGCGCCGCCAGCAACCCGGCGTCGGCCATGAGATCGGCGGTTGGCCCATCGGCGACCACTTTCCCCTGGTCGAGGACGACGGTGCGCGCGAAGAGCTCGGCCACCATCCGCAGGTCGTGAGTCGAAACCAGCATGGTTTGCGGCAAGGCCGCCAGCAAGCGGATCAACCCGCGCCGACCGCGCGGGTCCAGGCCGGCGGTCGGCTCGTCCAGCACCAGGATCTCCGGCTCCATCGAGAGCACGCTGGCGATGGCGACGCGCTTCTTCTCGCCGCCGCTCAGGTGGTGCGACACGCGCCCTCCGGCTCCCGGCATCCCGACCGCTGCCAACGCCGAGCGCACACGCTTCTCCACCTCGTCCGCTGCCAACCCCATGTAGAGCGGCCCAAAGGCTACGTCTTCGGCGACCGAGGGCGAGAACAATTGATCGTCCGGATCCTGGAAGACGACCCCGACGGAGGCCCGGATGCGGCCGAGATGGACGTCTTCCATCGGCAGGCTGCACACTCGCACCTCACCCTGTCCGTGCAGAATTCCATTCAGATGAAGGATGAGGGTCGACTTGCCGGCGCCGTTCGGCCCGACCAGCGCCACCTTCTCGCCGGGCGCGACGAACAGATCGACTCCGCGCAGCGCCGCCTGGCCATCGGGGTAGGTGTAATGAAGATTGCGCACCTCGAGAGTGTGATGCATCGTTCAGGCGACTCCCTGCAGCCCGAGGCAACCCGCCGCAAGCAGGAGGCCGGCGCCAAGGGCAGCCCAGTCGCGTGCCGACATCTGGAAGTGGATCAGGCTCCTCGACTGGCCGTCGTAGCCGCGGGCGAGCATGGCGCCATAGACCCGCTCGCTGCGCTCGATGGCACGCAGGAAGAGCGAACCGATCATCCTGCCGGCGACCTGCCCCCGCCACCAGACCGGCGGCCGTCGCGCGCCGGGAAGCGCGGCTGCCCGCGCCTGTCGGGCGCGCATCATCCGCAACGCCTCGTCGCCGGCCAGGAACAAGTAGCGATACATCAACCCGACAACCGACACCAATGCCGACGGAACCTTGAGCGCTCCGAGGGCCCAGAGGAGATCCGGAAACGTGGTGGTGGCCGTCAGCAGGACCGCCGCCTGGACCGCCAGCCACGTCCGCACGGCGATACTGACGAATCGCACAAGCCCTGGTCCGCTCACTGCCCAACCGAGGACGGGCAGGGTAAGGACCGTGGGCCCTGGCACGGTGAAGGGCAGCGCGGCGGCGGCAAGGATGAATGGAATGGCGACATAGGATCGGCGAACGGCGAAGGTCAGCCCCAAGCCGGAGAAGGCGGCCGCAGCAAGAGCCAACCCAAAGAACGCGGCGTAGCTTACCCAGGCACCTGGCGGGGCCAGGGTGAGACCGAGGATATAGGTCAGGACCAGAAGGATCTTGACACGCGGATCTAGTCGATGGGCGATGCTGGTCCCAGCCCGGTAGCGGTCGACGAGATGTAGGTGCACGGCTTAGCCCGTCGCCCGGCTCCGTCGGCTGAGACGGCCGACGCCGATGGCGACTCCGAAAACAACAAGCGACCCGATAGCCACCGCGGCGATGGTCGACCAGGCCGGATCGTCCACCCCGGGCATCAGGTAGTTGGCCGCGGGGCCAGACCAAAGCGCACGTGTCACTCCGTCGAAACCTTGGTCACGCGCGACCGCCATCAAGCCATCAGGGCTGACCGAGGCCAGCGGAGCGGCCAAGGCCAAGAACAAGACCAGGGCGAGGCCCCCGAGCGCGAAAACGGCTTGACGGCGACCCGGCGCGTGCTCCGCGTGCAGCAACACTTCCGGGCGTGAGGCCATCAGGATCGTCAAGGCGCCGGCGGTCAATAAACCCTCTCCGATTCCGATCAAGGCATGCACCGAAGCCATGGCGGGCAACGCCAGGTTGATATCCGTCGTGCCAGATAGGGCCAGCTCGATCGAAGTGGCGATGGCGCCGGCCTCCACCGAGACCCACGCCGCGGCGAACGCCCCTCCCAATCGCGCCGCTCGATGGTCCCCAGCGAGGCGAACGACCGCCCGGTAGGCGGCATAGCCGCTGAACGCCGCCAGGGCGCCCATGTTGACGATGTTCGACCCCAACGCGATCAGCCCTCCGTCCTGAAAGAGGAGGGCCTGCGTGCCCACGACCACGGTCAGGACGAGTAGAGAAGCCCACGGACCCAGGACGATCGCCGCCAGGGCCGCGCCGATCATATGGCCGGAGGTTCCCGCCGCGACCGGGAAGTTGACTGCTTGGGCGGCGAAGATGAACGCCGCCAGCACGCCCATCATGGGGATCATCCGGTCGCCGAGCTGCCGGCCGGTGTGGCGGATGCCGAGAGAGACGAAGATGATCGCCAGCATCCAGCCCAGCGCCGCCACCGCCGGGCTGAGGAAACCATCCGGGATGTGAAGCGGGGCCGGCGCCGTCATCATGTCAGCCTCCCTCGGCCGAGGCGCGCGCGGCGCAGTCGCGGCACAGACCGGTCAGGGTGAGATGGTGCGTGTGCAGGCGGAATCCCTTCCGCCGCCGAACTTGGCGCGCCAGCCCGGTGATCCAGCTTGGGTCGAGTTCGAGCTCGCCGCCACAATCGATGCAGACCAGGTGGTGGTGCGGGTGGGAGAGGTCGCGCACCGAGAAGCGCGACTTGCCGCCGGGGCCGCCCATGCCATCCACCATCCCCGCCGCCTGGAGCGCTTCGAGCGTGCGGTAGACCGTCGCCGGGTTCAGCCCGGGGAGTCGTCGGGCGGCCTCACGGTAGACCTCGGTCGCCGTCGGGTGGCCACCTAGGTGAGAGACGGTCTCGATGATCACGGCTCGCTGCGGGGTCACGCGGAGCCCGCGCAGACGCATTTCAAGGCGCAGCCGTTCGCTGCAGGACATGCGTCTCCTTCCTGCAATAGATTGCATCTGCATTGTACTGCAGAAAGCCCCTCACCCTGAGACCCCTCTCCCGGCCTGCAGGCCGGGAGAGGGGCATGGGGTGAGGGCGTCAGGGCGCTATCGAAACGACTTAAGGAATCGGGCTAGAACGCTTTATAATGAATAGCCATCCTCCACTCCGGCCCTTTCGTCCAGTGCCGGGCGAGAACGAATGCCTAACGAATCCGAAGTCGAGCTCGTCGTCAACGCCCGGGTCCCCACCGCCACAGGCGAGTTCCAGCTTTGTCTGTACCACGATGGCAAGGACTCCCAGGAACATCTGGCTCTGGTGATGGGCGTGGTGCGGCAAGCGGAAGGCGTCCTGGTCCGTCTACACTCGGAATGCTTCACCGGCGACGTACTGCAATCGCTGCGCTGCGACTGCGGAGAGCAGCTGCGTCGATCGCTCGAACTGATCGCCGCCGAGGGCGCCGGGGTGTTGGTGTATTTGCGTCAAGAGGGACGGGGGATCGGACTGCGCGACAAGCTGCTCGCCTACAACCTGCAGGACGGAGGGCTCGACACGGTCGACGCCAATCTGGCCCTTGGCCACCAAGCCGACGAGCGCGACTATGGCGCCGCCGCCGCCATTCTCCGCCAACTTCAGGTGCGCTCGATCCGCCTGTTGACGAACAACCCGCACAAGCTCGACGCGCTGCGCGAGATGGGCGTGGTCGTGCTCAGTCGTATTCCGCTGCAGATCGACGCCACCGGCGAAAACGCCGCGTATTTGCAGGCCAAACGAACCCGGATGAACCATTGGATCAACGTGGATTCGAATCCGACCCCGCCCATACGCCCCCCGGCTCGTGAGCGATGACGTCCTGAAAGCGACCGAAGCCCGGCTGTCGGCCGCCGCTCCAACCGATCGTCCCTTCATCACCATCAGCTATGCCCAAAGCCTCGACGGATCGATCGCCCTCGGCGATGGCCGCCCCTTGTCGCTCTCCAGTCCGCCGTCGCTTTTCCGCACTCACGCGTTGCGGGCGCGGCACGACGGTCTACTGGTCGGGATAGGTACGATTCTGGCGGACGACCCGCAGCTGACCGTCCGGCATGCCTCGGGCCCAAACCCGCAGCCCATCGTCCTCGACACCGACTTGCGAACTCCGCGCTCGGCGCGCCTCTTCGCACACCCCCGGCCGCCCTGGTTCGTGGCCGGCCGTCCGGTCGCTCCAGCGCGACGCGCCCCGCTCGCCGGCCTCGGCGCCCAGGTCTTCGAAGTCGACCGGGGGCCGGAGGACGACGTCGATCTTCCGGCGGCGTTGGCTCTCCTGGCGCAACGAGGACTGCGGTCGGTGCTGGTGGAGGGCGGGGCCCGCGTCCTGCGCTCGTTCCTGGCCGAGCGCCTCGTCGATTGGATTGTCATCACATTGGCGCCGGTCTTCGTCGCCGGGAAGCCGGCGCTGGCCACAGGTCAGGGCGCCTTGCCCGAAGTCCGGTTGCTGGGCTGGGAGCCTTCAGGCCCCGACCTGATCCTATGGGGTGAGCTGGAGTGACACTTTCACGGCGCGCGATCTACTTCGTCGGACCACTCCGGGTCGAAACTCGGGAGGAGGGTATGTCCCCTCCGGGTCCGGGCGAGGTGCTGGTTCAGACTCTGGCAAGCGGGATCAGCGCCGGCACCGAGCTCTTGATCTACCGGGGGGAGGCGCCGGCCGACTTGCCGGCCGATGTGAGTCTGCCGGCCCTCAGCGGGACCCTCGACTTTCCACTTAAGTACGGATACGCTGCCGTCGGTCGTGTGATCGAGACTGGATCGGGCGTCGAGGAAACATACCTCGGCAGAACGGTGTTCGCCTTTCAGCCGCATCAGACATACTTCGTCGTCCCGCGGGACCAAACGATCACGCTTCCGGGCGCCCTCCTGCCCGAAGAGGCCGTGCTTCTTCCCAACGCGGAGACGGCGGTCAACCTGGCGCACGACGGCCGGCCGATGACCGGTGAGCAAGTGGCGATCTTCGGGCAGGGCGTCGTCGGCCTGCTCACGACGGCCCTGCTCGCTCGCATGCCGCTGGCTTCCCTTGTGGCCCTTGATCGATTCCCACTCCGCCGGCAGGCGTCGCTGGACTTGGGCGCGCACCACGCACTCGACCCCGCCCCCGACGAAGCCTTCCCACGCCTCATGGAGGCGCTGCAGACAGCATCCGACCACAGCGGTGCGGATCTGACCTACGAGCTCAGCGGCGACCCGCGGGCCCTCGACGCAGCGATCCGGGCCACCGGATTCGATGGCCGCGTCGTCATCGGGTCCTGGTACGGCCGTAAGCAGGTCTCGCTGGATCTCGGGGGCCCGTTTCACCGCAGCCGGATCCGGCTGATCGCAAGCCAGGTGAGCACCGTCGCGCCGGAACTGCGGGGGCGGTGGACCCATTCTCGCCGGCTGCTCTACGCGCTCACGTTCCTGGAGGCGCTGCGACCGGCGCGACTGATCACGCACCGCGTCCCTTTCGAGCGAGCCTCCGAAGCCTATCGGTTGTTGGCCGAGCGCCCTCAGGAAACGATTCAGGTCGTCCTGACCTATGGTGACAGCGGCTGAGAAACCATGACCACCTATCAACTCTGCCTGCAGCGCGACTTCGAAGCCAGCCATTTTCTGATCGGAGGCGATTGGGGTGCAGAAAACGAGGTCCATCCCCACGCCTACCGCCTGGAGTGGATTGTGGAAGGTCAGGGCCTCGATGAGCACGGCTACCTCGTTGATCTGGCGAAGGTTGAGCAGCACCTGGAGGCAGTCCTTGCCGGCTACCGGGGTCGTCTGCTCAACGACTTGCCGGAGTTCGCCGGAATCAACCCGAGTCTCGAGCACTTCTGCCGAATCCTATCGGGCCAGTTGGCCACCCATCTGGCCGGGGACGGCCTTCGGGTGCACATTGTCCGTTTGTGGGAAAGCGCGACGGCCTGGGCCTCCGTCCGGCAGACGTTGTGATGCACCGATCCGTTGTCGCAGGACGAAGGATTCGGTCTCGTCCCCTTCCGGCTCTTCCATCTCATGCCCCTCGATCGCGCGGACTTGCCTTGCACCACTTTTATGGGCCTCCCGTAAGAGAACGTGGGCACGCCCAGGGACGGGGTCGGGTTCCGTCAACCTCCAAACAACATCGAGTGGTTTGATGCATGTCGGCTGGGTCGCGGACGGGAGCCTCGATCAGCTCTCCGGCGGATACCTCTACGATCGAATCGTGGTGGACTACTTACGCCGGAACGGGGTCGAGGTCGAGATCGTTTCCCTGCCGGTGGGCCCGTACGGCGTTCGGCTCGCCGGCAATTTCAACTCCAAGCTGGATCGCCGGTTGGGGGATGCCGGGTTCGATGTGCTCGTCGAGGACGAGCTGTCGCATCCGGCCCTGATCGGGCCGAATCGGCGGCTGGCGCGCAGGCTTCCCCGGCTGCGGCGGGTGGGGCTTGTCCATCACTTGCGTTCGAGCGAGCCCGGCCATCGGCTCACCCGGGCCGTCCTTCGCCGCATTGAGCGCGCCTATTTGGCCTCCCTTGATGCGTTTGTCTTCAACAGCCGGACGACGCGACAAGTGGTCGAAGGCCTGCTGGGCGCAGAACACCCCACCGCCCCCCGGGTCGTGGCCGTGCCTGGAGCTGATCGATTGCCGGCGGCGATCGACGACCAGGCGATTGCCGCCCGCGCCAAAGAATCCGGGCCGATACGAATTCTCTTCGTCGGAAACCTCATTCCCCGCAAGGGGCTGACCACCCTCATCGAAGCCGTCGCCCTCCTTCCCCCCGGAACCGGCCACCTCACCGTGGCCGGCGACATGCAGGCGGACCGCGGACATACGCGCCACGTTCGGCGCCTCGTCCGGCGTTACCACCTCGACGATCGGGTCGGTTTTCGCGGCGCGCTCAAGGGCCGGGACTTGTCGCTCGTGATGTCGTCCCATCACGTCACGACCATGCCGTCTTCCTATGAGGGCTACGGGATGGCCCACCTGGAAGGAATGGGCCATGGTCTCCCGGCGATTGCCGGTTCAGCGGGCGGTGCAGCCGAGTTCTTGCGCGACGGTGAGAACGGCTTCCTCGTCGACCCCCGTGACCCGGTGGCGTTGGCCGAACGACTTCTCTCCCTGCACAAGGACCGGTCGCGCTTGGCGCGCCTCGGCCTGGCTGCCCGGCGTACGTACCTGGCCCATCCGACGTGGGAAGACGCGGGGGCGACGATCCTTGGATTTCTGAGAAGCCTGATCGCTGAACCCCCACCCCTTCCCTCCTCCGTTCGCGGTTGAAGCGAGGGGGGAGGGGATAATCTCTCCCCGCCAGTCTCGCAAAGCGCGCTCGACAGTGGGGCCCCTCGGCTGCGCCCCACGGAGCGCCCCGACCCTCTGCGAGGGGCCGGGGGTGTGCGCGAGACCTGGGGGGGACGGACGGATGGGACGGCTGAAAAAGGAAGCTTCTTACGGCATCGCCGCCGCGCAAGCACGGCGACCTATGCTATCCTGATCCTCGCCCCTCCGACGGAGGGCCAAGACCGCTGCTTCTGGAGGCGCCGGCATGAATCGTAAGACGGTTCGTAGAGCTATCCTGGTCCTCGGCTTGTTCACGGCGATCGTCCACCTCATCATTCTTCCCTTCATCGTGTGGAGTCCCGATTGGGGGGCTTCCCTGCGCGTCGCCTGGCTGCTGAACGGCATCGGCTACCTGGTCCTGCTGTGGGCGACGTTATCCGAGCCGGAGTTCCTCGAGGATAGTCAGGACCTGGTGCATTACGCTTTCATCGGCTTCGCCGTCCTGACGATCATCGCCTTCTTCGTTTTCGGCCAACCCACAACCGACAAACTCGGATGGGTGACGAAGCTGGACGAGATCCTGTTGATTGCGGCGTTGGTGATGGACCTACGGCTGCAATCGAAGGCTTAGCCGGGGGAAAGAGGCCGGACAGCTGGACGCGCGCACCGAGTCGTTCCAGCGATACCTGGCGGCCAAGAAGCCGCTCGACGACCGCTCCCTCAACCCGCACGTTTGGCGGACGATGCTGGCTTCTCTGCCGCCGAAGACGGAGTCGCGCCGGCTGCGATTCCTTGAGGTCGGCGCCGGCATCGGAACGATGATCGAGCGGCTGCTCGAAGGCTCCGTCCTGGGTCAGGATGGATACATCGCCCTCGAATCCGAAGGCGCCCACCGCGAACTGGCGGCGCAGCGGTTGCGGGCCAGGGCGGAGGCGCACGGGGACTCCTGGAGCCGCCTGGGCGACGATCGCTGGAGGCTGGAGGGTCCGAGCCTCGGGGTCGAGGTCGAATGGCGCAGCGCCTCCCTCTTCGAGGCGGCGCTGTCCTTGCCGCCCATCGACGTCGTCCTGGCGCACGCCTTCCTCGATCTGGTCGATCTCGATCGCGCCCTCCCCCGGCTCCTGGCCTGGCTTCGACCGGGAGGGCTGTTCTACTTCACTCTGAATTTCGACGGCCTGACGGCGTTTCTGCCGGAGATCGACGCCGACCTCGACGCGGCTGTCGTCCGCGAATACCACGCATCCATGGACGCGCGCCGGGATGGCGAGCACCCTTCGGGCGATCGTCGGACCGGACGTCGTCTGCTGACGGAGCTGCGTCGCCGCGGATCGACCTTGCTCGCCGCGGGTTCGTCCGATTGGATCGTCCTTCCACACGACGGCGCCTATCCGGGCGACGAGGCCTTCGTCCTCCACACGCTGCTCGACATGGTGGAGTCCTCGGTCCGCCGACGTGCGGCGATCGACTCGCGCCGTCTTTCCGAATGGATCGAGGCGCGGCGCCGACAGGTCGGGGCTGGCGATCTGGTCTTTCTGGCGCATCAGATCGACGTGGTGGGACGGGCGCCAGGATGAGACTGGACTCATGCACCCGCAGCGGTTCTTGCGTTTGACGCGCCTAGGGGATTCCTCGCGCCCTCCCACTCCGCTTCGCTTCGGGGACGATCGTGCGGGCGCTCGGAATGACAATAGAGTAAGGGTCCGCCCGTGCCCCACGGGGGCGATGCGTTCTCCTTACCCGCCGCTGCTACAGCAGTTGACGCGCCTTGGGGGTTCCTCGCGCCCTCCGGGCGCTCGGAATGACAATAGAGGACAGGCCTCGGTTGCGCACTCTCCTCCACTGTCATTCCGAGCCAGGCCAAGAGCCTGGCGAGGAATCCCCGAGGCGCGCCAAATCTCGCGGTCACCCGCGGGCGCGTATGCCCGCCCTCACACCGAGGGCGGCCTCGCTCTTGATTCCCCTCCCGCCAGCCACCCTCCCAGCCACAGTCCCAGCCCGCCGAAGGCTACGTCCCGCAAACGGATGACAAGCGCCAGACTTAGCGCCTGGGCCGCGCTGTAGCCGAGTGCCGTCACGGCGAACAACAGGCTGGCCTCCAGCGCTCCGGCCGCGCCCGGCAGCGGGACGAAGAGCGCCAGGCGGGTTGCCGTCACGACCGCGACGACCTCCCCTGCGCTCAGATCGATTTCGAGGAAATGAAGAGCCAGCGCCCACTCGAGGAGGAGCAGCCCCCAAGTTAGCGCAGAGAATGCCGCTCCGGCCAGAATGCCACCCGGCGCCTGTTGTGCCGCGGCGGCCACCTCCTTTTCGCTCTCCTCCAGGGCTCGAGCAATTCTCGCCTGAGTCCCGGATCCGCTTGCGCGCAATCCAAACCTCCCCGCCAACCAGGTGCCCGGCCGCTTGCCACGCCGGGCGGCCATCAGGTACGCCACCGGGAACACCAGGAGCGAAAGCGAGAGCGCCTGTAACGGCACCCCGGAACCCGTCGGTTGAAGGCCGAGGCGGACGACGACGGCCAGGCCGAGAGCGAGAAAGACGAAGTTCGATATCAGCTCGATCGTCTTATCGAGGACAACACTGGCGGTGGCCGCCGGCAAAGGAATGGCGTGCCGGTGATGGACGAGATGAACTTGCAGCGGCTCCCCGCCGAATTGAGATCCGGGCGTGAAGTAACTGATGGCGAAGGCCGCCAGGCGATAGGCACTCAGCGCCAGATACGGCAGCCGCAGACCGCGCTCTCGCAACAACGCCCACCATCGTCCACTGAAGGTCAGAACGACCAGGACGTTGACCGCGGCCAGGATCGCCAGCTCCCCCACCGTCAACGCCCGCAGCGACTCGGCCAGCTCGGACAAGCTGACGTCGCGCAGCACCCAGGCCAGCGCCAGCGGCAGCCCAAGCCAGAGCGCGTATCGCAGCCAGGGGGCGGCGAGCCGGCGTCGCGCTCTCACCTCAGCGATGCTCGCCCGCCCGACGTAGGTAGAGCGCCCGCTCAGGCTGCCACAACGAACCGGCGCCCGTGCCCAGGAGGTAGATGGCGAAAGAGCAGCCCCAGGCGGAGAGGCCGCGCGGGGCGACCCCGAGTACTGCCAGGCTCAGGCCGTAGACGATGAAGAGCCCGACGGCGCCGGTGCGCCCGGCGAATCCGAGAACGACCAGAGCCAGACACGCGGTGAGGAAGACGAGGACAGCCCCTTCCGCCGCCCCGCTCGGAAGAAGCACAACGGGGTCCAGAGACCCAAGCGACTGCGCCGCCAGAATCAACGGCGGGCCAAGAAGCAGGAGCAGGATCAGTCGTAAGAACGGCGGCAGGACGAACGTAGCAAGGTAAACGATCCTGTGCCGCGCCCATGCATAAGATGCCGACGTCGGGTCTAAGAACCCCAGATGGACAAGCGCATCGCGCACGAACCCCGCCATGAACGGCAGGCCGACGATGGCCCCGGCCAGAGCCATCATCACCGGAGGGACGATCGGCCACAAGGCGGCGGCCCCCAACTCCATCGTCGCTCCGGCCAACCCCCGCCGAGTGGTGCTGGCAGGAAGCGGGTAGACCGGGCGACCCAACCGCTCTGCGGCCGAGCCGGCAAGTAAGTAGACGTAGCGAGCGGAGCCAACCGTCAGCAGATAGACGACGGGAAGTTGGCCGTAGTGGACCGCTAGGGCCGTGGCCACGAGCAGGCCGATTCCATCGAACTCGATGTCGAGCGCTTCGCCCAGTCGAGTCACCAAATCGGCCCGGCGTGCCAGGTATCCATCCAGATAGTCGGCGATGAGGACGGCTGTGAACGTCGACGCTGGGAGCCAGGCCTGGGGACCCGGCGGCCAGGGAAGGACCAAGTAACCGGGAAGCTGGGAGATCAGGACTCCGCGCAGAACGGTCATATGGTTGCCGGCGCCCAAATCCCCCAACAGAGGGCCGTTCTCGGACCGCCGATTCCATTGGAGATTGTGACGCACGAAGGCCAGGACCGCAGCCAACGCCACCAGGTTGGGGATCAGCCAGCGGGTTACGTTGGAACCGAAAGCGGGGCGAAGGAGGATCGATCCGACCGCCAGGCCCGCCGCCCCGGCGAGGCACCACCAGCGCCAGGCCCGGGCCAGCCGACGGCGTGCGTCCGCGTCGGCCAACGATTCTCCCGCAACCCTCGCCGACGAACCCCGCCCGGACATGGGGCGGAACTATACCACCTGGGTCGAATCGATCCGCGGCCTACGCGCTCCTTGCCGTTTTGGCCGCGACAGGCGAGTCCACGGTAGAATGCGCTTCGGATGAATGGAACCAAGTAGGCCCAAGAAGGAGAGAGAAATGACTCGGGACACGCTGAGCATCACAGATAACCGAACCGGCAAGAGCTACGAAGTGCCGGTCGAGATGGGTACCGTCCGGGCGCTCGACCTGCGCCAGATCAAACAGGGCGACGGCGACTTCGGGTTGATGGCCTACGACCCGGCCTTCACCAATACCGCCGCCACGCGCAGCGCCATTACCGATGTCGACGGCGACGTGGGTGTCTTGCTCTATCGGGGGTATCCGATCGAACAACTGTCCGAACACAGCACCTATCTGGAAGTCGCCTACTTGCTTCTACACGGCGAACTTCCCGCCTCGGTCGAGTTGGACGAGTGGAAGAGAGAGATCATCCACCACACCTTCGTCCACGAGAACATCAAGGGGCTGATGCAAGCCTTCCGCTACGATGCTCATCCGATGGGGATGTTCATCAGCACCGTCGCCGCCCTTTCGACGTTCTATCCGGAGGCGATCGAGGTCGACGATCCGGCCAACCGCCTGTATCAGATCAAGCGTTTGATTGCCAAGGTGCCCACCATCGCCGCCTTCACCTACCGTCACAACCGCGGCCTGCCCTACGTCTATCCCAACAACGATCTGAGCTTTCCCGGCAACTTCCTGAGCATGATGTTCAAGATGTCCGAGCCGGTCTATCGGGTCAACCCGGTCCTGGAGCGGGCGCTCGATGTGCTGTTCATCATGCACGCCGACCACGAACAGAACTGCAGCACCAACGCCATGCGGGCCATCGGCTCGAGCCGAGTGGACCCCTTCAGCGCGCTGGCCGGCGCAGCGGCGGCGCTGTACGGCCCACTGCACGGGGGCGCCAACGAGGCCGTGCTACGCATGCTGACGCAGATCGGGGAGGCGAAGAATGTGCCGGCCTTCATCCAGCGGGTCAAGGCCGGGGAGGGCCGGTTGATCGGATTCGGCCACCGGGTCTACAAGAACTACGACCCACGCGCCCGCATCATCAAGCGCATTCTCGAGCAGGTCTTCGAGGTGACCGGCCGAAACCCGCTGATCGACATCGCCCTCGAGCTCGAGCGCATCGCATTGCAGGACGACTACTTCGTCTCACGCAAGCTCTATCCCAACGTCGATTTCTATTCGGGGATCATTTACCAGATGATGGGCATCCCGGTCGAAATGTTCCCGGTGCTCTTCGCCATCCCGCGGACCGTCGGCTGGCTCGCCCAGTGGCAAGAGATGATTACCGATCCCGAGCAGAAGATCGCCCGGCCGCGCCAGGTCTACATCGGCCCGGCCAAACGGGAGTACCTCCCGCTCGAGAAGCGGTAGGTTTCGGACCGCGGAATCAGCAGGGGCACGGCTTGCCGTGCCCCTACGCCATCCCCGCAAAGGAAAGACTCTTTAGACCGCGCTGTGCGGGCCGCGGATCCAGGCCCAATGCTCTTCCAGGGCCCGCCGCGCCGAGTTGATCACATCGGCCATCTGGGCCGATGCCGACACGTCCACGCCATCCACCACGGTCGACCGGGCGGGCACCAGGCTGAGCGAGATCGTCTGCTGCACCCAGCGCGGCGACATCACCTGACGGGCGATCTGGTAGAACTCGGCCATCGTCTGCCGCTCCGTCAACTCACGCTTGCGCTTGGCCAGGGGGTGTTGCAGCGCCTTACCCGAGACCACTCCACTCACCATGGCCATGACCCAGCGCAGTTGCGGAACACGGTCCAGCAGGATCCGCACGCTGGGGGACCAGTTCTCGATCGACAGCTCGGCCTCAGAAAAGAAAGCCGGATCCGGTTCGACTTTGCCGCGCGGGAAGATCAGCAACGCGCCCCCTTCCTCCAGATGCCGGATCGACTCCCGCATCGCCGCCATCCTGGCGTGCGTCCCGACTCGGCTGACCAAAATCAGGTGGCGGGCGACCTCGGGCAAGCTGCGCAGGAAGGGCAAACCGCTGGCGACGATCTTCAGGTCGCTTCTTCCCAGCCCGGCGGCCAACGCCAGGCAATCCACCCCGCCCGGGTGATTGCTGGTGACGAGCAGCGGGCCGCTCGCCGGGATATCCACGGACTCCCGCAACCTTAGTTCGACGCGGTGCGACTCCAACGCCCAGCGCGCGGCCTCGGGAAAGCTCCCCGTCGTCAGATAGTGATCGAACAAGACCCCCAGGCGCGCAAAGCGACTGGCCGGCGGCCAGAAGAGCGGCCGGATCAGGGCACGAGAAAGTCGGCCGGGCTTCAGACCCAGCGCCTGAATGAACTCGTCGAGCAAGATCTGCGTCAACGAGTCGGGTTGCGGTGTCGCTTCCATAAGTCGGGTCCCTGGCGCCCCCCCCGCCTGCCTCATCTATCCTACCCCGGAAGGCCGTTCCCGGGGAGAGGACGGACGGGCCAGCGGTTTGCGCCGATCGGCCTCATCCGCCAACCGTAGCCTCGGCGCGGGCCACGACGACGGGCTCGTTGGGGATGGCGTCGGCGTAACGCAGGAAGCGCTCGACTTCGGCTCCTTCGGACGACCGCAGGTTTTCGATCCAGCGATAGCCGATCGGCTGAAACAGCAGCTCCGCTTCGACGGTGTAAGGCGCGCGCCGGGTCCCGCTCACGGGGATGTCGAGCAAGATCCGATCGCCGCCCCCCAGGAAATCGGGGTCGTCGCGGGCCGAACCTCGTACGGCGATGTCTTCGTAGGGCGCGCTTTTCTGAAAACCATCAGCCAAGAGGCGGTTGTCCTTGAGGTAGCCGGC
>DATEVL010000098.1:0-37937 GCA_035281845.1 Anaerolineales bacterium | reverse complement strand
GCAGCCTGCTCGAGGTCCGCTTCGAGGACGGCCGGCGCCCCGCTCCGGGCCAGGTCGTGACGCTGGCCGAGGCCGTGGGAGTCAACGGCCCGCTGGTCCAGACGGCCGGGGAGACCGACCTCGTCGTGCGCAGCAAGCCCTTCTCCGAAGACCAGCGGCAGGAACTGCTGACTTCGTTGGAGGCGATGGCCGGGACCGTGACGCTGCTGCGCGACGAGCACGTCGGCCCGTCGGTCGGCGCCGAAGTCGCGCGGCGGGCCGTGGGCGCCGTCGCCCTGGCGGTCCTCGGCATTCTGAGCTACATCACCTACGCCTTCCGCGGCGTGCCGCATGCCACCCGCTACGGCGTGGCCGCCATCCTGGCGATGCTGCACGACGTCCTGGTCGTCATCAGCATCCAGGTGCTGGTGGCGCACTTCTTCGGCTGGGAAATCGACTCGCTGTTCCTGACGGCGCTGTTGACCGTCATCGGCTTCTCGGTGCACGATACGATCGTCGTCTTCGACCGGATCCGCGAGAACCAGCGCATCTACCGCCGCCTCCGCTACGAGACTCTCGTCAATCACTCGATCGTTCAGACGCTCGCCCGCTCGATCAACACTCAGCTGACGGTGACGCTGACCCTGTTGGCGCTGCTGATCTTCGGCGGCGTTACCACGCAGCACTTCGTCACGATCCTGTTGGTCGGCGTCCTGAGCGGAACCTACTCCTCGATCTTCAACGCCGCTCCGATCCTGGTCGTCTGGGAAAACCGCGAGTGGCACACCTGGTTTCGGCGGAAGCCCGTTCCGGCCTAACCGGACCCGCTCCAGCCCTGTACCCGGCCCTTCCCTGAGTCAAAAACGACCGATCGTGGCCGAAGGCCGCGACGGCCGAGACCTGGCCTCGCAGAATGGATGACGTGGATTCGTCTGAAGGTGGAAAAGCCCCGGCGCTTCAGCGCGCCGGGACACGTTCCAGCGGGCCGACGACGATGGCCCCGCGGCCCCGCCGCTTGGCCTCATAGAGCGCTCGGTCGGCGGCCTGGAGAAACTCTTTACTTGTCTGATGGGCCGGGCTCCACCCGACGACGCCGATGCTGGCGGTGACGGCAAGCTTCCCGGCCCGAATCTTCCTGACTTCGAAACCGATCCGCTCGGCTACGCCGTGGGCGTCCTCCAGCGTCGTCTCCGGTAGGAGAACCAGGAATTCATCGCCCCCGTAGCGGGTCGGCAGATCGAGCCGCCGGACGCGCCCGCGGATCGCATCGGCCACCTGCTGCAGGACGGCGTCGCCTCCCACATGGCCATGCGTGTCATTGACCACCTTCAGGTCATCGAGGTCCATCATGATCAACGAGACCGGGCGACCGTAGCGAGCTGCGCGTTCGAACTCGGTCTCGAGAGCCTCGGTGAGCTTGTGCCGGTTGAAAAGACCCGTGAGCGGATCGGTGATCGCCAGTCGTTGAACTTCGTTGAACAGTCGTTTGTTTTCACGGATCAGATGCCGATGCTCGAGCGCCCGGGTGAGCGACACCTCGTAGGCAGCGAGGGACTCGAGAGGTTTGGTCATGTAGTCATAAACCCCCTGGCGCAAGGCCTCGACCGCGGTCTCCACGGATGCGCTTCCGGTCATGACGATCGCCTGGATATCCGGCTGGAGCCGGCGGGCGGCCTCGAACACTTCCAATCCCGTGGCGCCGGGCATGTAGACGTCGAGCACAAGCACATCAAAGCTGTTGGCCGCCACGGCCTGCAACGCCTCCGTCCCATTCTCCGCCTCGATCACGGTCAGTCCCATGCGGCGAGCGCGGCGCGCCAGCAGCTGCCGGAAGGTGGCGTCATCGTCGGCGACCAGCGCCAACCCTACAGGTTCGATGTGATTCTCCGTTGCTTCCACAGCAATCCTTTGCCCCGTGGCCGGATCCAGTTTCGTCCGGTCAGAGGCTGTCGGTCGGCTTCCTGGCCGAGCCCGCCGCGCCGCCTGAGATGTCTCCACCAAGATTTGCAGAAGGCGCACGCCCGGATCGGGTCATGAACCTACCACTTGGAGCAGGATCGTCAGGAGGACACCGAATTGCACGGCGATGAGCGAGTGTCGCAGGATGACTTCCATCGCAGGGAAGTGAATCTGTGCCCTCGCCTTGCGGCCGGAGTCTCTTCCAACTCGAGCCTCCATCGGATCAACTCCTTTCAGACGCCTGATCTCGACACGGTTGGGGTCGGCACGATGATCCCAGGACGCCGCCCTCATCACTAGGATGATACGCGGGCCGACGGCCCTCCGACCTTGCAGACCTCTTACATGAGCTGATGGGGCGCTGGTCCTTTGGTACCCCACGGGCGCGGCACTCTGCCATCGGCGAGGACGGAAAAGCGCTATTCGACCCTTGGAACTCCCATCCTTACCTCACGTCCGCCCCGAGCGCCACAGGTGACGCACCGCGCTCCATGCCGAAGGGCGAGGGCACCCGTGATCCGGCGGGCACCTGAGTTGTTTCCGATTTCGTTAAGGGAGGGAATTCGAGTGGGCGTGGAGAGCAAGACTCCCTCCAGCCCCGATCTGGGTTCGCGAACGGCTATGATTCGAGCCGATAACCGAAGCCCCGCACGGTGACCAGCCGCACCGGGGCATCCGGGTCGGCTTCAATCTTCTTGCGTAAGAACCAGATATATCTCCGCAGAGCGCTCCCGCTTTCCTTCCGGTACTCTCCCCACACTCGCTCCAGCAGTTCCTCTTGTGATACGGCCTCGCCGGCTCGCTGTGCCAGGCACGCCAGGACGCGGAATTCGGTAGGAGTCAGCGGCAGCAAATCCCCGGCGAGGCGTGCTTCGTGCTTCCGCATGTCGACGGTGATCGATCCGGCCAAATACGTGGTCTCGTTCGCTATGGATCGGGCGGCGGCTCGCGCCAGCACCGCCCCCACCCGCGCCCCGAGCTCGGCCAGGCTGAACGGCTTGGTTACGTAGTCGTCGACGCCGAGGCGGAAGCCGCGCAGCTTGTCGGCCTCGCCCGACTTGGCGGTGAGCATAATCACCGGGGTCTCGGCCAGCTCGCGCAGCCGGGCGGTCACTTCCCAGCCGTCCATCCCCGGCATCATGACGTCGACGATCACCAGGTCCGGCCGGCTGGTATAGAACAGCCGCAGCGCCTGCTGGCCGCCGCCGGCGGAATCCACGGTGAAACCCTCGCGCTCGAAGTACTCCTTGAGGAAACGCAGCAACGTCGGGTCGTCGTCGACGATCAACAGGCGGGTGGGCAAGACCGGGGCTCCCCTTCTATCCATCGTTGGCCGCTTCCAATTCCCCTCTCCCGACCGCCCCCTCGCCTTCTTCCTCGGCAAGCGGGAGCCAGAAGACCAGCCGTGCACCTCCACTTCCTTCGGACGGCTCGGCGCGGATGTCGCCGCCCATCGCCTGCAGCAGACGCCGCACCAAGTGAAGGCCAAGCCCGTGCCCATAGACGACCTGGGCGTCGCTCGAGTCCAGGCGATGGAACCTATCGAAGATCTTCTCTCGCTCCGACGGGTGAATGCCGGGCCCGTGGTCGCTGACCGAGGCGACAACCCTTCCCGGCTCCACCTCGGCCGCCAGCAGGATCTCCCCCTCCGGCGCGTACTTGACGGCGTTGTCGAGGAGGTGATGGAACACGCTGGCCAAAGCTCGCTGGTCGGCCAGGATCGGCGGGAGGGCGGGGTCTAACCGGACGTGGATCCTTCCATACGGATCGACCGCCCGGAAGCGATCGACCGCGACCAGGGCTTCGTGCCGCAGGTGGAGCGGTTCGATCGAAAGGGGGAAGCGGCCGGCCTCCAAGGCCGAAAGGTCGAGGATGGCTTCGACGAAGGTCCCCAATCGTTCAGTCTCCTCGAGGATCAGCTCCAGAGAGTCCCGCGCCTCCGCCGGCATCCCGGCCTCCTTCGGCAGCAGCAGCTCGACGCCCATCCGAATGTTGGTCAGCGGCGCCCGGAGTTCGTGCGACACCAGGGTGACGAATTCGGTCTTGAGCTGATCGAGTTCCAATAGTTCCTGGTTGAGCCGGTCGAGATCATCGACGGTGCGCTTCAGTTCCTGCGTGCGGGCGTCGACCTTGGCCTCTAGATCTCGGTTGAGGCCTTCGAGTTCCGTGCGGGCGGCGGCGACGTCGTTCAGAGCAGAACGCAGCAGGCCCTCCCGCTCTTTCATCTGCGTCAGATCGACGGCGCTCGCCGCGAGCACCGGACGACGCCGACGTTCGAGCAAGACCGGGCGCAGACTGAGCCTGGCGGGGAAGGCCGATCCATCCGATCGAAGAAAAGTGACCTCACCTTCCCAGGAGCCGCTGGCACCCTGTTCCAGGATCGGCCCCGGATCGGGCTCCGCTCCAAGCATGTCCTGCAATTGGAGGCCGGACATCCTCGCCGGGGAGCGGCGGAGCGCGGCGGCGAAGGACGGATTGCTGAGGCTGATGCGCCCGCCGGGTTGGCATATGAAGGCAAAATCGCCGGCTCCATCCACCAGCGCGGCGTACTGCCGCATTTCCGATTGTCCGGCGACGACGCCCTGTCGAGCGAAGAGCATCAACATCAGCGCGATCGAGATTCCCAGGCCCAGCTCGTCGACACTTCCCTGGAGCCAGACGTCCACCCCGGTGTAGCCGACCACCAGGTAGGTAAAGGCAATGGGCAGGAAGGCTTCGGCGTTCGCTGAGCGGGTGCGCGGTCTTCCGAAAGCAGCAGAAGTGGCCTCCAGTTTTCCAGCGTCCAGGGCCGACCACAACGCCAAGAGGGCCGCGGCCAGCGAGAAAACTGCGATTCGGCCGGTGGGGCTCGGGTCCCCGGTGAGCACGGAGTAGCTGGCCACGAGGTGCCAGGCCAGGGCCGCGGCTGCGGCCAGCGCCAGGAGCAGAAGGGATTGCCTTTCCACCCCAGGCTTGGCCAAGAGCATGAGCCGAAGGAGCAAGGTCAGGAGGCAGAGATCGAGCGTCGGCCATAACATCGCCCAGAACACCGCAATCGACGGACTGATCCCGGCGCCGAGGACGGGCTGCACCAGGGCCAGCCACGAAAGGCCAAGCACGGCGAGGAAAAGGATGGCCACATCGAGCCACGCGCGCAAGCGGCCGAACCCTTCCTGGAGGAAGGGGCTATAGACGGCGAGCGCCCAAAGGGCGGAACAGTAGGCGGCGAGCAGGAAGAGATCTGAAATCGACGGAACCGAGGGAAGGCCGCCCGTGAGAACCCAGATGGCCAGCGCCAGCGTCCCGCTCACCGCCGCCAGGAGCCAGCAGGCCCCCAGGAACTTCCAAGCTCGGCCGGCCGGATGTTCGGCGAGTTTGCGAGAGGTGGCCAGAGACTGGAAGGCGGTGAAAGTTCGTAGCCCGACCAGAGTCAGCAGGACCAGACTGGTGACCGAAGCACCCTGGTTGAGGGCAACCAGAAGGACGACCAGCGTCAAAACGAGCCCTCCGCCCAGGAAGGAGGCGCCCCGTCGATCGAACAGGTCCAGCAGGGAGCTCACACCGCGGATTGTATGCGGGCCTGGTGAAGCAGGCAACCGTCCAGTGACCGCATCGGGGAATCAAGCGGGCGGCCCCTTCCGGGGCCGCCCGGCTTTCGGTCCGGCCGACTCAACCGCCGGCAGGAGAAGTCGCAGTCTTGCTCGGGGTGGGCGAGTTTGTTGGCGTCTGCACGACGGACGTATTGGTCGGCGTCCGGGTCGGCGTCCGTGTATTCGTGGGCGAAGCCGGCCCTGGGGTAGGCGTGCGCGACGGCGTATTCGTGGCAGCCCCCGGCGTCGGTGTTCGAGTTCGGGTAGGTGTCCGCGAGGCCGTCGGCGTACGCGAGGCGGTCGGCGTTGGGCCGGTAGCGGTGCGCGTCGGCGTCTGCGAGCGCGTCGGCGTGCGCGAAGGCGTCACCGTCGCCATGGTGATCGAGTCGGAGACGGTGCAGCCATTGGTGAAGCTCAGCGTGACGTTGTATGTGCCCCGGATGCCCCCCACCGGCACGTCGTCGTAGTCCATGAACCAGGTCATCGTCGAACCCCCGGGATGGGCGACGCTCGACGAGCCGCTCGTCGGGGAAGTGTAGTCCGTCCCGTTCCAGACCTGGGTGGCGCCGTAATCGGAGTAGTCGGCGTACATCACCCCCGGATCCAGCGACGTCCACGAGAGGTTGAAGCTGGTCAGGGTCAAGCTCGCCACATTGTCGTTGGTGACGTCGATGGCGATCCGGTCGCTCGAGTCCTTGTATAGCCCGGCCGTCGAGAAGAGCAAGGCGCAGCTGGGCGTCGGCGTGTTGGTCGGCGAAGCCGTCCGGGTCGGCGTCACCGTCGGCGTGTCAGAAGCCGTTGGCGAAGCCGTTTCGCTCGGGGTCGGCGTTTCCGAGGGCGTGAACGTCTGCGACGGCGTGAACGTGTCCGTCGGAGTCCAGGTCGGGCCCGAGATCGTCGCCGGCAAGCCGACCACGCGGGCGGTGCGGAATTGCTCGACGATCCCTTCCCGCTTGGCCACCAGGTGCAGTTGCGGCCAGAACGAGCTCAGAATCGGAGTGATCAGCGGATGCTCGAAATCGATCGTCACCGAGACCCGGTCACCCGGCCCGCCGGCATCTTCGGTGGGGACACAGTAGGCCGGCGTCATGGTCGCTTGATCCGAGCCGAACCATCCGAAACCCGAGCGGCTGGAGCACACCGTGATGGTGAAGAATCCCGGATCTCCGGGCGAGAGACTCTCGTCGCGCAGGACGGAAGTGGATCCCGCCCGCGCCACATCCTCGATCGACGGCAGCCGGGCGGCGTCCTCTTCGGAGCGCTGACCGTCGCCATCGCACGCGGTACCCCCGGCGTCGAGGCCATCCACACAGTAAGTGTCGTTGTATTCGCCGGTGACGGCGTAGCGCACGCCGTAGCGCGCCCCGTTCTCGATCACCAGGTAGGCATGCAACAGGCGCGCCAGCTCGATGATCATGAAGATCACCAGAAGCAGAACCGGCAGGATCAGGGCGAACTCGACAGCGCCTTGGCCGCGGAATCGACGGCTGCGGCGAGGCGGTTGCGGGGAACTAGGAAAGGCGTCCATATGCGTCATCCTTGTTAGTGCGTCAGTCGGGTGAAGATCCGGGAGGCGATGGCCTCAAAGACCCGGAGCAGCCCCGCGCCGCTCGGGGCAAAGTAATAGTTGCCGCAGTCATTGCCGTCCCCCGCTCCGTCACACGGATCCAGCGCGGACGGTGTGCCTGGATCGTTGTCGTCCCCGGCCCCGGCTACATAGCGGAGAAGGTCCTCTCCCAGGTTTCCGCAAGAAGGTCCTACTCCGTAGGATGGGTCACAGCGAGTGTTGACGACCTGGTCGCCCAGCCCGATGGTGAAGATCACGGCGCCCTGACCCGGCTCCGAACAGGCGGAGGGTTGGGGCTCGGTCGAGTCCGGACACCCGACAAAGTCGGCCATGTCGCGGGCAGCGTCGTCGGGATCGTACTGGGGACTGGGGGGTGGGGGTGGATCATGCCGGCTCGAAGAATCGGTGTCGGTACAGAACGGCTCGATCCAGGTCGGAAGGCCGGGGGTGCCGCCAGGGCAGAACCACGCGTTCCGATCGACGTTCGGGTCGAGCCCCCCCTCGGTGGTATAGAAGGCATTGGCCGCCCCGTCGGAGAGCAAGATCAGGATCCAGACGGCTTCCTGGCGAATCTCGCCGGGCGACGATATGCCGTCGGCATTCGGGTCGCCAAACAGGTTGCCGCCGAACATCAACCCGTCGGCCGTGTTGGTGTTCAGGCAGCCGCGCGGGTCGCCGCCCGTTCCGACGAAGTCGCAGGGCGTTTGCCCCGTGACGAATGGATTGGTTTCGACCTCCAACGCCTCGATCTGGTTGAACACAAAGATCGGATCGGACCCTTGGGCGAGGCTGACCGGTCGGCTGCCGACCCGGGAGAAGGTCACGACCGCCATCCGGTCGTATGGGAAGTACATCCGGGAAAGCAGCTGTTGGCTGGCGGCACGCACTTCTTCGAACGGATGGCAGTCGTCCTCGCGGTCGCCATCCGGCGGAAGCTGGCCCGCATCTTCCCCGGGGCCGTCGTCGTCCGGGAGCGTGGCGTTCAGATTGCACGCGTCGACATCGTTCTCTCCTGGAAGCGGACCGGGGTTGGAGATCGAGGGACAGTCATCGAATACACCGTCCTCATCGTTGTCGAGCCCATCCGAGCACAGATCGAAAGCCATCGAGGACGAAGTGTCGATCACCAGCACCAGGTCAACAGCGGCCGTCTCTGATATGGCGTCGGCGGTGATGGGAACGCTATAGAACCCGATGATCGGAAGGAAGGCGAAGTGGACTTCGAGCTCAGCCTGCACCCGGACGAACTTGCGGTAGGGGTCGCCCGAGAGAGGGGCAGGACACAGGTCAGGATCATGCGCCGCCGAATAGGGCGCGGGACCGAAGGGTTCCTCGCAAATGAAGACCTTGGCCGTGGCCGGGTCGGTGCTCACGTTGTTCAGATTGATGAACTCGGTCGCCGCCGCCGTCAACTCGATCACCGAACGGCCCTCGCGGAACTGGTTGGCGGCGCCTAACGCAGCGGCGTCGACCGCCCGGCGAAGGTGGCCAATCTGGGTGAACAGGATCCCGGCGTCGACCGCCAGGCCGATGAAGGCCGCCAGGCCGATGAAGGCCACGGCGATCAGCACCAGGGCCTGGCCGCGTTCGCGGCGGGTGAGGCGGCGACGTGCTGCGCGATCAGGGAGTGGGTGTGGGTTCGACATTGGGGTTTGGCATCATGGTGTAGGCATAGAGCGTGATCGGGTCCGGGAGGAAGGCGGTGATCCACGGCAGTCCGAGGATCATGTGGTAGTCGTAGTACATCTCGACCATGACGATCCCCGTGTTAGGAGCGCCCGGGTCGAGCAGGGCTTGCACCTCGGCCGTCGTGAACGCGGAAGTGCGCTGGTTGTACAGCGAGAGCCCGTCTTCACCCAACGCAGCCGGAAAGCGCGCCGTGATGGCGCCACCCGAGACGGAGAAGGAAGAGATCACGATGTCGTCACTGGTGTCATCCAGGGTGATCTGGCCGCCGGAGCCCTCGTCCAGCGACTGCAAGGCGACTTCCTGGACCTCGTCGTAGAAGGTCGTGTTGGGATCGACCCACGTGCCGGCAGCGTCGTGCACCGGATCGTCGCCGGCCGCCCAGCGAGTGGCTTCCCGGGTAGCGTCGATCAGATCGAGGTAGTAATTCAGCATGAACCCCAATTCGATCACACCAGAGATCATGATCAGCAACACCGGGAGCATCACGGTGAACTCGACCAGGCTCTGCCCGCGCCGGGCGCGGGAAGGGAGAAGAAGATAGAGTCGTCGAAACAGAGAAACCCTGGACATATCTTTTCCGGACCGAAATCCGCTCGGACTGGCTACATTATAGGGGGGGCCGCCCCAGCCGCGGTAGTACCCATGGGTTAGCCCCCTAGACCTGTACCTCCCTTTAGACGGCCTTGTAACACAATCGAGACACTCGGGGGCCGCCAATTCGAGTGCAGGGACACGCAAGGATTGCCCAATTCGATGGCCGACGTGATCCACGGGGGATTGTGGGGGCCTTCCATCGGCCCGGGAAGACCTGCAGGCCGTTGCGGTTCATCGAGCGTTGACGGCCGGTGCGACCCTGGTTCGGACCCTCCGGGGAGGAATCGTGAGCTAGGTTGGCTCAGACGAGGGCAACTTGGCGCCCAATGCCCTGCGGCACGCTCAGCGCAGTGGCCTGCAGCTCCAGCCGGGCCTGGCTAGAAGTCCCCAGCAGGGCCTGAATCATGAGTCGATCGCGGCAACCGAAAAACCGTCGAAAGGCGACCCTCACCTTTAGCTTCCGATCAGCCCCTCCAACGCCGTCCGGCCGCCGTAGTAAACAAGCGCCGCGCCGATAAGCAGGAACGGTCCGTAGGGAATCGGGGTATACGCGCTGTACCTACCTCGCACCAGCATCCAACCCACATAGGCGATGCTGAAGACTCCCGCCGCGAGGACACCGGTGATGACGGCAATGATGACCCCCGGCCATCCCACGATCAATCCGATCAGGCCGCCAAGCATCACGTCCCCGAAACCGAAGGCGACTTCGTCCAGGGGAGAACCGCGGCGCCGGGCGAGCCAGCGCGAGAAGGCAAGGCCGAGGAGATACATCAGCCAGAGGATGACCAGACCGGCCAAGCCGCCGGCCAGCGTCTTGACCGGGCCGCGCACCGGCTGCACGACGCTTCCCAGGATGACCAACAGCGCCGCCGGGATGACGACCACTTGCAGAATCAGGCGGTGCTCGATGTCGATCACGGCAATCAGCAGGAATAGCCAGCCGACCAGAAACCCGGGGATAAAGACGATGGGAGCTGCCCCGCGGGAGAAGAGCCATACCGCGAGGGTGAGCCCGGCCAGCTCGACGATCCATCCCCTGGCCCCGCGACGGACCCGGCAGTAGGCGCAGCGACTGCCTCCGAGGATCGCATCGGCCAACGCGACCCACGCCCATCTCGGGCGAAGGGCGCCGCAATGGATGCAGCGCGGACGCGTCGGACGGCGGGTGACCGGCAGCGTGTCCGCCAGCCAATTCACGGCGGATCCGCCAAGTAAGCCGATCGCGGCCACAATGGCTACCATCGGGCGTCGATTATACGCGTCCGGCCTCAAGCGACCCGCATGCGACGTGCTAGAATGCGCCTCGTGGCAGACTTGCCGCGTCCGGACCGCGACCGTCTGAGCACGATGGGCGCGCTGGTCCTCCTGGCGATCGGCCTCGTCCGGGTCGTTTCCCTCCCCACCCTCCCGGTTGAGTTCGCCGCACTCGGGCTTCTGATCCGGATCGAGCTCAACAGTGCCTTCGTTCTGATCCTTTTGGCCGGCGCAGTGAGCGTCGCCGGAGCCGATTGGCTCGCGCGTACGCACCCCCGCCCTCCGCGTGGCTGGGCCCGGCTGGAAACGATTCTCATTCCCGGTCTGGCGACGCTTGCCGCCGGTGCCGTACTGACCCCGATCGAGCCGGGACCGGCGCTTTGGATCGGCCTGCTCTCGGCTGCAAGTGGGCTGATGGCCATCCTCGTCGCCGAGTTCGCCGTGATCGATCCAGCCGATCCGCGACGAGAGGCAGCCTCGCTCGCGCTGACCGTGCTAGCCCAGGTTCTCTTGACGGGTGTTTACTTTGCGTTGTTCAGCCTCGGCGTCCGGGCCGTGTTCACGGCCCCGCTGTCGTTTCTGGCGACGGCGGCCGTCTCGTGGAGACTCTTGCGCCTTCGCTTGCCGGAGGCGCATCCTGGGGTGTACGCGGTCGCCATCGGCGCAGCCATTGCCGAGGTTGCCTGGGGGTTGTACTACTGGCCGTGGTCGCCTGCTCAGACGGCACTGCTGCTCGGCTTGCTGGCCTACGTCGCCATTCAAGCGATCGGAGCTCACTTGCAAGAGCGGCTGACAGGCAGACGCGCGATGGAATATGCCATCGTCACGGCCGTTGGCCTGACCGCGGTGGTCCTCTTAGGCTAGAACCGACCGAGGGGTTCGACCAGGAATCGCAACATGCCTCTTGCTCCGCCCGCAGCCTTTTGGCCGCTCCTGTGCCTCGACGGCGGGCCGACGATCCGGGAGAAGGACCGGTCACGAAGGGACTCAGACAGCCTCCGGCCCGAGCTCATCCTCCCCCTCAGCGCAACTGCCCGTGCCCCTGTGGCAGGCAGCCCGCCGGCATTGGCGTCCGCAAGATCACATCCGGCTGAGGAGATCGCCTACCTGGCGTGGGAAGCGCAATCAAGGTCTCTCTTGGAAAGGCTAGACCTTGGGATGGGATAGATGGGTCCGCTCGGAGGACTTCGGTGAGCGCGCGGTCCTCGCCCTCCATCCCACCAGTCGCTCCTCGCCGCGTCGCAACCGGGCGAGGTTTGGCCTGAGCGCCAACATCAACAACACTTCAGCCGCTACACCATAGGCGACATATGCCCAGGGGATAGCTCCGACGTAGGCCTGGACCGCCAGCATGCCGGTCATCAAGGCTCCGGCCAGGAGAGTCGTGATAGAAGCGTAGCCAAGGCCGTAGAGGAACACCAACGCAACGGGAATGATCCAAGCCACCACCGGCGACAGAGCGACCCCGCAGCCAATCGCCGTCGCGCCGCCGGCGCCTCCGCGTAGCCTGACCCGCCCTTGGATTCGATCCATCAGGAAGATGGAATGATTGTGTCCGAGGACGGCCAGGACGCCTGCCGCGGCTTGCACCCAAGGCTGCGCCGGGACCAGGGCTTGGGCCAGGGTGACTGCCGCGGCGCCTTTGAGCAGATCCCCTCCTGCCGTCAGCAATCCCGCCCAAGTACCAGCCGTGCGCATGACATTGGTGCCCCCGGTGCGGCCGCTGTGCTCGTTCAGGACGTTCTTCCCCGTCGAGAGCCGTACGACGATCAACCCGACGGGGATCGACCCGATCAGGTAGGCGGAAGCCAAGACCGCGGCCGATAAGAACCCGGTCATCACTAGGGCACCCCATTCCCGGCCCGGATGAGCCGGTCCATCAAGCGCTATCCACCAGGATCGGGATCTCGCGCACCGTCTCACCGCTGACGATGAAACCGCGAGCGGCCCATCCCTCCCCGCCTGGAGTGCAGACGACCAGCGCTGCCTCCGGGTACTGCCATTCGCGAACGTCGCTTTGAGAAACACCGGCGGGACCGTGCGGGTGCGAGTGGAACGCGGCCAGCAACTCCAGCCCGAGCCCTTCCACCTGGTGGAACGCCCGGACGAGGGCGCGGTGCTCCATGTGGTAATGGGTCGGGCTGTGCTCCGAGTTCTCGACCGGAAGCCACAGCTCGACATCGCCCGCGCGGCCGGCCAGCAGACCGCATCCTTCCTCAGGCAGGCAAGAATCCAGGTACGCCGCCAGGCGATTCCACTCTTCCCGCTGTATCCGCAGTCGCTCGGGACCCACCGCCGGCGGATTCTACCCCTCCGGCCTGCAAGGAAGGCCGCGGGCGGAGCCATCCCTTGACATACCCGCCCGTCGGCTGCACAATAGCGTAGTCGTTCGAATGCGAACTACTATCCGGCAAGACACCATCGATACCCTGCACGACCTGGGGTTTACTGAATACGAGGCTCGCGTCTACCTCGCCCTGCTCGCTTCTCAGCCGGCGACCGGTTACCAGGTGAGCGTCCGAGCCGGGATTCCGCGGTCCATGGTGTACGAGGCTCTCGGAAGGCTCGAGGCGCGAGGCGCCGTGCTTCGCTCGAGCAACCGCCGCAGCACATTGTATTCACCGGTCCCCCCCGCGGCGCTGCTCGACCATGTCGAAGCCGACTTCCGACAGCGTGTCTCCTGGCTGCGGACGGACCTGGCGCGGCACCTGCACCGGGGCCAAGATGACCGCTTTTGGACCGGCCGAGGGCCCGAGCTCATCCGCGGCCTGGCCGCCCAATTGCTGGACGCGGCATCGAGCGAGTTGTTGGTGATCATGGCGGACCCGGAGGTCGAACGATACCGGGTGGCCTTGGATGCGGCCTGTTCTCGCGGCCTGCGAGTCGGGGCCGTCCTGACCGGCGAGCTGGAGGCTCCTTGCGGGCTGTACGCCCGGCACCCGCGCCGGGAGAGCGAGATTCAGCAGCTCGACCAGCTGCTGCTGATCGTGGCCGACTCGGAACAGACGCTGATTGCCGACCTGAGGGGCGAAGGATCGGCGACACTGACGACGAACTCCCACATGGTCCACATCGCCCGCCAGTTCGTCTGGATGGAGCTGCTCACCCAACGCTTGAACGCCAGCGGCGCCCCGGATCCCATGGCGGCGCTCCCTGTCCGGGAGAGAGAGTTCCTGGAATCGGTGGCAAGCGCATGGCCAGCGCCGGTCGCACAGGCCGACCGCAAGGCCACGCAGCTGACGAAAAAGGCCAACTCCAAGCCGACGATTCGCCACTGAGACCGTTGCCATGAACGGCGGTGGCCGAATCCCCATCTATCCAGGGATCGATCACCGGGCGCACCTGGCGATCGTGTTGGCAGAAGGAGACGAGCATGACGATGGTTGAGACGACGACCGCCATGGCGGCCGCCGGCGACACGACGAGCCTCCACAATTCTCCGGCACCCCACGAGTTGGAATTCCACACGCATCACGATCCCCACCGGCAGGCGTCGACGTTGTCGGACGTCATCCTGGGCGGGCAGGATGGCCTGGTCAATGTACTCGGGATCGCACTTGGAGTTGCGGCCGCGACGCAGGATCCGCGCATCATCCTGGCGGCTGGGATGGCGGCCACCTTTGCCGAATCGGTGTCGATGGCGGCCGTCGCTTACACATCACGCCGCGCCGATCAAGACTACTACGAGAGCGAGCGCGAACGTGAGTACCGCCACCTGCGTATGGTCCCGGCCGTCGAGCGCGAGGAGATCCGCGAGATCTACGCCAGCAAGGGTTTCCGAGGAGAGACGCTCGAGCGAATCGTCAGCACCATCACCGCCAACGAAGATGTTTGGGTGGGGGTGATGATGGCCGAGGAGCACCAGCTGACGCCGGTCGGTCATGCTGCGGCGGCCAAGTCGGCGCTCATCGTCGGGACTTCGGCCGTGATCGGGTCCCTGATTCCCCTAATGCCGTTCGTCCTGCTTCCTGTGACTCCCGCCATGGCCACTTCGATGCTGGTGGCCGCGGTTTCCCTCTTTGGTATCGGCGCGTACAAAGCGACCCGGACCGTCGGGCGACCGGGTCGAAGCGGGCTCGAGATGGCGCTGATCGGCACGGCCAGCGCATTGGTTGGATACGTCGTCGGGTTGATGTTCAAGGTCCCGCCGGCGTAGTCCCGGGGTTTGGCCAGGGCTTGCCGCACCACCCGGCCTACATCATCGCCATCTTTAGAACGGGGCTGTAGTCCCGGGCTTTAGCCCGGGTCTTGCCGATGGCCGCGGCATGCATCATCACCATTGTCGAAACGGGGCTGTAGTCCCGGGCTGTAATCCCGGGCTTTAGCCCGGGTCTTGCCGCTCCCCAACCGGTCTACATCATCCCCATCTTCGAAACGGGCTGTAGTCCCGGGCTACCCCCCTCCCCCTCCGCCGTGAATCCCTCCATCGGTTAGCGCGCGCAAGTCACTGAGTGCGGCTTCGACTTCGGCCGGCGAAATCTGCCGTTCCGGCACTTTGATTGAGTAGAGCGTCCCGGCCGCAGCCTGGTCGACCGCCACCTCCCGGATCGAACGGTCCTGCTCGACCGCCTGCTTGACCAAGGCGGCGGCGGCCGCGTAGCCGATCAGCGGCGCCAGCGCAGTGACGACGATGGCGTTGCGCTCGAGCCAGGCCGTCGCCCGCGCCGGGTTGGCCTTCAATCCTCGCACCGCCCTTTCGGTGAACGAGCGCGCCGCCCCTATGGTGACTTGCATCATCTCAAAAAGGTTATGGGCGATGATGGGCATCATCACGTTCAGTTCGAGCTGCCCGGCCTGGGCCGCCAACGATACGGTGGTGTCGCATCCGACGACGTGATACATGGCCATGTTGAGCATTTCGGCCTGCACCGGGTTGACTTTTCCCGGCATGATGCTGGATCCGGGCTGGACCGCCGGCAACCGGATTTCGTCCAAGCCCGTCGACGGCCCGGAAGCCAGCAGACGGAAATCGTTGGCGATGCGCGTGAGGGTGATGGCCAGGGTGCGCAAGGCGGATGAGAAATCGGCGGCATCCGCCATCGACTGCATCGCCTCGAACAAGTTGTCACAGGTCTGGAGTTCGAGTCCGGTGAGGTCGCCCAGCCGGGCCACCATCCGGGCATGGAACTCGGGATGCGCGTTCAACCCCGTTCCGACGGCCGTTCCCCCGATGCCCAGCCGGCGCAGACCGTCGGCCGAACGCCGGATACGCTCGCGGTCGCGGCTGACGGCTGTGGCGTATCCGCCGAACTCCTGCCCCAAACGCATCGGCACGGCATCCTGCAAGTGCGTTCGCCCGGACTTGACGATCGAGTCGAACTCCAGCGCCTTGCCCTGCAAGGCTAGCGCCAGATCTGCGACGGCGCCGAGCAGTTCGTCGAGGCGCCACAGACAGCCCAACCGTATCGCCGTCGGGATGGTGTCATTCGTCGACTGCGCCATGTTGACGTGATCATTCGGATGAACCCGATACTCCCCCAGCTGGCCGCCCAGTAGCTGGGTGGCCCGGTTGGCAATGACCTCGTTGGTGTTCATATTTTGACTGGTTCCGGCGCCGGCCTGGAAAGGATCAACGACGAATTGCGCATCCCAGGACCCCTGCCGCACTTCCTCGGCCGCGCGAGCGATCGCTCCTGCCCGGTCCGAGTCCAGAAGGCCGAGCGCAGCGTTGACCTCCGCTGCGGCGAGCTTGATCGTCGCCAGCGACCAGATGAAGGCCCGGTAGGGCCTCAGTCCGCTGATCTGGAAATTCTCGACGGCCCGGGCGGTCTGCGCACCGTACAGGGCCTGGCGCGGAACGTTGACTTCGCCCAGCGAATCTCGCTCGACCCGGAATCCCGCATCGGCCGTCATCCTGCACCTCCGCGGCCCTCCGCCGCACCGACGCACCGGGCCGCTGCGTGAAAAGAGGGAGCCGAACGGCTCCCTCTCCGACCCTTCACTCGTCCCCTGGGTTCTACTTCTCCAGCGCCTTGTATCCGGGGCCGCTCTTGAAATAGGCGTAGTTCGCGGGCGTGTCCGGGGTCAGGTCGACGACCTCACCGGCGGCCAGGGTCTTGGTGTGGTCGAGATGGACGGCCTCACCGTGGTGGTCCTTGCCGTCGAAGACCTGGTCGTAGCCGGCGGTTCCGGCGGGCATGCTGATCCGTTCTCCGCCCTTGGCGGTGTAGGCCGAGGGCACTTCGTCTTCGGTAAAGATCGCCTCGAACGGGCATTCGGGGATACAGGCTCCGCAATCGATGCAGGTATCCGGGTCAATGTAGAACCACGGCCACTCGTCGATCGGCTTCCCCGGCACAATGCATTCCACCGGGCAGACATCGACGCAGCCGCCATCGCGGAGGCACAAGCTTGTGATGATGTGTGTCATACGCAGCTCCTCCTGGAGGACGTGGACTCAGACGAAGGGGCTGGTTCAGCCCCGGGCGGCGCGGTACAGACGATCGACCTCGCCCCAATTCACAACATTCCACCAGGCGGAAACGTAGTCGGCCCGGCGGTTTTGGTACTTCAAGTAGTAGGCGTGCTCCCACACATCGAGGCCGAGCACGGGCGACTGGCCGTCGCTCACAGGCGTGTCCTGGTTTCCGGTGGAAACGATCTTGAGGCCGCCGCCGGCTTCGGTCACCAGCCAGGCCCAGCCGCTTCCGAACCGGCCCATGGCGGCTTTGGCGAAGGCTTCCTTGAATGCCTCGAACGAATTGAAGGCTTTGTCGATCCCCTTGGCGACGTCACCCTTGGGCGCCCCGCCCTGACCTGGGCCCATCAGCGTCCAGAACATGGAATGGTTGGCATGCCCGCCCCCGTTGTTGCGCACGGCCGTCCTCACGGCCTCCGGGACGGCGTCCAGGTTGCGGACCAGATCCTCGATGCCTTTGTTCAAGAGGTTGGGATGCCCTTCCAGCGCGGCATTGAGGTTGTTGACATAGGCGGCATGGTGCTTGCCGTGGTGGATTTCCATCGTGCGCGCGTCGATGTGGGGCTCGAGCGCGTCGTGGGCGTAAGGAAGAGGAGGAAGCTCAAAGGGCATCGGACGGTACCTCCAAGGAGTGGGCGACCCGTGGTCGCAGCGGAGTGGTGAGGATGACCCGCGGCCTGCGACCGGATTGTAGCGCCCCAGAAAGGATATTGTCAAGCGATGTCTGGTTAATGGACGCCAGGGGCAGCTTAAGAAGTGCCAGCCCGCGGTCTCAAGAGTTCTTGAAGGGGAAAGCTTCTGTCCATGGATTCCCCATCCAGCAGATCGAATACGATTCCTTGCCGGAAGAATCCCACCATCCTTCGCCTGTCGTACAATGGTGGCAGCTCGGCGCGCCTATCGAGATCGGGAGGTACGCATGCAGCTTCGCTGCTACCGATGCAGTTGGAGTTTCTCGCTCAGCCAAGAGCAGGTCGACTTCGCCTTGCAGACGACGAAGGCCAAGGGTGGCAGTCACTACGACGTCCGCTGCACCCGATGCCGGACGGTGAACAAAGTCCCACTTCTGCAACTGGAGAAGGCCGCCCCCCGCCCAGTCTCACCCCCCAAGACCTAAGCGTCAGGCAACGGCCAAGGGGCACCTACGTGACGGCCGGACCCCGGTAGAGTCGTTCCACCAGGATTTGATCCAAGACGGCGTCGGGCACCAGGTACCGAATCGACCTCCCGCTCGCCACCCTCTCCCGAATGGCCCGCGCCGAAATCTCGACCAGCGGTGCTGTAAAAGGCCGAAGCTTCGAGGACAAGCCGGGAATCGCTATCTCGAGGTCTGCCAGATCCGGCGTCAGGCCTGGCCGCTCCATCACCCCCAGACCGGCGCACAGCTCCACCAATCGCGCAGGCGTGTGCCAGCGCCTCAGATCCGCCAAGGTGTCGGAGCCGAGCAAGTAGACCAGGTCGGCCCCCGGGTCAGCCCGGCGCAACATCTCCACCGTATCCACCGCATAGTAGGGCGGCCGACGGTCGATGTCGGCGGTCGAGAGGCGGAATCGCGGGGCCCCGGCAATCGCGGCTTCGACCATCCGCGCCCGCACCTCAACCGGTGTCGGGTCGCCCTCCGGCTTCAGCGGCGATCGGGGAGTGAGGACCCAAAGGACGTGTTCAAGTTGAAGTTCTTCCAGGGCGTATTCGGCCAAGAGCAGGTGGCCGAGGTGCGGCGGATCGAAGGTCCCTCCGAAAACCCCGATCAGTCTTCCCATTCGAGCTCGTACTCTCCGATCCGGACGGTGTCCCCCGACCGGACGCCCGCCTGGCGTAACGCGTCCTCGATCCCTGTCCGCGCCAACGAGCGCTGGAATCGGCGCACCGCCTCATCGTGCTCCCAATAGGTCATGGCGGCGGCGCGCTCGACGTTGCGACCGGAAACACGCCAAGCTCCATCGACCTCGCGCGCCACGCGAAAGACGCTGGGGTCTGTCGGGGGACGGTGAACGGGGATGGTCTCCTGGACAGGTTCCTCTTTGGCTCGTTCGGCGACGGAGGCCGCTGCCTGGAGCAGGGCCTGCAGATTCGTGCCCTCGCGGGCCGAGGCAAAGAGTGGGCGAATGCCGTGCGACTCGAGCGCCTTCTTCCATTCGGGAAGTCGGAGCCGGACCTGCGGGTCGTCCATCTTGTTGACCACGACGACTTGCGGCTTGCCCGCCAGGACCGTGTCGTAAGCTGCCAGCTCTTGATTGACTCGGTCCATGTCGCCGACGGGGTCCACCGAAAGTCCGTTCAGAAGATGGATCAAGGCTCGTGTTCGGCGGATGTGCCGCAGGAAGGAATCGCCGAGGCCAGCTCCGGTGTGCGCACCCTCGATCAGTCCAGGGATGTCGGCCAGGATCAGGTGCCTCCCGTCCTCCAGGCCTGCCACGCCTAGGTTCGGTTGGAGCGTGGTGAAGGGATAGTCGGCGATCTTCGGCCGGGCGTCGGTCAGAGCCGCTAACAAAGTCGACTTGCCCGCGTTCGGCGCGCCGATGATCCCGACATCCGCCAGCAGACGAAGCTCGAGCTGCAGGCGGCGTCCTTCTCCGGGCTCACCCCGTTCCGCCAAACGAGGCGTCTGCCGACGCGAGTTGGCGAAGCGGGCGTTGCCGCGGCCGCCGCGCCCGCCGCGCGCCACGAGCACTTCGTCGCCGTCCTCGGTGAGATCGGCCAGGACTTCCCCGTCTCTCTCCGTGCGAACGAGCGTGCCGGGTGGCACCGGCAGGACCAGGTCCTTGCCCTGACGACCCGCCTTGTTGGAAGATCCGCCATTGCGTCCGGCCTCGGCGAGGAAACTGCGCTTTTGACGGAACCAGCTGAGGGCGTGCATCGTCCGCCGGACGCGCAACACGACGTGCCCGCCGCGCCCGCCGTCCCCGCCGTCTGGGCCGCCGCGCGGGACGTACTTCTCGCGCCGGAAGTGGACGACCCCATCGCCGCCCTTCCCGGCCACGACCTCGATCCGCACTTCATCCAGGAACATCTTCGTCTCGGCGGATTATAGCGCCCGCCGAATCCTTGGGCTCCCTGTGAGCTTCGAGCTGTTGTGGGGCTGACTTGCCGCGCGCCCGCTCCGATGCTGTTTGCACCGCCGTTCCACTTGTGATAAAGTTCCCGCTCGATTCTCGGGCTGGAGGAATCGATGCCCGCAGCCAGCGTGCCGGATATCGTCGTGGGCCGACTCCCGCTTTACCTCCGCGCGCTCAGTCACATGGCCGCCAACGGTAAGGAGATTACCTCCTCCCAGGAATTGGGGGAGCGTCTTGGGATTTCCTCGGCGCAGATTCGCAAGGACCTGTCGCAATTCGGTGAATTCGGGAAGCAAGGCACCGGCTACAACATCGGGTATCTGACCGATCAGCTGAGACGGATTCTCAAGGTCGATCGCGTGTGGGACGTGGTCCTGGTGGGCGTGGGCGACCTGGGACGGGCGATCGCTCACTACGCCGGGTTCGTCGATCGAGGCTACCGCGTAGTGGCCGTATTCGACAACGACCCGCGCAAGATCGGCACGACGGTAGGTCCTTTCACGGTCGAGGACATCGCCCTTGTGCAACAACAAATCCGGGCGCGAGGGGTGGCCGTGGCGATGCTGGCCGTGCCGCAGGCGGCCGCCCAAACCGTCACCGAGACCCTCGTCGAGTCGGGGATACGCGCCATCTTGTGCTATGCGCCCACGTCGATCCAGGTTCCCAAAGACGTGCATGTGCAGTACATCGATCCGGTCTTGCACATGCAACGGATGACGTACTACCTTCCATAACGCAAGCTTTCAGCGATCAGCCTTCAGCCGTCGGCCAAAGCCGCCCAGCAGCGCGCATCCCCCAGGAATGGTGATCGGCAGCACGGTTTTGAGATTAGCGCTTAGGGATGTGAGACTGGAGATCGCTGATTGCTGAGGGCTGATTGCTAAGAGCTGATAGCTGAGAGCTGATGGCTGACGGCTAGACCTGCGGCAGGTGGCGCCGCAGCCGGTCGAGCATCGTCAGGCCCCGCGCCGCACCCTTGGCGATGCACGCAACCGGCTCTTCGGCCAAGTAGGCCGGGACACCGGTCTCGCGGGTGAGCCATTTGTCGATCCCCCGCAGCAGCGAGCCCCCGCCGGCCACCACCATTCCCCGATCGATGATGTCCGAGGCCAGCTCCGGGGGCGTTCGCTCCAACACCGACCGGGCCGCCCCAAGCTGCAGCTGCAGGGTCTCCTGGATGGCCTCGACGATCTCGTCCGTGGTCAGCGTGATCGGGCGCGGCAATCCGGTCACCTGGTCCTGGCCCTGGATCTCCATCGTCCGGTTCTCGTCTTGCTCGATGGCGGCGCCGATGCGAATCTTGGCTTCCTCTGCCGTCCGGGCCCCAATGACCAGCCCATACTTCTTCCGGACATAGGAGCCGATCGCCTCATCCAGCTTCGTTCCCCCGCTGCGCACGGTATGAGCGGTGACGATGCCACTCATCGCCAGCACCCCTGCCTGGCTCGCCCCGCCTCCCAGGCAAACGACCATGTTTCCCGAAGGGGTGGCAATCGGCAGTCCGATCCCGATCGCGGCGGCCAAGGGCTCCTGCACCAGATGGACCTCGCGGCAGCCGGCCTGGAGGGCTGCCTCGTGCACGGCGCGGCTCTCGACACTGGTGGCGCCGTTGGGAACCGTGATCATCACGCGCGGCTTGAACAGGCGCGCCGGTCCGCACACCTTTTCGATGAAGTAACCCAGCATGCGCTGGGTGACTTCGAAGTCCGCGATGACGCCCTCCCGCAGCGGGCGCATGACTTCGATCATCTCGGGGGTCCGGCCGTCCATTTCGCGCGCCGCCTGCCCCACTTCGACGATCTTGAGCTCGTCGGTATCGATCGCCACGACCGTCGGTTCGTGGAGGACGACCTCGTCGCCTTCGACGATGACGGTGTTGACCGTCCCGAGGTGGATCCCAAGGTCCTTGCCGAACAGCGCCATGTGCCTAGCTTTCGTCGCCCCGGGGGGTGTGCCGCGGCATGGCGTGGCGGTAACGCCGGACTGCTTCCAGCCGGAGATTTGAGCGACGTAGGGCGGCCTCGATCGCCAGATACTCGTCGGTGTCGGGCGGCGGGCCCTTGAGTAAGAGCTCCTCCGCTCTGGCCCGCGCCGCCTCCGCACGGCCGGCGTCGATCTCGGCCACGTTCTCGCCCACATCGGCCAGGACGGTGACGAGCTTCGGCCGGACTTCCATCACCCCGCCAGAGATGGCGAAGACCTCCTCCCGCCCGCTGTAGCGGACGCGAAGGAATCCATAGCCGAGGCTCGTCAGTAACGGGGTATGGTTGGGGAGAATCCCCATTTCTCCCTCGCTGCCGGGCGCCACGACGATGTCGACCTGCCCGCTGAAGAGCGGCCGGTCCTGGCTGACGATCTCGCATTGGATGGGCATGGCTGCTACGCGGCCGCCAGCCGCTCTCCCTGCGCGACCACTTCGTCGATCGCTCCGACCATGTAGAAGGCCTGCTCGGGCAGGTCGTCGTGGCGGCCGTCCAGGATCTCACGGAATCCTCGCACCGTCTCGCGCAGAGGGACATAGCGCCCGTCACGGCCGGTAAACTGGGCCGCCACGTGCATCGGCTGCGAGAAGTAACGCTCGATCTTGCGCGCCCGCGCGACCAGCAGCTTATCGTCCTCGCTCAACTCGTCGATCCCCAGGATGGCGATGATATCTTGCAGGTCTTTGTAGCGTTGCAGCACCTTCTGCACTTCGCGCGCCGTTGTGTAGTGTTCTTCTCCGACGATCTGCGGGTCCAGGATGCGCGACGTCGACGCCAACGGGTCGACCGCCGGATAGATTCCCTTCTCGACGATCGATCGCTCGAGGGCGATCGTCGCGTCGAGGTGGGTGAAGGTCGCGACCGGGGCCGGGTCGGAATAATCGTCGGCCGGGACGTAGACGGCCTGCATCGAGGTGATCGAACCGGTTCGAGTGGAGGTGATGCGTTCTTGCAGGGCGCCCATCTCCGTCGCCAAGGTCGGCTGATAGCCGACGGCCGATGGCATCCGTCCCAGCAGGGCCGACACCTCCGAACCCGACATGCTGAAGCGGAAGATGTTGTCGATGAAGAGCAGGACGTCCCGGCCCTGGTCGCGGAAGTACTCGGCCATCGTCAGCGCCGTCAAGCCGACGCGCAAGCGGACTCCGGGAGGCTCGTTCATCTGGCCGTAGACCAGGACGGTGTCCTTGAGCACACCGGCTTCGATCATCTCGCGGTACATCTGGGTGCCTTCCCGGGTGCGCTCGCCGATCCCGGCGAAGACCGAATTGCCTTTGTGCACCGTGGCGATCGAGCGGATCAGCTCCTGGATCAGGATCGTCTTCCCGACTCCTGCGCCGCCGAAGATGCCCGTCTTGCCGCCCTTGGTGAACGGCGCCACCAGGTCGATGACTTTCAATCCGGTCTCGAACACTTCCACTCGCCGCGATTGCTCTTCAAAGGAAGGCGCCGGGCGGTGAATCGGATAGCGTACCGAGGTCGTCACTTCGCCTCGGCCGTCGATGGGAATCCCCAGGACGTTGAAGACCCGTCCCAGCGAGGCCTCCCCCACCGGAACAGTGATCGGTCCTCCGGTGGCCCGCGCCGCCGTCCCGCGCTGCAGGCCGTCCGTCGTGTCCATCGCCACCGTCCGCACCTGCTGGTCGCCGAGGTGGCGCTGCACCTCCAGCACGAGCGGCGCCTGCCCTTCTCGGTCGACTTCGACAGCATCGTAGATTTCCGGCAGTTCGCCAGGCGGGAACTCGCAATCGACCACCCCGCCCAGGATCTGCACCACTTTGCCCAACGCTTCCGCCACGACCTAATCCTCCTTGCCGTGTTTCCCCAAGCTCACCCGCCGTCCGCACCGCACCTCGCCCTTCCAGAGTGCTTGGCCCTCTACGCCCCTTCGCACTCTACGCCCTTCGCCCTCTACAGGGCGCCAAGGGCGGCGCACCGGAAGCGGTGCAGTGCGCCACGCCCTTCGGCGCACCCGAAGGGGTGAGGGCGGGCGCCCCCAGGGGGCAGGGCGCCAAGGGCGCGAAGTGCAGGCGAGGGGCTCTGCGCCGTCAACTCCCACGGATCCGAGGTTCCTTTGTCGGAGAGGGTGGGAGTACCAAGGGGAGCGCTCATGGACGTCGTTGACTTACAACCGTTGCGCCTCGACCCCGCCGACGATATCCAGCATGTCTCCGGTGATCGCCTGCTGGCGGGCCTTGTTGTAGTCGAGACGCAACGCTGCCCGCAGCTCCACCGCGTTTTGCGTGGCGTTCTGCATCGCCACCATGCGGGCAGCGTGCTCGCTGGCCCGCGATTCCATCACCGCGTGGTAGACCTGCAACGCGGTGAACCGCGGCACGATCTCCGAGATCAGCTCCTCTTCGCTCGGTTCGTAGAGGTAAGCCGGCGCCGGACCCTCCGCTTTTCTTTCGAACTCCGCCACTCGCGCCTCCGGTCGCGTGACCTCGAGGGGAAGCAGCAGCTTCGTCGTCGGAACCTGCCGCAACAGGTTCACGAAGTCGGTATAGACGAGGTAGACCTGGTCGGTCCGCCCTTCCAGGTACTCCTCGACGACCAGCTTGCCGATGGCCGAGACATCGGCGAAACTCGGCTCGGCCGGCAGTCCGCTGAAATCGGCGCGCACATCGACATGGCGCCGCGTCAGCATATCGCGCCCCTTGCGCCCGACGAAAACGTAATGGACCGGAGCGGCTGCCTGTCGGAATTGTTGCAGGCAATAGCGGACCAGATTGGCGTTGTAGGCTCCCGCCAGGCCGCGATCGCTGGTGATGACGACCGCCGTGATCTTGCGCACGTCCGGGCGGTGAGTCAGCAGCGGATGGGTGGCCTCGCGCGCCGGTTGTGAGGCCAAGTGTAGCAACACTTCCCAGGCCTTCGTCGCATAAGGGCGGGTGGCTTGCACCGCTTGCTGCGCCCGCCGCACGCGACTGGCACTCACCGCCTGCAGGGCGCGCGTGACCTGGGCGATGTTTCCGACGCTTCGGATGCGAAGCCGCATATCGCGGGCGGAGGCCATCGGCGGAAGGTCCGGTCGCCCCGCTCAGCCCTGCCAGCCCTGATTGAACGACTCAATCGCCTGGCGCAGCGCGGTTTCTGTCTCCGGCGTAATCAGTTTGCGGTCAGCGACCTCCTTGAGAATCTCGGGATGGCTCGCCTCAACGCTTCTCAGCAAGCCCTCTTCCCAGACCCGCACTCGGTCGACCGGCACGCGGTCCGCATATCCGTTGGTGGCCGCAAACAAGGCGACCACCTGGTGTTCCAGCTCGACCGGCGCGTACTGCGGCTGCTTCAGCACCTCCTGCAACCGCTGGCCGCGCGCCAGCTGTGCCTGAGTCGCCTTGTCGAGGTCGGAGCCGAATTGCGCGAAGGCGGCGACCTCACGGAAGGAGGCCATGTCGAGGCGCAGCCGTCCTGCCACCTGCTTCATGGCTTTGGTCTGCGCGTCTCCCCCCACCCGCGAGACCGACAGGCCCACGTTGATCGCCGGCCGGATGCCGGCGTAGAACAGGTCGCTTTCGAGATAGATCTGGCCGTCGGTAATCGAGATGACATTGGTCGGGATGTAGGCCGAGACGTCTCCCAGCAGGGTCTCGATGATGGGGAGGGCCGTCAGCGACCCTCCTGAGCCGGCGACTTTGACGACGCGATGCGTAGCGGCATCGCTTCTCGCCTTCAGCGCCTGCTCGGCCTCGTGCCGGGCCAGGGGTCCGTCATACACCTGGCCGTCAACGGCCAGCTTGGCGTCCACCATGCTTTCGCTCCCGGCCGGCGCCACGACGAAACGATCCGACAGCCGGACCGCGCGCTCGAGCAGGCGGCTGTGCAAATAGAAGACGTCGCCGGGATAGGCTTCGCGACCCGGCGGGCGCCGCAGCAGTAGCGACACCTGACGATAGGCCCAGGCATGTTTGGAGAGATCGTCGTAAATGACAAGCGCGTCGCGTCCTTGCTCGGCGAACTCTTCACCGATGGCGCAGCCGGCGTAGGGTGCGATGTACTGCAAGGCCGCCGGTTCGTCGGCGGCGGCCACCACGATGACAGAGTGCTCCATCGCGCCGAACTGCTCGAGGATCCCCACGGTGCGGGCGATCGCCGCCCGCTTCTGTCCGACGGCGACGTAGATGCAGATCAGGTCCTTGCCCTTTTGGTGGATGATGGTATCGATCGCCAGCGCCGTCTTCCCGGTTTGGCGGTCGCCGATGATCAGCTCGCGCTGGCCGCGCCCGAGCGGGATCATCGAGTCGATGGCTTTGATCCCGGTTTGGACCGGGGTGTCGACATCGCGCCGCCGGACCACGCCCGGGGCGATGCGCTCAATCGGGCGGTAGGAAGTGAACTGAACCGTTCCGCGGCCGTCGATCGGCTGACCGAGGGCATTCACCACCCGCCCGACCAGCCCTTCCCCGACCGGAACCGAAGCGATCCGTCCGGTCCCATAGACCGACATCCCTTCCTCGATGCCGGAGAACTCGCCCATGATGATGATGCCGGTCGAATGGCCTTCCAGGCTGAAGGCGATCCCCATCACACCGTTCTCAAATTGGACCAGCTCCTGCGAGCGGGCGCCGGTCAGACCCGAGACGCGAGCGATCCCGTCACCCGCCTCGAGCACCGCGCCGACTTCGCGCACCCCAACTTCCGGCTGGAAATCCTTGATCTGTTTTTCGAGATCGGATGCGAGGTTCCGTACCAGGTCCGACATGTCGCCTCCCGGGGCGGAAGTTCGGGGCGAGAATCCGGCGCCCGCAAGGCCGATGTGCCGGCCGGGGACGCCGCGGTAAACCGGTGACGCGAGCGAACGGCTACGTCACCGAAATCCGCCGAATGATAACGGATCGTATCCTTTTTGTCCAGCCGTTCACAATCGCGCGACGACGGCGGCGGCCCGCATCAACTCCGGTCAATCGACCCGCGTTTTCTACCCTGCCCCAGTTGAATCGATCGCTCATAGGCCGCCCAGATGGCCCGTGAAATGGCCGTGCGAAAACCCGCCTTTTCGAGGTAGTAGAGTGCGGCGGCCGACGTGCCCCCTGGGGACGTCACCTGGTTGCGCAGGCGGGCGAAGTGCAGAGGCGATCGCTGATAAAACGCCACCGACCCGAGCACGGTCTGGACGACCAACTCCTCGGCAATCCGCCGCGGGAATCCCAGATGGACTCCGGCGTCGACCATCGCTTCCATAAACAGGAAGACGTAAGCCGGGCCCGTTCCCGAGAGGGCCGTCGCCATGTCGAGGTAGTCCTCGTTTTCGACGAACAACTCGCGTCCGCAGGAGGCGAGAATCCGCTGCGCCTCGTCGCGCTGCGCCTGCGTCGTCTCCGGAGTCGCGGTCCACACCGTAATCCCCTGACCCACCTGGGCCGGGGTGTTGGGCATCGACCGGACGATCGCCGCATGCGCCAAACCTTCCGTCAAATCGGCCAACCGCGCCCCGGCGACGATCGACAGCACGAAAGCCTTCGCCGGAATCGCGCCGTGCAGCCCTTTCAACACCGCGTCGAGGGTTTGCGGCTTCACCGAGAGGACGACTGTCGAGGCCTCGACGACGCCTTCCCGATTGTCGACGGCCGTCCGAACCCCGTAGCGATCGGCCAACTCAGCCAACCGGTCCGCCCGCGGCCCGCACAAGATGATCTGCTGCGGCGGAATCCCGGCGCGCTGAATGAGACCACTGGCCAGCGCTTCGGCCATCACGCCGGGCCCGACAAATGCGATCGAGGCTGGGTCAGACATCGTCAGGTGGATAACCTCCCCTCGGCCGTTTCGAACACCGTAGGGGCACGGCACCCTGGCACCGCCCGCCAGGGCAGGTGTGCCGTGCCCCTACCCTCGTCGCACCGGCGGCACAACGTTTGATCCTCGCTGTCCTGACGGTCACGCGAAGTAGCGCAGCGCCATCCGCACGCGGCCCTCGGCATCTTCCGGAGCGTCCGCCGGCAACGACTGCACGGCCGACTGAGCCTCGACCAGGCTATACCCTAGCGAGGTGAGGGCCGCCAGCACATCGGTGTCGGCCGGGATCAGGATCGGGGCGCCCGCGCCAGGCGCGGTGAACTTGTCCTTGAGGTGCAAAACGATCCGTTCGGCCGTCTTCCGTCCCACACCGGGGACCCGATCGAGCGCCTCGGGCTGGCCGCCGGCGACCGCCGCGCGAAGCGCGTCTGGACTCATATTCGACAGGACCGACAGCCCCAGCTTGGGGCCCACGCCGCTGACCTGCAGCAGCAATTCGAACAATTCACGCTGCTCCAGACTCGGGAATCCGTAGAGGGTTAGGGCGTCCTCGCGCACGACAAGGTGCGTATGGAGGAACACCACCTTGCCAACGGCCGCCCCCGATTCGACGACCGAGCGCGGAACAAGGACACGCAGTCCGACCCCGCCGACTTCGACGATCGCCTCTCCCGGGCCGACTTGCTGGACCGTCCCGCGCAGCGTGGAAATCATGTGCCCTCTTTGAAGCGCTCCAGCGTGCGGCTCGTGTGTGCGTGGCAGATGGCAACGGCCAAGGCATCGGCCGCATCGTCAGGCCGAGGCAACTCGCTCATTCGCAGCAACTGACGCACCATGAGCTGCATCTGCCGTTTGTCGGCGGAGCCGTAGCCGGCAACGGCCCGTTTGATCTCCGCCGGAGCGTACTCCGTCACCGGGACTCCCCGCCGCGCCAAGGTCAACAGGGCCACACCGCGCGCCTGCCCCACGGCCATCGCCGTCTTGGCGTTGCGGTCGAAGAACAACTTCTCGACCGCGGATGACTCGGGCGTCTCGGCGTCGACCACCTTCAGCATCTCTCTTTCCAGCGTCAGCAGGCGGTGCGCCGGATCCTCGTCGGGCTCGGTCTGGATCACGCCGTAATCCACCAGCTTCAATTCGCCGTCGACGGCTTGCAGAATTAAACCGTACCCGGTGCGGGCCATCCCGGGATCGATGCCGAGGAGGAGACGGTCTTGCACTGTGTGCCGGTCCGTCGTTCGTGGTTCACGCCGACCAGGCCGGCCGGGGGACGGGTTCCTGGTTCCCGCGGGGCCTCCGGCGAAGCCTAAGCGGTCTCAAGAAGCGCCACGGCTTCGTCGGAAACGTGCAATGTAGAAAACACTTGCTGGGTGTCGTCGAGATCCTCCAGACCTTCAATGACGCGCATCACCTGGAGGGTCTGATCGTTCGGCAGCTCGACGGTGTTGTTGGGGAGCATCCGCACGCCGGCTTCCTCCGGCTGAAGTCCGGCGGCGCGCACCACATCATTGATCGCCTTGAAGGCCTCGACCGGGGCGAAGATCTCGATCGAATCATCGCCGAAGACGACGTCGTCGGCACCGGCCTCGACCGCCATTTCGAAAAGCTTCTCCCGATCGACGCCGGCGGCCGGGATCAAGAAGTAGGCCGAGCGGCGGAACTGCCAGGCGACCGCCCCGGCCTCCGCCATCGTACCGCCGGCTTTGGTCAGGGTATGACGCAGCTCGGCCACAGTCCGATTGCGGTTGTCGGTGACGACTTCCATCAGGAGCGCCACCCCGTGCGGGGCATAGCCTTCGTAAACGATGCGCTCGAAGGCGGCCGCGTCCTTGTCTTCGCCCGTCCCGCGTTTGACGGCGCGCTCGATGTTGTCCTTCGGCATGTTGGCCGCACGGGCGTGTTCCACGGCCAGCCGCAAGGCGAAGTTCGAGTCGGTGTCGCCGCCGCCTTCCCGCGCCGCCAAGGCGATCTCGCGCGCCAAGCGAGTGAACGCGTTGCCACGCTTGGCGTCGTTGGCGGCCTTCTTGCGCTTGATGGTGGACCACTTGGAATGTCCCGACACGTTGTTCGCTGCCTTACCGGGAGACCGGTGCTGAGGGGAACGGACGCTAGTTCATTTGCATTATACCATCTGCTCTTCGACTCTCGCTCCCGTGTCATCGAAACGATCCTGATTTGGCCCCGCTCCGGCCGAGCCTTCGGCTATCGCCTTCGCGTAGCACCCTGGAAGGGCCGGCTCGCCTCTGCGGGGAACTCCACCAGCGCGCCTATCCGATGCCGAGCGTGGCTCCCGGATGTTGCCCTCACCCCCTTTCACTGACCACCGACCACAGACCACTATCCAGGCTCACCGAGCAGGGTCCTGAGAACGCGCAGCGTTTCGACACTCTGGCTGCGGTAGTGGTTGTTGGCATAAACCAACACCACTTCGGCCGCCGCTTCCAAACGGCGCAGCTTGGGGACCCATTCCTTCAATTCCCCCTCTTGGTACGAATAGTCATAGCGTTCCCAAGCCTGATCGTGCTCCCACCACTTCTGAGCGTTCCGACCGTGAAAGCGAACGTAGCCGACCGGGGCGGTCGCCCGGGCCTCGGGGGGCATCAGCCCGGCCAGCTGCGGTTCGTCCACACAGCAGAAACCCAACCCCAAGGCCGCCATGCGCTGGAAGGTGCCTTCCCTCACCCAGCTCCGCTGCCGGAATTCGACGACCAAGGGATGATCGCCGAAACCCTCGCGCAGCCGTCGAAGGTATTCCCAATTGTCTTCGGACGGTGCGAACGAGTGGGGAAACTGCGCCAAGACGCACGCCAATCGCCCCGCGCCGCGCAAGGGAGCGATGGCGTCGAGGAAGCCTTCAAAGTCCGGCTCCCGGCGCTCATGGGTGAGGCCCCTGTGGGCCTTGACCGCGAAAAGAAACCCGTCCGGGGTCCGATGGATCCATCCTTCGACCGTCCGTCGATCGGGGACCCGATAGTAGGTGACATTCAATTCGACGGTGTCGAATTCACGCGCGTAGTAGGCCAGCCATTCGTGACGCGGCAGGTCCGGTGGATAGAAAGCTCCCACCCAATCGTCGTACGAGAACCCGGAGGTCCCCAGTCGAATCATGGCAGGAGCACCGCCGCCGCCTCGAGCCGGCTGTGCTTCAGGTCGGCCAGGGCGACATTGGCATCTTCCAGCGGATAGGTCGCCACGGTCGGCCGCAGCCCCAGCTCGGAGGCCAGCGACAGAAACTCCGTCCCATCGCGACGCGTCGCATTGGCGACCGTTCGCAAGGTGCGTTCCCCGTAGAGCCGGTCGTAATGGAGAGGCGGAATCGGGGAAAGGTGGATAGCGTTGATGGCCAGAGTGCCTCCCGGCCTCAGCCGACCGAGGATGTCGGGGATCAGGTCTCCCACCGGCGCGAACAGAATGGCGCGGTCCAGAGGCGTCGGAGGTTCACCCTCGATCCCGCCGACCCAATCCGCACCCAACCGCCTGGCCAGGTCCTGGTGCTGCCGACTCCGGGTGAAGACAAAAACGCGGCAGCCCCAGGACTGCGCCACCGGCAACGTCAGGTGGGCGCTGGCCCCAAAGCCGATCAAGCCAAGCGTTTCACCAGGCAAGAGCTCGGCACGACGCAAGGAACGATATCCGATGATCCCGGCACAGAGAAGCGGCGCCGCCTGCGCCGCGGTGAACTGGTCCGGTAACGGCAGGACGAACTTCGCCTCGGCCACCAATTCCTCAGCGAAGCCTCCGTCGGTGTGAAACCCGGTGAACTTCGCCTGGGGACACAGGTTCTCTTCCCCTCTCTGGCAGAACCCACACTGCCCGCATGCCCACCCCAGCCAGGGAACGCCCACCCTTTTCCCGGGCGGGAGATCGGCCCCGTCGCCGGCCCGGACCACCTCGGCCACGACCTGGTGCCCAGGAACGACCGGGAGCCGAGGCGGGTGTAGTTCTCCCTCCACCAAGTGGAGATCGGTATGACACACACCGCAAGCGAGGACGCGCAACAAGAGCTCGCCCGGTCCCGGTTCGGGATGGGGAAGATCCGCCGCGTGGAGCGGAGATTGCTCAACGGGACCGGGCGTCGTCAGTCGCTGCGCGCGCAATCGCCCTTCCCTGCCGGCGCGCCGAGGTCGATCAGACTGCGGACGGTTTCCCAGCGATGTAGTCTTCGACCATCTGACGGGCCTGATCGTCGCTGAACTGCTTGGGAGGCGTCTTCATGAAGTAGGCCGACGGCCCGTTTAGGGGTCCGGAGAGTCCGCGATCGAGGGCGATCTTGGCGCAGCGGACGGCGTCCATCACGACACCGGCCGAGTTGGGCGAGTCCCAGACTTCCAGCTTGACTTCGACATTGAGCGGAACGTCGCCGAAGGTCGTCCCTTCCATGCGGATATAGCACCACTTGCGATCGGTCAGCCACGGCACGTAGTCGCTCGGGCCGACATGGACGCTTTCCGGCGGCAGGCTGTAGGGCAGCTGGCTGGTCACGGCGTTGGTCTTGGAGATCTTCTTCGACTCGAGTCGGCCGCGATCCAGCATGTTGTAGAAATCCATGTTGCCGCCGAAGTTCAACTGGTAGGTGCGATCCAGGCGGACGCCGCGATCGTTGAAGAGATTCGTCAGGACTCGGTGGGCGATGGTCGCCCCCACCTGGCTCTTGATATCGTCGCCGATGATCGGCAGGTGCCTCTCGCGGAAGCGGCCGGCCCAGTACTCGGAGCTGGCGATGAACACCGGAATGCAGTTGACGAAGGCACAGCCGGCGTCCAGCACCTGCTCGGCGTACCACTTGGTGGCCATTTCGGAACCGACCGGCAGGTAGTTGACGACCACATCGGTCTTGGTTTGTTTGAGGATGCGCACGATGTCGTCGGTCGGCCCCTCCGCCTTCTCCACGACCGAGGCCAGGTAGGTTCCCAGACCATCGTGAGTCATCCCGCGGTGGACTCGGACGTTGAGCCGCGGCACATCCGTGAACTCAATCGTGTTATTGGGGTAGGCGGAAAGGGCCTGGCTGAGGTCCTTGCCGACCTTCGTCGCCACGACATCGAAGGCGGCGCTGAACTCGATATCGCGCACGTGGTAGCCGCCCAACTCGACGTGCATCAGGCCGGGAACCGCTGCGCCCGCCTTGGCATGCCTGTAATAGTGGACGCCTTGCACCAACGACGAAGCGCAGTTGCCCACGCCGATGATCGCCACCCGAACCTTCTTCCTTGCAGCCATTCAGCCCTCCCGGCCGTCGTCGTTTCGGAGTCGCCTGTGCTACAATGCCGGCTCGATCGTCGGTGCGCCCGATGCCTGTCGACCGGCCCACCTCGCCCACCAAGCCGCAACATCTGGAGCGTTTGCTCGAGGTCAGCCGGACCCTGAGCTCGACGCTCGATCTGCCGCAGCTACTGCAGACGGTCGTCGACAGCGCCGCCGAGCTCACGCAGAGTGAAGCCGCCTCGATCCTGCTTTACGACTCGAGCGCCGGGGAGCTCCGGTTCGAAGCCGCATCCGGTTCGCAGCGCAGCGGCCTGAGCGCCATCAGCGTCCCCCTGGATTCGAGCATCGCCGGTTGGGTTTTCACCCACACCCGCCCGATCGTCGTCCAGGATGCGTCAACCGATCCGCGGGTCTACCGGCGGGTCGACAGCGCCCTCAAGTTCAAGACCCGCTCCATCCTTGGGGTCCCGTTGCTGATCAAACGGGAGGCCATCGGGGTCATCGAGGCGGTCAACAAGCATCCCACCCGTAATTATACCGAAGACGACCTGGCGGTTCTCGAGACGCTCGCGGCGCAGGCGGCCATCGCCATCGAAAACGCCCGGCTGCTCAGCAAGCTGCAGGACGCCAACGCCGAACTCACCAGGCTCGATCGCATGAAGTCCGACTTCATCGCTATCGCTTCCCACGAGTTGCGCACGCCGTTGGGCCTGATCCTGGGCCACGCCACCTTCCTCATGGAGATCATCCCCACCGACTATCGGGAGCAAATGGACGTCATTATTCGCAGCGCGATGCGATTGAAGACGATCATCGAAGACATGTCGACGATCTCGCACAAGGAGGAGGGCCAATCGCGCGTGCGGCGGGCGCCCTTCTCATTGGCCAAGCTGGCCGAAGACATGGTCAGCCGGTTCCACGAGACGGCGGCGGAGAAAGAAATCGAGATCGGCGTCGACGTGCCAGGCCACGATGCGGTCGTCGTCAGCGGCGACCGGGACAAGATCGAAGTCGCATTGAGCAACCTGATCCGAAACGCGCTAACCTTCACCGATCGCGGCGGCCAGATCGGCGTCAAGGTCGAGAGTGAAGGCGGCTATGCCCGCGTCTTCGTCGTCGACACCGGAATCGGCATCCCCGCCGGCGAGATCGATCGGGTGTTCGAACGGTTCTACCAGGTCGAATCGCACCTTACCCGCAAACACGGAGGCATGGGCCTGGGGCTCCCGATCGCCAAGGCGATGGTCGAAATGCATTCCGGGCAGATCTGGTGCGAGAGCCGGGAAGGGATGGGGAGCCTGTTCTGTTTCATGATCCCCGTCGACGAGCGCCAGGCGGCGGCGGTGGCGAAAGTCTTCAAGACCGCGTGAAGGACTAGTGATCCGTGACCAGGGACCAGTGATCAGTCTTCGCTGATTAGTGATTACTGATCACTGATCACTGGTCACGGATCACTCGACGCATCCTCTGTTATAATGCCGCGAGTCTTACGTCCTCTTCAGGACGATGAAGCATCGGGGCGTGGCTCAGCCCGGCTAGAGCGCACGGTTCGGGTCCGTGAGGTCCCGGGTTCAAATCCCGGCGCCCCGACTGGCAGCGGGTCTTTTCCCCGCTGCTTCTTCTTTCCATCCTCGATGTCTCGCTCCCCCCGCGGGTACAATTCGCGAAGTCCGTCTGCTCCGGCTTAGACCTCGATAGGAGCCCCCATGCCTCGAGTCGTGCGATCCCCCCGCGGCGCGCAGCTGACGTGCAAGAACTGGCTGATCGAAGCCCCCTACCGCATGCTGCAGAACAACCTCGACCCACAGGTGGCCGGCGATCCCGAGAATCTGATCGTCTATGGGGGCCGCGGCAAGGCCGCCCGCAACTGGGAGTGCTTCGAGGCCATCCTTAGGTCGCTCGAGTCGCTGCAACCGGACCAAACCCTGTTGGTCCAATCCGGCAAGCCGGTGGCCGTCTTCACGACGCATCCGGACGCCCCGCGCGTTCTGCTGGCCAACTCGAATATCGTCCCGGCCTGGGCAACCCAGGAGAACTTCGAGAAGTGGGAGCGTCAGGGCCTGATCATGTACGGCCAGATGACGGCAGGATCGTGGATCTACATCGGTACCCAGGGAATCCTGCAGGGCACCTTCGAGACCCTGGCATCTTTGGCCCGCCTGCACGGCTGGCCGAGCCTGAAGGGAAAACTCGTCGTTTCGGCGGGCCTGGGAGAAATGGGCGGAGCGCAGCCGTTGGCGGTGACGATGAACGAAGGTGTGGCCGTCATCATGGAGGTCGACCGTCAGAAAGCCGAGCGGCGCCTCGCTCTGCGCCAGCTCGATCGGATCAGCGAAGACCTGGAAGAGGCGATGTCGTGGGCCGAGGAGGCGCGGCAAGCGGGCCGCCCGCTTTCCGTCGGCCTGATCGCCAACGCCGCACGTGTGTTGCCCGAACTCGTGGCGCGGGAGGTCGTGCCGGACGTCGTCACCGACCAGACCTCAGCTCACGATCCGCTCTACGGCTATATCCCGGCCGGGTTGACGCTCGAACAGGCGTCGGAGCTGCGACAGTCCGATCCCGACACGTACGTTCGCCGCTCGATGGAGTCGATGGCCCGGCACGTCGAGGCCATGCTGGCGCTCCAGTCCCGCGGCAGCGTCGTCTTCGATTACGGCAACAACCTCCGCCAGCGGGCCCACGATGAAGGGGTGCGCGATGCCTTCGGCTACCCGGGATTCGTTCCGGCCTACATTCGGCCGCTGTTCTGCGAAGGAAAGGGACCCTTCCGTTGGGTCGCCCTCTCGGGAGATCCGCAGGATATCTACCGCACCGACGAGGCGGTCCTCGAGCTGTTTCCAGAGGACGAGTCGCTGCGGCGCTGGATCCGAATGGCGGAAGAGAAGATCGAGTTCCAGGGATTGCCGGCGCGGATCTGCTGGCTGGGCTACGGGGAGCGGGCCCGCGCCGGACTGCGGTTCAACGAGCTGGTCCGTTCGGGCGAGGTCTCGGCGCCCATCGTCATCGGCCGCGATCATCTCGACGCCGGTTCCGTCGCCAGCCCGAATCGCGAGACGGAGGGAATGGCCGACGGCTCGGATGCCATTGCCGATTGGCCGCTCTTGAACGCGCTGATCAACGCTGTCGGCGGCGCCACCTGGGTGAGCATCCACCACGGCGGCGGGGTCGGCATCGGTTACTCCATCCACGCCGGCCAGGTGATCGTCGCCGATGGGACGCCGGAAGCGGCGCGCCGACTCGAGCGCGTGCTCACCACCGATCCCGCCATGGGCGTCGTTCGTCACGCGGATGCGGGCTACCCGGCCGCCATCGCTTTCGCGCGGGAGAACCAGATTCAGATCCCAATGCTGCCTGCGGGGTAGAAGCTCCCCGCGAGCTCCAAGCTCGCTGGGAGCTCGCCGGCTGGCCCGAAACTTGCACGCTCCGCCTTCGAACGAAGATCGCTTCGGAGGCGCCCATGTCCAAACCGACTCCCGTCGACCACCTTCGCCGCCCGCATCCCGAGCAGGAACGAATCGACGCCGAATCGGCGCGGCTGCTGCGCCAGACGGTGCAGCAACGGCTGGATCGGATCTATCACCGGCCGGCGCTAGCTCCCGGTGCGAGCCCCGTTGGGAAGACAACCCGGCCGTAGGCTGCCTCTTCTTGTTCTCCGTTAAGAAATCGCGCTCCGATCTCGGAGCGCTACGGTTTTCGCGCGAGGGAGGGCGGCGCGCCCCCCCCGGCGAACTGGATCAGTCTTGTGAATCGGTTCCACCCGGCAAGGCTTTGGCCGGCTCGCCAATCCCCTTCGGTTGCCACTTCGTCGGATCGGTGCGGAGTCGATGGACGGCGCCGCCGCGTTCGTGGATCTGGTCGAACCCTTCCGGTTTGATGAACATCCCTTCCCCATCCAACAGGCCGGTCACTCCCGATTGGCCGGGTTCGAGCCGTTTCTTCTGACAATAGCGGCAGGTGGCGGGATCGTGCGGCGTGTACTCGATGGGTTCCTCATAGGTCGTGATGTACCCCTCGAAGTTGCGCATGACGATCTTGTGATCGGAGGCGCTGATCTGGTAACTGGGCATGAAGGGAATCTTGCCCCCGCCGCCCGGAGCGTCGACGACGAAGGTCGGCACGGCGTAGCCGGAGGTGTGGCCGCGCAGCCCTTCGATAATCTCGATCCCCTTGGCCACCGGAGTGCGGAAGTGGCCCGAGCCCTCCACCAAATCGCACTGATACAAGTAATACGGCCGCACCCGCATCCGAACCAGGTCCTGCACCAGCTGACGCTGGATGTGGACGCAGTCGTTGACGCCCGCCAGCAGCACCGACTGGTTCCCCAGCGGTATCCCGACCCGGCTCATGCGATCACAGGCCTCGGCCAGCTCGGCGGTGAGCTCGTTGGGGTGGTTGACGTGGATGTTCAACCACAGCGGGTGGAACCGCTGGAGCAGCTCGCACAACTCCTGGTCCACGCGCATCGGTGAGAAGACTGGAACGCGCGATCCAATGCGAATGATCTCGATATGGTCGATCGCCCTCAGCCGCTCCAGGAGTTCGGCCAGGATCTTCGGAGCGAGTACCAACGGGTCGCCGCCGGAAAGCAGGACATCACGGACCTGCGGGGTCCGCTGCAGGTAGTCGATCTGCATCTCGAAATCGGCCCGGGAGAACTGCTCGGCGGGGTCTCCGACGATCCTCGACCGGGTGCAGTACCGGCAGTAGGAAGCGCACTGAGTCGTGACCAGCATCAGCACCCGGTCAGGATAGCGATGCACCAGACCGGGAACCGGACTGTGGGCATCCTCGGCCAGCGAGTCCTCCATCATCGCCGTGAACGGCTCCATCTCCGCGGCGGTCGGGATGACCTGCAGGCGGATCGGGTCGCGCGGGTCGTCCGGGTCGATCAGCGAGATGAAATAGGGGGTGATGTCGACACGGAACAGG
>DATEVL010000097.1:0-3133 GCA_035281845.1 Anaerolineales bacterium | reverse complement strand
CGATGGATCCGAAGAACACCGGTCGCGCGGCGGCTGCCACTAGTCATTCGAAGGGAGACTTTCATGGACAAAGAATGCCACGTCGACCCCTTGCACAAGTCGCCGTCGATCGAAGAGCGCCAGGAGCAAGCCGTGGCCCTGCTGGACGTAATGGGGATGGGCTGCCCGAACTGTGTCAATCGAGTCCGGAACGGCCTGCTGCAGGTCTATGGCGTCGTTTCGGCCGAGGTCGATCTGGAGGCCAACCGGGCTCGCGTCGTGTACAACCCAGGGCTGGTGGAGCCGAGGCACCTGCAGCGGGCCGTAGCCGATGCAGGCACGGCCGCCCGTCACGATTATCGAGCCTACCTGATCGGCTGAGTCCTCACTCGAGTTCCATTGTCTTCGCGCATAGGATCGAAACGACATGTCTCCTGCGTATGACGTGATCGTCGTCGGGTCGGGGCCGGCCGGCGCGACGGCGACCTAGACGCTGGGCAAGGCGGGCCGGCGTGTCCCTGGCCCTTGAAAAGGCGCGCTTGCCCCGCTGCACGGCCTGCGTCGACCGCGCCCGTCACAACCGTGCCAAGGAATCTCGATTGGATAGGATGCAAACGATGACTCAACGTGCTGCGAAGCCGAAGGGCCGAAGTCAGAATGAGCGCCGCGAATGGCCCTTCGTCGTTTACGTGTGGACGATCGGACTTGGGTTGGTAGGTTATCTGGTCGTGGGGGAGTTTGCCCTGGCCAGCTGGCCGCACCCTTACCATTGGGCCTCCGGGCTTCTGGGACTGGCCGCGGGAGTCGGCGTCGGCTGGCTGTGGTACCGTTGGCGCGGCGACGTCGTACCGGGAGGCAGACGCTAAGCTTCTGCGCACGGCCCAATCGTCGACCGGAGCCAACCCGGGACGAGCAGGCGTTGCGCGCCGGGCCGATGCCCCCTCCGAACAGGCGGTGAATCCACCGGCGCGCCCTCGGAACGTTCTGAGAGTGACTCCTTGAACACAAGACGGCTCCCGATGGCGACGGCCATGCTGCTGGTTGTGGTCAGCTTGCTTGCCGGCTGTTCTTCGCAGGGGGATTCCGCCCTGGTGGTGATCAACCAGACGTCGGTCCCACCCGTGCCGACGCTTGAGGCGGCGCGTATCGACCGGGGTTCGGCTCTGTACGCGCAACACTGCTCCGAGTGCCACGGCGACGACCTGGAAGGGGCCCTCGACTGGAAACGGCCTCTCACCGACGGGTCGTACCCGCCGCCTCCGCACGACGACTCAGGCCACACCTGGCATCATCCGGATGAGCTGTTGCAGGAGATCATCGCGCAGGGCGGCGACCCGGCCTACAACTCGAAGATGCCGGCCTTCGACGAGACTCTCTCGCCGGACGAGATTGCCTCCGTCCTCGACTTCATCAAGAGCCGCTGGGGGACGGAGGCGCGTCAGTTCCAGTGGTGGATCAGCGCGACCTCGCGCACGCCGTAGCGGGCTGCTGCTGGAGACGAAGAAGCGGCCCGCCCCGATCGACCGAAGACCTACCCTGAGTCCCCCTTTATCCCTTCAGCGTCCTGCGCAATCCGCGCTCGCTGATGCAGCCCGAGAAGCGCCCCGCCCAGGACGATCAGGCTGATCAACTGGGCGGCCCGCAACGACCCGAGCACGATCACGCTATCCCCTCGAAAGGCTTCCAGGAAAAGCCGACTGGCGGCGGTCATCGCCAGCCACGCCAGAAACAGGAACCCCGGGAATGTCGGGGCAATGCCGAACCGTCGAACGGCGACGAAGACGGCGAGCGCCAGGAGGAGAGCATAGACCTGTGACGGATGGCGCGCCGCGCCCCAAAGCTCGATCGCCCACGGCAGCGACGTCGGCGCGCCGAACGCGTTTCCGCTCGAAAGATCGGCCAGACCGGCGAATACCGCGAAGGCCGCCAGACCCGGCGCGAAGGCGTCGAGGGTGGGCCACAGGGGCAGGCGGTGACGACGGGCCAGCACCAGGCCCACCAGGAGAGCGGCGGCGACGCCCTCCGCCGCCGATAGCGTCAGGGGATTCAGTGAAACCAGGCCCAAGGGATCTTCGGCGTAGACGGTCCAATAACGCACGGCGTAGCCGAGGCGGGCACCGAGCAGGCCGGCTACCAACCCGTAGAACACCAGGCTTCCAAGAGTTGTGCCGGAGAGCCTGTGTTTCGGCGCCTCCCGCTCGATCATGGCGGACCCGACCCATACCCCTGCCAGGAGCAGGAGACCGGGAAGCTGAATGGCCAGCGGTCCGACCTGCAGGATGGGGAACATTACTCGTCGCCCAGGAGCCGTTCCACCGTCGTCTGAATCGTCGTCCGGCTCATCGGCCCGCCGATCACGACGCTCCGAATCACGCCATCCCGGTCGATGAAGAAGCTCGTCGGCAGAGCGCGCAGCAGGTAGCTGCGGCTAACCTCCCCGGTCTGATCCATCGGCACGGGGAAAGTCAACCCGTATTCCTGGACAAAGCCGGCGGCGGCGGCCTGCGAATCCTGATAGGTGGTGTTGACCGCCAGGATTTCGAGGCCGCGGTCCCGATAGGCCTCATAGGCCTCCTGCAGGGCGGGCATCTCGGCGCGGCAGGGTGGGCACCAGGAGGCCCACAGGTTCACGATGACCACTTGCCCACGCAACTCAGACAGGGCAACTTCGCCTCCCCCGAGTAAAGTCAGACGGAAGTCCGGGGCCAAGAAGCCCTCCCGCGGCGCCGACGTCGCTCCGCCGGACACACCTTGCGCCGAGACCGCCGAGAGGCCGGTCCAGATGGCCCCGGCCGAAAGAACGACCGCGACCAGGACGCCCCAGCGTCGGGGATCGCTCAAGAAGTCGACCAGAAACCGGGCACCGGCGGACGTCCTCGCGGGCTGAGCGCTCTCTTCCATGACTCTTAACGATACAGTCTGCGGCAGGCGCAGCCAAGCGCCAAATAGCGCACGGCATCTCTTCTCCCCCTGCAGTGTCGATTCGCGGATCAAGTTGCATGCGGGCGTATTCGCCTGCGCCCGGTCAGGCGACTCGGCGCTGTGGGCGCCGAGGGGCCGGCGGATAGACTGCGTGAGGAAGGCGGATGACATGAGCGGACCGACTCAAACGTTGACTCTTCCCGTCGAAGGGATGACCTGTGCCTCGTGTGTC
>DATEVL010000096.1:0-2732 GCA_035281845.1 Anaerolineales bacterium | reverse complement strand
CCGGCGGCCCCGATCAACAGGCATAGGGTGATGGCCGTAGCGATGCCGGTGAGCGCCGCGCCCCCCTGCTCGGCCTGGGCGAACACGGCATTGAAGTTCAGGGTGCCGAAGGTCGTGAAGATCAGGAAGATCCCGATAAGGAAGCCGGCATCGCCGACGCGATTGGTGATGAACGCCTTCTTGCCGGACCATGCGTTGCCAATCCCGTCCTTGCCCTTCTCGTACCAGAAACCGATCAGCAGATAGGAACACAACCCGACGCCTTCCCAGCCGACAAACAGCGTCAGGAAACTGTCGCCGGTCACCAGGATGAGCATCGAGGCGATGAACAGGTTGAAGAAGACGAAAAAGCGCGTGTAGCGCCCGGGGTCTTCGTTGAACCGGACGTCGTCGTGCATGTAGGCGGTGGCGTAGATGTGGATCAGGAGGCCGACCCCGGTGACGACGAGCATCATCGTCACCGCCAGGGAGTCGATCTGCAGCGCCCAATCGACCCGCAGACGGCCGATCTCGATCCACGAGGCGATCGGCAGCGTGGCGCCCTCCGGCGCCCCGGTCAGCGCCCAGGCTTGCACGACCGAGACGACGAACGCCAGCCCGACCGCCGCGCATGCCACCCCTCCGGCGAAGCGCTCCCCCAACCGGCGCCCGAACGCCAGGTTGAGCAGCAGCCCGGCGATGGGCAAAGCGATCGCCAGCGGGGCCAGGCGGAAGAGCAATTCGGGAGTCAGAGCGCCCTCCTGCCGTCGCGGATCAAGCCTGGGCCCCCGTCTTCGCGGGGGCGACATCCCACCGAGGCGTCATTCCCGCGAAAGCGGGAATCCAGGCGTCGAGAGTCACTCCCGGGCATCCGTTACCCCCGCAGTCCCGAAACCTGGTCGACGTCGATGCTGTGTTTGGTCTTGAAGATGGCCACGATCAGCGCCAACCCCACGGCCACCTCGGCCGCCGCCACCCCAATGATGAAGAAGACGAAGATCTGGCCCTCCAAATCGGCCCACTGCCGGGCGAAGGTGATCAGTGCCAGGTTGGCGGCGTTGAGCATCAGCTCGACCGACATAAACATCACGATGGCGTTGCGGCGCACCAGGACGCCCAGCACTCCCAGGCCGAACAAAACGCCGGACAAGCCGATCAGATAGGACGTCGGAACGTTCACGGGGCCTCCGTCCGTTTCTGACGCCGCGTCAGGACGATCGCCCCCACCATCGCCACCAACAGCAACAGGGAGGTGACCTCGAATGGCAGAACGTAATCGCTAAACAGCAGATCACCGACGGCGGTCGGGCTGCCGAAGGCCTCGCCCACGACCGGCAGGCCGGCGGCTTCAGGTGCCTGGAGCAGAGCCAGCGCCATCAATCCCAGCAGCAGCACGGTCAGCGCCATCGCCACCGGCGCCTGCCACGGCAAGCTTGGCTGAGTCTCGATCCGTTCGGCGCCCAGCAACATGATGACGAACAGGAACAGGACCATGATCGCCCCGGCGTAGACTGTCACTTGCATCAGGGCGATGAAGGCGGCATGCAGCAGCAGAAAAAACACGGCCACCGTCATGAAATTCATGACAAGAAAGAGCGCCGAGTAGACGGCGTTACGGCTGAGCAGCATGCAGGCGGCCGTCCACACCGCCACCGCCGCCAACCCGAAGAAGAGCGCCTGGTCGATCGTCATGGCAAAGCCTAGTCCGGGTCCTTCATCTCCGGCACCGACCGCTCGAAGGCGCCCGGCGCCACCCGCATCGGCGTCGGCTGGCCATCGGGCGGGACGGGCACCAGCAATCGATCCTTGGTATAGATCGCCGAGCGCCGGTCGGTGAAGGACAGTTCGTAGTTGTGGCCCAGGATGATCGCCTCCGTCGGGCAGGCATCCTCACAGAAGCCGCAGAAGATGCAGCGCAGCATGTTGATCTCGTAGGTGCTGGCGTAGCGCTCGCCGGGGGAGAAGCGCCGCTCATCGGTGTTCTCGGCCGCCTCGACGAAGATGGCGTCGGCCGGGCAGGCGGCGGAGCACAAGGAGCAGCCGATGCACTTCTCCAGGCCGTTGTCGAAGCGGCGCAGCTCGTGCCGCCCGCGGAAGCGGCTGCTCACCGGCCGCTTGACCTCCGGGTACTGAATCGTCACCGGACGCTCGAACATGCTGCGAAACGTGATCCACAGGCCGCGCAAGATCCCCAACACCTCAGCCTCCCAACGCCACGACACCGACCGCCGTCAGGGCTACGTTGGCCAGGGCCAGCGGCAACAGGATCTTCCAGCCGAAGGCCATCAGCCGGTCGTAACGAAAGCGCGGCAGGGTGGCCCGCAGCCAGATCATCAACAGCAGGATCGCCACGACTTTGACGAACAGGTAGACCGGGCCGAGCAGCGGCGCCTGATCGAGGAACGGCCCCTGATACCCGCCCAGGAAAAGCGTGGCGGCGATGGCACTGACGGCGATCATCTTGTCGTACTCGGCCATGAACAACAAGGCGAACTTCATTCCCGAGTACTCGGAGTGGTAGCCGGCCGTCAGTTCTTGCTCGGCTTCGGGCATGTCGAACGGGGCCCGGTTGACCTCGGCGATGGACGCCAGGAGGAAGACCACGAACCCGATCGGCTGGTAGACGATGTACCAGACCGAGGCCTGCCCATCGACGATCGCCTGCAGGCTCATCGATCCGGCCAGCAGGATCGGGCCGATGAAGGCCAGCCCCAACGCCAGTTCGTAACTGATCATCTGGGCCGACGAGCGCA
>DATEVL010000095.1:0-8175 GCA_035281845.1 Anaerolineales bacterium | reverse complement strand
CGGGGTGCTCTGCGAGGGGTTCCAGGGGGCAAGGGGGCGGGCATGTAATGGCCCGCCCCCTTGCCCCCTGGCGGCTTCGAGCGGAGCCGATGTTATACTCGCCACCCCTCGGCACGAGAGCACCGATGAGCAACGAAATCCAGCGTTTTATCGACGACACCGTCGAGCACGTCCGTCCCCTGGAGAAAGCCTACTACCTGGCCGAATGGGAATCCGCCGTCAACGGAACTCCGGAAGCCCTCGATCGGACGCAGCAGGCGCAGGCCGCCTACATGCACTTCTGGTCCGATCCGGAACGCTACGAAGATGCCCGCCGTTACGACCAGCAGGGCTCTTCCGACCCGCTGGACGCCCGCCAGATCAAGTTGATCCACCTGACGGCCGGCCAGAACCAGCAGGACGCGGCGACGATCGACCGCCTGACCGCCCTCGAATCCGAGGTGCGCGGGCTGTACACCAACTTCCGCGGCAAGGTCGATGGGCGCGAGTTGAACGACAACGCCATGGACGACGTCCTGACCAAGAGCGCCGACTCCGACGAGGTCCGGCGAGTGTGGGAGGCCAGCAAGCAAGTCGGGGAGCAGGTCGCGGGGCAAATTCGGGAGCTGGCGCGGGTTCGGAATGAGGCTGCACGGCAGCAGGGATTCCGCGACCACTTCCAACGGTCGCTGACGCTCAGCGAGATCGACGAGACGCAGCTCCTGACACTCTTCGACTCCCTGGCGGCCCAATCGCAGGCGCCATTCGACCGACTGATGGACTCGATCAGGCAGCACCGCAGCCGACATTTCGCGATCGGGGCGGCCGAGCTCCAACCGTGGCACGTCGGCGACCGTTTCTTCCAGCAGGTTCCTCCGATGGGCGAGGTCGACTTCGACTCGCTGTTCGCCGATCAAGATCCGGTGGAGCTGGCGACACGAACGTATGACGGCCTGGGGATGGAGGTGCGCGACGTCCTGGCCCGATCCGACCTGTACGCCCGGCCGGGCAAGAACCAGCACGCCTTCATGACCCATATCGACCGCACCGGCGACATCCGTACCCTCAACAACCTGGAACGCAACCAGCGTTGGAACGAGACCCTACACCACGAGATGGGGCATGCCGTCTACGAGAAATACCTCGACCAGGACCTGCCCTGGCTATTGCGGACACCGGCGCACATCCTGTCGACCGAGGCGATCGCCATCCTGATGGGCAGGCTCACCCTGAACGAGGAGTGGCTCAAGGACGTCCTGGGCGTGCCGGCATCACGGGCGGCAGCCGTGGCGGCTGCCGCCGGCGATCGTCGCCGCGCCTCCGGCCTGATCTTCACCCGCTGGTGCCTGGTCATGACGAACTTCGAGCGCCGCATGTATGGCGACCCCGAAGCCGACCTCGACACGATCTGGTGGGACTTGGTCGAGAAGTATCAGAGCCTGCGGCGACCGGAAGGTCGGCGCGCGCCCGATTGGGCGGCGAAGTACCACGTGGCCCTGGCATCGGTGTACTACCAGAATTACGAACTCGGCCACCTGGTCTCGGCCCAGCTCATGGACCGGATCAACCGCGAGGCCGGCGGGTTTGTCGGCCGCAAGACCGCCGGGGACTGGCTCAAGCAGCGGTTCTTTCATCCCGGCGCCCGAGAGGATTGGGCGGCGCACGTCGCAAGCGCCACAGACGAACCGCTCAACCCGCGCTACTTCGTCGAAGGGCTCGCGTAGGAAGCATCCTTGTCTTGGCGAGGAGCGGAAGCGTGTCGCGCCCGTCCGGCAGGGTTTCGCGGCGTCTACGCCTCGGCCGCGCGCACTGCCGGGCGATAGGTTGCCCGAAACACCCCCGCCACGCCCAACAAGACCAGCGCCATCCCGGCCAGCGTAGACGTGGTGATCGGCTCATCGAGTATGACCGCGCCCAACAGGACGGCGATCACCGGGTTGACGTAGGCATAGGTCGCCACGACACGCGTCGGTAGCAGTTGCAGCGCGGCGACATACGACGAGAAAGCGACGACCGACCCCATGATGACCAGGTAAAGCCAGGCGACCATCGCCTCTCGCGATGGGGTGGGAGCGGGTTCATGAAGCAGGAGCGCCACGACCAGGAAACCCACTCCGCCGAAGAGCTGTTGGTAGGAAGCGCTCACCTGCGGCACCACGCCTACCGGCCGCTTCCGCTGCAAGACCGTCCCCAGGGCCCAGGATAACGGGGCCAGCAGAAGCGCTCCGAGTGCTGCCAGATCGCGGCTGTCTCCGCCGGCCAAGTGCGGCGCGCTCAGCACAACGATCCCGAGCAGCCCGACCAACAAGGAGGCGATCAGGAGCGGCGGCGGAACGCGCCGATCGACCACGGCTTCGATGATGGCGATCCAGATCGGGATCGTGGCGATGATCAGCGCGGCGTAGCCGGAGTCGGCGCGCGTCTCGGCCCAGGTGACGAGTCCATTCCCTCCCAGCCACAGCAGCAAGCCGGAGGCGATCAGGATCTGCAGCTCGAAGCGCGTTGGGCGGAGGCGGTGGCGCCGCAGCGCCGCCAGCAAGAAGAGGATCCCCCCCCCGATCAACGTCCGCAGGGCGCCCATGGTGAATGGCGGGAATCCGGATCCCTCGCGCACCGCCACCCGGATCGCCAGATAGGTGCTGCCCCAGATGATGTAGATGACGAGCAAGTGGAGCAGGCCCGAAACGGGGAGAGAGGGAGCCGCTTCCGGCCGTCCTTCACCAACATCCCGACTCATGCATCCTCCTCGGTTCGCACAGGCGAGTGCCGGCGGGGCACTCGCCATCCATTCCAACCGGTTGGGGCTCTGACCAAGTGGTCAGTGGTCTGTAGTCAGTGGTCAGGGGGTTCCGAAGAATGAGAAGTCATTGACGGCTGACCAGATACTACTCGCCAGTGCTCTAGGACGGGCTTGATTGCGTTCGACCCGCTCCCTGGTGCCAGGACGGAGAAGAACCTGGGAAAACGGCGATCCCAGGCGCAGGCCGCGTCGGCCTCCTATTGGTTCAACTCCCAGATGATCCGCAGCCCGTCCAATGTCAGCCATGGCGCCACGACCTCGATCACCGCTGTCTCGGCAGCGACCAACTCCGCCAACCCCCCGGTGCCGATGACTTTGGTGCCGGGGCCGAGCTCCTGGCGGAACCGAGCCACCATACCTTCCACCAGCCCGGCGTAGCCGAACAGCATGCCGCTTTGAATGGCGTGCACCGTGTTCCGCCCGATCGCCGCCGGCGGCCGGGCCAGATCGACGCGTGGAAGTTTGGCCGTACGGTGGAACAGGGCCTCGGCGGCGATGCCGATGCCTGGCGCGATCGCGCCACCCAGGTAATCGCCTTCCGCCGAGATGGCGTCGAAGGTCGTCGCCGTGCCGAAGTCGACGACACACGCCGGCGTGCCATACAGCTGGCGCGCGGCGGCGGCGTCCGCCACCCGGTCCGCACCGACCGCCTTGGGGTCTTCATAGCGGATGCGCACTCCCGTCTTGACCCCGGCGTCGACGACCAGCGGTGCGACCCCCAGATAGTGAACGCAGGCTTGATGGAAGGTACCCGTCAATGGTGGTACGACGGAGGCCAGGACGGCGCCGGTCAACTGTCTTGTCTCGACCCCGGCGTGCCCCAGCAATCCGAGCATCTGCAGGCCGTACTCATCGGGCATGCGCTCGTGCTCGGTGGCCAACCGCCAGGCGGCTTGGCGCGCCTCGCCCTCATACAAGCCGAGCGTGATGTTGGTGTTGCCGACATCAATCGTTAGAAGCACGGAGGCCTCCCATTCATGGAGTGGTCAGTGGCCTGAGGCGTAGCCGCAGCCTTTAGGCTGCGTCTTTGCGCAGGCTAAAGCCTGCGACTACGTCACTCACCACCGACCACTATGTTGTCGATCAGCCGCGTCTTTCCGATGAACACGGCCATCGAGAGCAAGGCGCGTTCGGCCGCTCCGTGGATTTCCTCCAGGGAGTCCGCCTCGGCGGCGGAGACATACTGCACCTTCGCCAGCGGCTCCTGCGCCAGGACGTGGCGCATCGTCTGGCGGAGCCTCTCGGCGTCGCGCTCCCCCGAGGCATGCGCTTGCTCGGCCGCACGCAGCGCGCGATAGACGACCATCGCCGCCCGCCGCTCATCCGGATCGAGGTAGGAGTTGCGGCTCGACAGCGCCAGCCCATCGGGCTCGCGCACCGTCGGGCAGACGACGACTTCGATCGGGAAATCGAGATCGGCGGCCAATCGGCGGATGACGACGGCCTGCTGCGCATCCTTCTGTCCGAAGTACGCTCGCTGCGGCTGGAACGCATGGAAGAGTTTCGTGACGATCGTGGCGACGCCGCGGAAATGACCCGGCCGCCGTTCCCCCTCCAGCCCGGCCGAGACGCGCTCGACCGTCACCCACGTCTGGTAGCCGGGCGGGTACACCGCTTCCGGCGACGGGGTCCAGACCAGATCAACGCCGTCCGCCTCCAACATCGCCAAATCGCGGGGGAGGTCCCGAGGATACGCCGCCAGGTCTTCCTGTGGGCCGAACTGACTCGGGTTGACGAAGATGCTCGCGGCGACGCTGGCGCATTCCTGGCGAGCCCTGCGCACCAACGACAGGTGACCGTCGTGCAAATATCCCATCGTCGGCACGAGCCCAAGCGGTTTCGCCAGCGGCACGAGAGCCTGTCGAAGGTCGGGCAGGGATTCGCAAACGATCATCCCGCGGCCGTCCTAGTGGTCCGTGGTCGGTGGTCGGTGGTCAGATGGCTCCCTACCGACCACGGACCACTGACCACGGACCACTTGGTTGGCGGCGGGATCATGCCGGCACCCTGGCGCCAGCCGCCACGGCCGCGTGCACCAGCCGCCACAGAGTCCGGTTGACGGGGGTCGCCACGCCGAGGCGCTCCCCCTCGGCGGCGACGGCGCCATTGATGGCGTCGATCTCGGTCGGCGCACCGCGCAGAATGTCCTGCAGCATCGAAGAACGGTTCGCCCCGGTCCGTAGCGCGACCTCTTCGGCCTGCGCCGCCGGGTTCGCATAAGGCAGCCCTACGCCGCGAGCGGCGGCGACGGCGGCCGTCTCACGCGCCGCCTCGGCCATCAATGAGCGGGCGTTGGGGTCTTCCAGCAAAGCCCCGTTCGTCACCCGCAGCAGCGCGGTCAGCGGGTTGATGCCGGCGTTCACCGCAAGCTTCCCCCACAGCAGAGGCTCAACATCCTCTTCGACCTCGACCTGGAATCCTGCCTGGCGCAACAGGGGAAGGTACGGGTCGAGGCGGGCCTGGGCGGCGACGTGCGTTGGCCCGGTCCCGCCGACTCGGACGAACCCCGGCCCCAGGAGCGTAGCGCCCGTGGTCGTCACCCCCAGCGCCGACCTCTCTGCGCCCAGCGCCTGTTGCAGTATCTCCAGATTCCCCAGTCCGTTTTGGAGCGTGAGCGCCACACCGTCCGGGGCCAGGCACGCCGCCAACATCCCGGCCGTACGCTTGCTCTGCCACGATTTGACCAAGACCAGAGCGAACCGCGCGCCGCGACAGTCGAGGGGATCGGAGGTCACTCCCACCGAATGGCGCGTTTCGAGGCCTCCCGCCTCCAGCCGGATTCCATCACGTTGCAGCGCTGCCACGCCCTCGACCCATGTGCCGAGCAGGGTCACCGAGGCATAAGGGGCAAGGCGGGCCCCGAAAAGGCAGGCCATCGCGCCGCTGCCGGCGATCAGGATCGGCGGAGGAGGATTAGCCACAGCTTCCTGCAGGGGCGCTTGCGTCAGCCGGCGCGGGTGCGACGCGACGCGGCAGGCGCTTCGAGGCTCCGCTCCAAGCTCCGCCACGTCTCATCCGGCATCTCGACGGTATGCTCGGCCGCCGGGAACCTTCGAGAAGCGACGTCGTCGCGATAAGCGGCGAAAGCCTGCGCCATCGTGCTATGCAGATCGGCGTATTTGCGCACGAAGCGCGGCGTGAAACGGTCGAACAGGCCGAGCAAGTCGTGGGTCACCAGCACCTGCCCGTCGCACCCGATCCCGGCGCCGATGCCAATGGTTGGGATCGAGAGATTCTGGGAGACCCGCTCGGCCAGCCGGCCCGGGATTGACTCCAGCACCAGGGCGAAACAACCCGCCTCCTGCAGGATATCGGCGTCCTCCAGCAGCCGGCGGGCGGCGGCCTCTTCGCGCGCCTGAGGTCGAAACCCGCCGAGCTGGTGGACCGACTGCGGGGTCAGGCCGAGATGGCCCATGACCGGAATGCCGCAGCTGACGATCGCCTCCACGGCCGCTCGCCGTTCGCGCCCGCCTTCCAGCTTGACCGCGTCCATGCCGCCCTCTTGCAGGAATCGGCCGGCGTTGCGAATGGCTTCCTCCGATGAGACCTGGTAGGAGAGGAAGGGCATGTCGCCGATGAGCAAGGTGTTGCGGGCGCCGCGCGCCACGGCTTTGCAGTGGTGGATCATGTCGTCCATCGTGACCGGCAACGTGTTTTCGTAGCCGAGCACGACCATGCCCAGCGAGTCGCCGACCAGAAGGACGTCGATCCCGGCGCGGTCGATGGCCATGGCCGTCGGGTAGTCGTAGGCGGTGAGCATGGTGATCGGTTGGCCATCCGCCTTCTTCTGGCGCAGGGCGAGCGTCGTCACCTTCTTGCGTTCAACGGTCGGAGGGGTTGCGGACATGGCTATCTCCTTCTGTGAGTGAGATGCCCGCGGGCAAAACGACGCCCCCGCGGAAAGGATCGGGCGGGGGCGGTCTCGGCTTTCACGTGCCGTCTCGGTCGGTGCCCGATCCAAGCGGCAGGAGGATTATACCCGGTGTTCCTGTCATTGCGAGGAGCGAAGCGACGTGGCAATCTCCTCATTGGTGAGATTGCTTCGGCTCCCTCCGGGAGCCTCGCAATGACGGGGTCCCCCCGGACGTACAATGGCCCGCGTGTCCTCCACTCCCGTCACACGAGCCCTCGACGACGCCGCCATCCCCTACACCCTACATCTCCACGACCGCCCTGTGACCTCCCTTGAGCAGGCCGCCTCCGAGCGCGGCCTTCGGCCGGGACAGATCGTCCGGTCGCTCGTTTTCCGCAGCGAAGACGGGAGCTTTCTGATCGTGCCCGCCCCCGGACCGCGCCAGGTCTCGTGGCCTAAGTTGCGCCGACATCTGGAGGTCTCCCGCCTGACGACGGCCTCACCCGAGGAGGTCCTGCAGGTGACCGGCTACCAGCCCGGCGCCGTCTCGCCGCTCGGCCTGGCGGCTCCTGTGCGAATCCTTGCGGATCGGTCGCTCACCGAGGAACAAACCGTCTCCATCGGCGCCGGAGTCCGCAACGCCGGCATCGTGCTGCAGACGGAGGACCTTCTGCGACTGGTGCAGCCGGAAATCGGGGACTTCATGGAAGGCGCCAATCTCTAGCTTCCAATCTCTCATCTCCAATCTCTGATCTCGTTGGGATCGAGAGGTTGGAGCTTGGAGATTGGGGACTAGAGATTCGCGATTAGCGATTGGCCTCCGCCTTAGGCGGCCACCCCCTCAAGACCAGGTATCTTACCCGTCAGGAAGAAGGCAGCCGTGTCCTCGACGACTTGCCCCACCGCGCGCAAGGACGCAGTCAGGTCGCCGGCGACATCCATCCCGTGATCAGCGCCCTTGACGACCCGTACCAACACCGGGCGGCGCGCCTGGAGCTCCGCCAGCGCCGGCTCGCTGTAGAAACTGTCGGCTGTGCCGATCGCTATGTAGGTCGGCTGGCGCGTGGCGGCGAAGGCCGAATCGAACTGCGGGCTCCCGATGGGTGGAGTCAGCTGAGCGACGAGCGCCTTGTCCGGAACGACGCCGCCGGAACACAGCTGGACGAGCACGATCGTCCCCAATGATTTTCCGACGAAGGCCAGGCGGGGATACGCTTTTTGGCTCATCGCTTCCTGGGCGGCCGATTTCCCCTCCTCCATGATCTCCGGGACATGCTCCGTCCAGGGGAACGCCATCGCCGCCTGGAAGCCGTACGTCAGCCCGAGCGTATCCCAGCCTGAGCCTTGCAGTTGTTTTGAGAGATGGTAGAGCAAAGGACCTTCCGGCCCATAGTGCAGGCCAGGGAAGATGATGAGCAGGCCTGCCCCATCGCCTTCGAAGAAGGTGTGGGGCAACGGGCGGCCGTCGTGCATCCTGAGGGGCAGAGGAGCAAATCGGCCCATGGTCCATCTCCCAACAGTTGGTGTAGTCCCAGGCTTGCGC
>DATEVL010000094.1:0-4396 GCA_035281845.1 Anaerolineales bacterium | reverse complement strand
TGCCGGCGGGCGTCGGATAAGGCGTCGGGGTGGGTTGGGGGACAAACCAGGGCGAGTCGTCGGTCCACTCCGGGCCGTTGGTGTAGCCTCCGTAGCTGCGCAACCCGTGGCTCGGTCCACCACTGGCGCCGGAGACGTCGTTGAGCGTGTCGCCGAAGCCCTCGTTGAAGTGATAGAGGGCCACCGTGTTGGGGTCCGAGGCATAGGGCCCGGTCGGCGGCGTGAAGGGGCCGCTGTAGCGGATGTTGGCCGAGAGGCGCATCTCGTCGACGTAGCCGTTGTAGGAGGGGTAGGCTGCCCCCGCGTCGTGTTTCTCCGCGCCGAGCACCAGGAACGGATCATCCGGATGCGTAGTGCTGCGGCCGTCGGCGTAGCTCATGTCCCCGACCGGGCCGAGGCCTTCGCCGTCGAGCGCCCCGTCGACATAGATCTGCAGCCGGCCGTCGGAGGCGCGCCGCGTGACGGCGACATGATGCCAGGCGCCGTCGGCGACCGACGTCGCGCCACAGATCGTCGTTCCGGTTGCGCCGACCGCCGCGCCGAAGGCCAGCCGTCCCGACGAGAGCGAGACGCCGAAGTCGCCCTTGTCGCCGGCGCCGTAGATATCGCGGTCTAACAAGATGTTGCCCGACCTCCACGCATCGTACGGCCCGCAGCTGACCGCCGTCGATAGGTTGTCGGCCAGCGTGGCCTTCATCCACCATTCCAGGGTGAAGTCCCCGGCTCCGACGTCCGCTGGGCGAGCCGGATTGTCGATGGGGATCTTGACCCGGTCGATATCCCCCCAGCCGTTGCCGTAGAAACGCAGCGAGAACCCGCCCGGCGGATTCCACACCGGCGTGAGCAGGGTGCCGACGTAGTAGCGGTAAAGCATCTCATCCCAGGTCAGCTTGTCGTAACCGTTGTTGCCGATGGAGTGGTAATAGGTATCCCACTGGGCGATGCAGCTTCCGACCTTCCCCGCGTCGACGCACTGGGAGTACAACGCCCGATAGGATGTGCGAACCAGCGCCCCGGACTTGGTGAGCCGCCAATTCCAGGTGAAATCGACGGCGCGGTTGGTGGAGGCGTAGGAAACGCTGGGGAGGTAAACCTGATCGCAGGTGCTGTCGTAAACGTCGGCGTCCGGCCACTTTCCGCCGCTGGCGACGATCTGCCAGGCGTACATCTTGACCGCCATGGCGCCGGCCCGAAGCGCCTCGCCCGGCCAGGAGGCGACCCACTCGTTCGGAAGGACGTGTTTCACGTACTCTTTGAAATCAACCGTCTGGACGGTGTACGGCCGGGTGGTGTCACAGTAGGCGTACCCCGTCACGCGAACCCGGATCGTTCCGGGAATGGGCTCGTTCAGCTGATCCAGTCCGGCGCCCTGAATGCTAAACGCTCCTTCGAGCGGCTCCAGCCCGGGTGTTTCCGATCGCGGGAGCGGCACCTGAATGTCCACCGGATCCGGGCCGAGCTCGATTTCGAGAATCAGCGTGTCGTCCGGGAAGACGGGCACATCACGAATCGTCCAGATCCCGTAGCCGGCGGCGCGCACCTCGATCGTGGCCGCCTGACCATCGGAGGGAACCGCGATCCTCGACCAGTTGAATCCCCCGGACGGGCCGGTGACGGCGGAGAGGCCAAGATCGGGAGAGGCCAGCTGCGCCCCGGCGATGGCCAGACCCGACTCCTGATCGACGACGCGACCCTGAACCTCGCCGATCGATGAGGACTGGGCCAACGCCGGGATGGCACCGACCGCGGCGGCGCCGACGATGGCAGCCGCACACGCGATGGCCGCCACACGGAACCTATGGAAGCGGACACGAGAATGTCTAGACAACGGAAATCGGCCTCCGGCGGCCTCTAGGGGTCCCTGGTGCATGGACCAGGCCGGTGGCCCGGGAAGCCGGAATCAACTGTGTCGGCCAGAGGCCAACCTGTCAAGGGGCCATGGGTCACAGGGGAAAACGGCCGGAGACGGGGGCCAATAATCACCGACCTGTAGTCGGTGGCGGCTGCTCTGCGCCCGTGGTTGAGGACCCTTCGGTCTGTCTATGGGTGCTGACTCTCATCAGTCAGCCCAGGCCCCCATGTTTGGTCCGTGTGGCGCGACGGACACCCCATCGCAGTCCTTCTGCAGCATCCTTCTCGCCCACAGAAGGAATGACGAGCTGATGCGCGAAGAGAACGTTTCCACCTAATTCGCTCCATTATGTATAATCCAGGTGACCGCTCCCGGAAAACTCGTCCCGCCGAGTCCCTCCGTCCGAGAATGGCCGGCCCTTGACAGCCCAGAAAGGAGACCGTTCGATGAAGGCAACGTCCTTTGACCGCCTCGCCGCAATGTGCGCCTACCTTGCCGCGTTGGGAGGCATCCTGTATGGCTTCTCCTTCGTCATTCTCTACGTCGGTGGTCGATCGCCCACCCTGGGCCTTGGGCTGAGCTCCATCACCTTGCAGGTTGGCGGGTTATTGACGAGCGTGATCCTGGTGGCTATCTATCATCGAGTCCACGAAGTGAGCCCGCCGCTCGCTCTATGGGCGCTCGCCGTGGGCGTCTTTGGAGCTCTGGGTTCGACGGTGCACGCCGCATACGACTTGGCCAACGTGATTCATCCTCCGGCGTCCGATGTCTTCGGGGCTGCCGCTTATCCGAATCAGGTCGATCCGCGCGGGCTGCTAACCTTCGCCTTCGCGGGCCTCTCCTTGCTTGTCTTCGCCTGGTTGATCCGGCACAGCACCACCCTGCCCCGGGGCCTCGGGACGCTTGGCTACCTGCTCGGTGTGCTTTTGATCGTCATCTACCTTGGCCGGCTGATCATCCTCGACCCAACCAACATCGTAGTGCGTCTCGCGCTCTTAGCCGGCGTGGTCGCCAACACGATTTGGTACGTCTGGCTAGGAGGGGCGTTGAGGAAAGGTCCGGCAGCGTAATCCACCGATTGGGTTGTGATCCGTGATCACCATTTGACACTCCCAGAGGCCGATGGTACGATCGCCTCACAATCTAGCCCCTTACGGCACTCTTATCCAGAGAGGCAGAGGGACCGGCCCTTTGAAGCCTCGGCAACCTGTCTGCTCCGATGCAGGCGTGGTGCCAACTCCGGCAGAACGTCGGTTCTGGAAGATGAGAGGGCGGCCGCTGTCGACGACACTGCCCCTTCTCAAATGCGAAGGGGCCGTTTCTTAAACCGAGGAGCTTCCGGATGACCACCAGTTTCATGAGCTCGCCGCGCTTGCTGTTCACCTCCGAGTCCGTCACCGAAGGCCACCCCGACAAGATCTGCGATCAAGTTTCGGATTCGGTGTTGGACGCGTGCCTGGCGCAGGACCCGGCCTCGCGCGTTGCATGCGAGGCGGCCGTCAAGACCGGTTTCATCCTGTTGCTCGGCGAAATCACAACACGCGCTTCGCTCAACTATGACGGGTTGGTGCGGGAGGTCATTACCGGCATCGGCTACGACGACAGCGCCAAAGGTTTTGACGGCAACACCTGCGGGGTCCTTGTGGCGATCGCCCATCAGAGCCAGGATATCGCCCGCGGGGTCAACTCGGCGGCCGATGCCTCGCCGCTCACGGACGAAGAGGTGGAGAAGATCGGTGCCGGCGATCAGGGGATGATGTTCGGCTATGCCTGCGACGAGACGCCGACCCTGATGCCGCTGCCGATCGATTTGGCGCACCGCCTGGCGCGCCGCCTGGCCGAGGTGCGAAAGTCGGGCGAGTTGCCTTGGCTTCGCCCGGACGGCAAGACGCAGGTGACCGTCCGCTACGAGTTTGGAAAGCCGACGGCGGTCGAGACGGTTTTGGTCAGCTCGCAACATTCCGAAGACATTGATCGCAAGACGCTGGAGGAGGGTTTGAGGGAGGCCGTGATCTATCCGGTCATCCCGGCTGCGCTGCGGCGCCACGAGCCTCAGATCTACATTAATCCCACAGGCCGGTTCGTGATTGGCGGACCCATGGGCGATTCGGGGCTCACCGGCCGCAAGATCATCGTCGACACGTACGGTGGGATGGGCCGCCATGGCGGCGGTTCGTTCAGCGGCAAAGATCCGACCAAGGTCGATCGCTCCGGCAGTTACGCCGCCCGGTGGGTTGCCAAGCACGTCGTCGCCGCGGGATTGGCCGACCGCTGCGAGATCCAGGTGGCCTATGCCATCGGAATCTCCCACCCGCTTTCGGTCAACGTCGAGACGTTTGGTACCGGTCGTCTGCCGGACGAGGCCATCGCCCGGCTGATCCTCGAGCATTTCGACTTGCGCCCCGGCGCGATTATCCGGGATCTCGATTTGCGCCGTCCGATCTACCGGCCGACGGCGGCCTACGGGCATTTTGGTCGCGCCGACCTCGACCTTCCATGGGAACGCCTCGATCGAGTGGAGGCGCTCAAGGCCGAGGCAGGAGT
>DATEVL010000093.1:0-4380 GCA_035281845.1 Anaerolineales bacterium | reverse complement strand
CACGATCTGGGTCGTCGACAGCACCGAAGAGCTGCAGATCGCCCGGCTGATGCACAAACGCAACATGTCGGAGGCGGCCGCCCGCCAACGGATCGCCGCCCAAAGCCCGCAGGCGATGAAGCTGCGCGCCGCCAAAGTGGTGCTGCGCAACGACGGCTCCTTCGAGGACACCTGGAACCAGGTGCAGGTGGCGTGGGGCAAGCTGCCGCGCGTCGAGGAGGCCTACCTCCCGCCGCCGCCGGTCACTCGGCCGGGGCAGCTCATTGTCCGGCGCGGCCGCCCGCAGGACGCCGACGACATCGCCCGCTTCATTTCGCGCGTCAGTCACGGCAAGAAGCGCATGACGCGTCAGGATGTGATGGCCGCCTTCGGCGAGAAGGCCTACCTGCTCATCGAACGCGGCGACAAGTTGGCCGGAGTCGCCGGTTGGCAGGTGGAGAACCTGGTGACCCGCATCGACGAGTTGTACTTCGAGCCGGGGCTGCCGCTCGATCAGGCCATCCCGGCCTTGATGGAAGCCGTCGAAGCCGCTTCGGCCGAGCTGCAGAGCGAGGCCTCGCTGCTCTTTCTGCCGCCTTACCTGGCGCAGCATGCCGGCGCCTGGCGCTCGGTCGGCTACAAGCCGGAGACGATCCAGGGGCTGGGGGTGCGCGCCTGGCAGGAGGCGGCCGTCGAGTCGATGCCGCGCGGCGCCTCGCTGTGGTTCAAGCGCCTGCGCGAAGATCGCGTCCTGCGCCCGCTGTAGCCCGACTGCACGAGCCTTTCCTTCCCCCGGTCGACAAGGGATCGACGGGCGCCGTAATCGCCCCCGCGAGGGCGGCGTGGCGCCGCAGATCCACGGTTGGGTACTGCACGCTCTGATCTTCGTGTTCAGGTTCTCATCGCACCCCCACCCCTACCCCCTCCCCCTGAGCGAGTGCCATTCCCGCCCCCAGCCGATTTCCAGGGGGATGGATGGAGATTTCAAGAAGGGTGGGGGCTTTGCCCCCACCCTTCTTAAGAAGACAACCCCCCTCCCCGCCTCAAGCTTTCGTCGTTGGAACTCGAATAACACGGGGAGGGGACAGAGGGGGTGGGGCTGGCGGGAGTAACTCGACCAGCCAAAGCCGGCGACTACCCTCCCCTTGGACCCCCGTTCACTGGTTATATGCCCCGGCCGCTGGCACCGTCAGCGAGTCGCTGGTCGAGCAGCTGTTTTGCACCGAAATCATCGCGGTCCCCCCTTGGAAGATCGCCGACCATGCGCTCATGGCCACGGATTGCGACGTGTAACCGCCCGACCCGCCCCACGGCACATGGGGAAGCAGGACGATCGGGAGCTCGATCGACTCCCCGAGCTGCAGCTGCGGAAGAGGCACTCCCTTGGTCAGGTAGAGAGGGGGATTCGTCCCGCCAAGAGTCGGCCCCTCGGCCGGGTCCAGGAACGTATTGAAGCTCTGCACTTGCGGGTGGTTCGGATCAACTTGCGCGAACGAAACAACCAGGATGTTGGCTTCGGACGCGGACGGGCTTGAAGTGCAAGTCTCCTGCGGCACGGCTGGATTCCGCGTAACCTTCAGGACGAGGACGGACGGCTGATAGCCGCTCTGAGGGTGAGGTTTCACCGGCACGCCGTCGGGGACGTAGTCGACCGAGTAGCTGAGCGATTTGTAACTGGCCTCGAGCCCGGCCTGGAGGCCTTGCTTGATCTCCTCCTCCAGGGCGTCTTTGGCCAGCCCCTCCGCCAGCGCCAGCCCCGCCGCCGTCGCCAGGTCGATGCCTCCTTCGGCCGCCACTTGCTCGACCAGCTCCGGTGGGATACCGATCTCCGACACGGCTTGCTGCGCCAGGTAGTCGAATCCTTGCTCCATCAATTGGTCGAAGTTCGGCAGGCTCGGCGGGACTCCCAGGGCGACGAGCCCGGCGTCGAGGACGGCGCTCAGGCACGATTTCGGACAGATGGTCGTCAGCCCCGGCACGTTCTGGGCTACGAAATCGACGACGGCCCCCTTGAGGTCATCGAAAGCCTCGCTCGCCCAGTTGACGGCGCCCGTGACGAAGTCGACGAAGGCTTCGGCGGCCACCTCGTACCATTCCTTGTTCTTCGGCTTCGGGGGGCAGAATTCCTTACCCTGCGCGTACGTGATTTCGGTAATCGTCCCTTTGTAGAGGGTCGTCGTCTCCGTCACGACGTAGCACCTGAACTTGGCCTCCAGCGGCGATTGGATGCCTTGGTAAGAAAGGATATCCAGAATGAAGGGTTTCTCCGCCACGACCGTCGTCGGACAGTAACCCGGCGGATTGGGTTGGAAGCATTCGTATTGGATGCCCAGATCCGCCGGCAGGGCTCCCCACGTCAGATGGACCGGATTCGACGGAGCCCCAGCCGGCTGCCCGCCCACATAGGGCACGATGCGGAAGTAGTAATCCTCGAGGAAGAGCGGTTGTGCGGCAGGAGAGCCCAGGACGGTCAGCGCGGAGTCGTCAGGCACCGGCAGCGCCAGTGCCACGACAAGCTCGGGCGCTGGGGGGCTTCCCGCCAGGAAAGGTAACACGTCCATGGCCCAGGTCTGAACGCTACCCCAAGCGTCTTGGAGAGCAATGAGAATACTCACGAAGAAGGACCCATCGCTCTCTTCGTCGTTGGATGTCGCCAACGGCGAGAGATCGACGACGAACTCCGAAGGGAAGGCACAGGTCTGGCAGATCACTTCCCACTCGTGCACCAACCCCGGCGGATCGAGATCCAGAGCGCCGGGGAATGGGAAGACCGAGGCCTGGAGAATCCACCGGTCGACCGTCGGCAGCCCGCTGTCGAGCCGGAAGCGTTGTTCCCAGCCCGCCACGGCCGATGGCCACTGGTACTCGGTCACCCACTTTCCAACGAGGATCTCCTTCTCGCAACTGGTGTTGCCCGGCGAGCACTTCCCCAGGCTCGATGCCTCCAGCCAGAAATCCCCGGGCAGGACGAAGTCGATCTCGAGCATATCCCCGGGGAACCAGTTGGCCGAAGCCTCACCTGCTAGGCCGCATTCCGAGGACAGCACCATCGTTTTGACCTCGTACATCTCCCCCGGCGGGAGGAGGGGCGGCTGGAACAGGAAGGCCTGCGGATCTGAAGGAGACTGGACCGCCGGCAGAGTAAAGCCGCTGGGCGGCAGGATGCCTCCGGCGGCCCCGCCCGCGGACTGAAAGACAACGGCGACCTCGTCTGTCCCCGGCGTGCAGCCGATGAAATCGACCTGTCCCTCTGGGGAATCGACACCCGGGGAACCGCTCGTCGGACTTGGCCTGTCCGGTAAGCTAGTAGGCGAAGCAGGCGTAGCCGTGGTCCTGGTGACGGAGGCGGTAGGCGTTGCGACCTGCGGTGAGGTCGTCGGGCGGCCCGGGGTGTCTGTTGGGCGAGGGGGCGCCGTTTCGGTCGGCCGGGGCGGAAACGTGGCGGTCGGCCGGGGTGGAGGCTCGGTCGGCGGCTCCGGCCTCGGGGTGTCTGTCTCTCTTTGGAGGAGCGGGTCTCCGAGGCCCGGAGGTCTACCGGCGAGCCCGGTTCCAATGGGAAAGAGGCTCAGGACGGCGGCGACGGTCAGGGCGGAAGCCAGAAGTCGGCGTACGGAGAGAGCGGCCATTCTTCCTCCTTCGGCCATCGGCTCCACCGGCAACTGGTTTGATGAATGCGATGAATGCGCCGCCTGCGGCCCGAGGCCTCACGCGTGAGGATAGAACAACCCGCGTCCCAAAACCGTCCCAATCGGGTCTGATTTCGGGCAGTTATCAGGTGACCGTCCAGGGTTGCTCCAGCAGGTCCTCGTACGCGGGAGACCGCCGAGGACCAGGTCTGCCCGGCGACCGCCGGCACGGACGCCCGATTGCCGGGAGCCAACTCAACGGTTCTAGTACCAGATCAAGAACCAAGTCGCACGCCCGAGCGCACTTGCCCTTGAGCGAGTGCCATTCCTGCCCCCAGCCGATTTCCAGGGGGATGGATGGAGATTTCAAGAAGGGTGGGGGCTTTGCCCCCACCCTTCTTAAGAAGACAACCCCCCTCCGCGCCTCAAGCTTTCGTCGTTGGAACTCGAATAACACGGGGAGGGGACAGAGGGGGTGGGGCTGGCGAACCCCGGACCAGGGGGTGGTCCTCAGTACCAGATCAAGAACGAGTCGCGCGTCAGCGCCTGCAGGCTGCCGCGCACCACGGTGACATCCAAAGCCGCGCTCAGCCCGCGCGGTTGACCGGCGAAGTCGAAGGTGATCCGCGACAATCCGCGCTCGTCGGTCGCCGGCAGCAGCAGGATACGGTCGGCGTCGGCCAGGTGAATGGTCAGGACGACGGTCGCTTGCGGCACCGGATTCAAGTTCTGATCGCGCACGCTGACGAAGACCGTCTGCGTACCGTCGGCGCCC
>DATEVL010000092.1:0-3227 GCA_035281845.1 Anaerolineales bacterium | reverse complement strand
CTCCCCCCAGCCCCCAAACCCCCTTACCCCTACCCTCGCACATCTGCACCTGCGGCGCAGCGCAGGTGCGGTGCAGGTGAGCGGCGGTTGGCCAAGCCGATTCATGACAGTTGCGATCCGCCGCGAGCACCGGCGGTCCTCATCCGGTCGTGTCGCGTTCTCTCAAGCTCCGAAATCGCAAGGGCTCCAGTCGGTGACGTTCCTATGCGGCGGGGAGCGACTTCGGGCGCAAGCCGACATCAACCGCCGGTGTCGTGGGTGGGGGGATTGGCCCCTCCGCTGCGCTCCGGTCTCTACAGACCGCCAAGGGCGGGGTGCTTGCGAGGGTTCCAGGGGGAAAGGGGGGCGGGCATGTAATGGCCTGCCCCCCTTCCCCCTGGTACGTGCTACGCATTTCCCGCCTTTTGCGCTATTCTTAGGGGACCCCATCCGGCGGACCCACGCAGGAGTCTGACCATGGTCAACGACGCCTTGGCCGACGCCGACAACCGCATGAAAGGTGCGGTGCGGGCGCTCGAAGACGACTTTGCTGGAATCCGGACAGGTCGAGCCTCCCCGGCCCTGGTCGAAAGGCTGCCGGTGGAGTACTACGGCGCGCCCACGTCCCTGATGCAGCTGGCGACGATCTCGGCACCGGAGCCAAGGCTGCTCACCATCCGCCCTTTCGACCAAGGGACAATGAAGGACATCGAACGGGCCATCCAGGCTTCCGACCTCGGCCTCACCCCGAGCAACGACGGCAAAATCATCCGCCTTTCCATCCCACCGCTCACCGAGGAAAGGCGCCATGATCTGGTCAAAATCGTCCACAGCCGGACGGAGGAAGCCCGCGTGGCGGTGCGCAATGTCCGGCGCGACGTGCATAACGATCTGCGCGAATTCGAACGCGAGAAACTGATTTCGAAAGACGAGCTGGAGCGGGCCGAGACCGAGCTGCAGAAACGGACCGACGAGTACATCGAGAAGGTCAACCAGGCCGCTGAGAAGAAAGAACAGGAAGTCCTCGAGGTCTGACGGCGCCGGCCGACGACGATGGCGAAAGAGTCTTCGCGTGAAATCCCCAGCCAGGTTCCTCTCCATGTGGCGATCATCATGGACGGGAACGGTCGCTGGGCGCGCGCTCGCGGCCTGCCGCGCCTGGCCGGCCATCGCGCCGGCGTCGACAATTTGCGGCGGGTGCTCGAGGCCGCGACGGAGTTCGGGATCCAATTCCTGACGATCTATGCTTTCTCTACGGAAAACTGGAGCCGGCCGCCGGATGAAGTCCGCGGGTTGATGAATATCCTGGAGGATGTCATCGACCGCGAGCTGAAGAGCCTGAACGAGAATGGGGTGCAGCTGCGCCACATCGGCCGCCTCGAAGGGCTGAGCCCAGCATTACAGGCCAAGGTCCATCAGGCCGTCAACCTGACCCGCAGCAATCACCGCCTGATTCTGAACATCGCCTGGAATTACGGCGGACGAGACGAGATCGTCCAGGCGCTCCGCCGAATCATCGAAAGCGGCGTGCCGGCCGAAGAGGTCGACGCCGATCTGGTCTCGCAGCATCTTTACACCGCCGGCATCCCCGACCCTGACCTGATCATCCGCACCTCGGGCGAATTGCGCGTCAGCAATTTCCTGATCTGGCAGGGAGCTTACGCCGAGTGGTACGTCACGCCGACGTATTGGCCCGACTTCGGCCGCGACGAGCTGCTCGAGGCGCTGTGGGAATACGCCCGGCGCGACCGCCGCTTCGGCCGCGTGGCCGCACCCGTCCGGCCCGCCTAGACCCGTAGGGGCAACCCTCGTGGTCGCCCCACGGGCAACCACGAGGGTTGCCCCTACGGGCCACTGTCAACTGGCAACCAACCACATGCTTCGCCAACGAGTCCTCGTCGTCGTCGTCCTGTTGCCGGTTGGCCTGTGGGTCTTTGCCGTCGGAGGGTGGGTTTTCGCCGCCGCCATGGCCCTGGTCGTCGGATTGGCCTCGCTCGAATACGGCCGGTTGTTCGGGCGAGATGGCCGACGACCTTCGGTAGGGATCCTGGTGGCTGGCAGTGCCGGTTTGGTCCTCGCCCGACAGGGCTGGGGGTTCGAACAAACGGCCGTCATCCTCGCGACGGCCGCTCTCCTGGCGATGACTTGGCATCTGGTCGACTTTGAGCGCGGGGCGGCGCACTCGGGGACGGACTTCGGGCTGACCTTGGGCGGGGTCGCCTACCTGGGTGTCGTCGGCGCGTACTTGGTGTCGCTCCGCAATACGGACGCGGGATTGTGGTGGCTGCTGATCAGTCTTCCCTCGGTGTGGATTGGGGACACAGCGGCGTACTTTGTCGGTCGGGCATACGGCCGCCACAAGATGGCGCCGCGGCTAAGTCCGAAGAAGTCCTGGGAAGGTTATGCAGCGGGGGTCGTTGCGGCCGGGTTGGCAGGCGCGGCCCTGGCGGCGGCCTTTGTCCGTTGGGCGGGGCCGGACATTCCGATCACGCCGGCCGACGGCTTGATCCTGGGGATGGTCCTCGGTTTGATCACCCCGCTCGGCGATCTAGGGATCAGCATGATGAAGCGCGAGTTACAGGTGAAGGACACAGGCTCATTATTGCCGGGACACGGAGGAGTCCTTGACCGTATCGACTCGTGGTTGTGGGCGGGGGTCCTCGGGTACTACCTGGCTCTGCTCCTGGGCGGATGATTTTCAACCTCAACCTCTCCGGCGGTAGGGGCGAGGCACCTGGCACCGCCCGCCACGCCGCTTCGGCGTCCTGGAGAGGGCGTCGCTTCGCCCTCTACGCCCTTCGGCGCACCGAAGCGGTGCAGGGCGCCAAGGGCGGCGCACCGAAGCGGTGCAGGGCGCCACGCCCTTCGGTGCACCCCCAGGGTGCACCCGCCCTTGGCGGTCTGTAGCGACCGAAGGGGTGCCCGAAGGGGTGAGGGCGGTGTCCTGGCGAGGAGGGCAGGTGTGCTTCGCCCCGACATCTGCAGGAAGGCCGGGAAGCTTGCGGGGATATCCTATCGGTGCTATAATCCTTTCCTGTAGCAGTCGGCTGTCCTCGGTTCGTCCCCTGACGAAATCATCACTCGAGACCTTGCCTTCGACCGATCTATTCGATTGCCTTCAACCTAACGCGGCCTAGTCCGGCGCGTTCGCCCTACCGTGCCCGTTTAGGGGAGACCCACATGAATATCGCCCAACTGGAAACCATGAATCTGCCCGACCTGCGCGCCATCTCGCGGGACCTGGAGGT
>DATEVL010000091.1:0-19055 GCA_035281845.1 Anaerolineales bacterium | reverse complement strand
CGCTTCGCCCGGTCTCGCGGGAAACTTTGTCGGCCCTGCTATAATCCGCGCGCCATGCCCCTGACCCTCGAAGAAGTCCGGCACATCGCGCGCCTGGCGCGCCTTCGACTGACGGCCGACGAGGAGCGTCGTTACGCCGAGCAGCTCTCGGCCATCCTCGACTACGCCGATCGGCTGAAACAGGTCGACACTTCCGACGTTCCTCCCACCGCCGGCGTTCAGAACCTCGAGACCCCGTTGCGTCCCGACACGCCTCGGCCGGGGTTGCTGCGCGAGCGGGCCCTGGCCAACGCTCCGGCCACGGCCGACGGCATGTTCCTGGTCCCGCCCGTCCTCGATACCTGAGACGATCGTGACCGATCCGACCAGCCTATCGCTGCTTGATGCGTCCGCCGCCTTGCGAGCCGGCGAACTCTCCTCGCTCGACCTGACGCGCGCCTGTCTGGATCGGATCGCCGCGCTCGACCCATCGCTCCACGCCTTCCTCGCCGTCGCCCCTTCGCAAGCGGAGGCTCAGGCGGCCGCGGCGGATCGACGGCTTGCGGAAACGCGCCGCTCTGGCGGAACCGTGCCGCCACTGCTCGGCATCCCGATCGCGGTCAAGGATGTGCTGGCGGTCCAGGCCCTTCCGGCGACAGCGGGCTCGCGCATCTTGGAGGGGTTCCGGCCACCCTATACCGCGACCGCCGTCCAACGGTTGATCGACGACGGCGTCGTCATCCTCGGCAAGACCAACACCGACGAATTCGCCATGGGCTCATCGACGGAAAACTCGGCCTATGGTGTGACACATAATCCCTGGGCACTCGACCGCGTGCCCGGCGGGTCCTCCGGAGGTTCGGCGGCCGCCGTCGCCGCACGGATGTGCTTCGCCGCGCTCGGCTCCGACACCGGCGGCTCGATTCGCCAACCGGCGGCGTTCTGCGGCGTGACCGGCCTGAAGCCGACCTACGGCCGGGTTTCGCGCTATGGCCTGATCGCCTACGGCTCTTCGCTCGACAGCGTCGGCGCGCTGGCGCGCTCGTCCGCCGACCTGACCCACGTCTTCGAAACGATGGCCGGCCACGACCCGTCCGATGCCACCAGCCTGCCCGGGCCGCTTGCGCCTGTCGAGTTGAACGGTGAGGTGAAGAGCGTGCGCATCGGCGTCCCGGCGGAATACTTCATCGAAGGGATGCAGCCCGAGGTCGAGCGCGCCGTGCGGCAGGCGGTCGAAGTCTTCCGCAGCCTGGGTGCGCAGGTCACCGAAATCAGCCTGCCGCACACGGACCTGGCCCTGCCCGTCTACTACATCATCGCCCCGGCCGAAGCTTCGGCCAATTTGGCGCGATACGATGGGATTCGATTCGGGCCGCGAATCGAGAAGCTCCCCGCGAGATTGGAGCTCGCGGGGAGCTCGTCGCCGCTGATGGACCAGTACCTGGCGACGCGTGGCGAGCTGTTCGGCCCCGAGGTTAAGCGGCGCATCATGCTCGGTACGTACGCGTTGTCGGCCGGGTACTACGACGCCTACTACGGCCAGGCGCAGCGGGTGCGCACCCTGATCAAGCAGGATTTCGACCGCGCCTTCGCCCTGGTCGACGTCGTTGCCTGCCCTGTGACGCCGACGACGGCGTTCCCCATCGGCGGCCACGGCGACGATCCGCTGTCGATGTATCTGGAGGACGTTTTCACGCTCCCGGCCAACCTAGCCGGCGTCCCCGGCCTGGCGTTCCCCGTCGGATTCGACTCAGAGAACCTCCCGATCGGCATGCAGCTGAACGGCCCGGCGCTCTCCGAACCGCTGCTGCTGCGATTGGGCGACGCGTACCAGCGGGAGACGGATTGGCATCTCCGCTCGCCGAAGTTTGGACAATGACACCGCAAGGCAGGGAGCCCGGCCACCCCAGACGAGCTGGGGAAGGCGAGCGGCCCAGTGGGCGTGTACGACCTAGGGAAGTTCTCGCGCCCGAGGGCGGCATACCAGGGACGCGCCTCGGAGATTCCTCTCTCGCCCTTCGGGCTCACTCGGAATGACAGGCGAGAGAGGCATCTTTCCATTGTCATTCCGAGGGCCGCGCAGCGGCCCGAGGAATCGCTGAGGCGCGGCACATGGGAATCGGCGCGGTATCGATGTACTTCGCGGCCGGGCCGCGCATAAGCATGTACGCCCTGGAGGTCCTCCGATGAAAGTCGTCATCCCGATGGCCGGCTACGGGACGCGCCTGCGCCCGCACACCTGGTCGAAGCCCAAGCCACTGGTGACCGTCGCCGGCAAGCAGCTGTTGGGACACGTCCTCGATACGTTCGCCAGCCTGCCCTTTGTCGAAGAGGTCGTCTTCATCGTCGGGTACCTGGGCCAACAAGTCGAAGAGTACGTCCAGCACGCCTATCCCGGGCTGCGATCGCGCTTCATCGAGCAGCGCGAGCTGCTCGGCCAGTCGCATGCGATCTGGCTCGCCCGCGACCGCCTCACCGGGCCGATGCTGATGGTCTTCGTCGACACGCTGATTGAAGCCGACCTGTCGCGCCTGGGCCAGGAGAAGGCCGGAGGCGTGGCGTACGTCAAGGCCGTCCCCGACCCGCGTCGATTCGGCGTGGCCGAGGTCGGCGTGAACGGACGCGTCACGCGCCTGGTCGAGAAACCGGAGAACGTCAGCAACAACCTGGCGGTGGTTGGGCAGTACTACTTCCGTGAATCGGCCGAGCTGCTGAAGGCGATCGACGTGCAAATGGAGCGCCGGGCGCAGCTCAAGGGAGAGTACTTCCTGGCGGACGCCATCAACGTCATGCTGGAGGGCGGGCTCGACATGCGGGTCGAACCGGTCGAGGTCTGGATGGATTGCGGCACGCCCGAGTCGCTGCTCGAGACCAACCGCTACCTATTGGACCACGGCCGCGACAACTCGGCCGAAGCCGCCGACCGGCCGCAAGTGCTCATCGTGCCCCCGGTCTACATCGACCCGACGGCCCATGTGCGGCAAGCGGTGGTCGGTCCGCACGTGACGATCGCCGCCGATTGCGTCGTCGAGCGCTCGATCCTGCAAGATTCCATCATCGACGCCGGATCGAGCATCGTCGACACGACCCTGGCGCACTCGCTCATCGGCCGCGACGCCCGCGTCCTGGGCCGACATCGCTCGCTGAACGTCGGCGACTCGTCCGAGGTCGGCTTCGCCTGAGGTTCTCCGCGGTCTTACCTCCAAGCTCGCGGGGAGATCCAAGGCAACCCGGTAGGGGCACGGCGTGCCGTGCCCCTACGATACCAACGCATGAAGACCAGAGGGCCATGGTCGTGTCAGGTCGGGCTATTTCGCAAGATCGCCGCCGCCAGGAAGAGGGACAACCCCAGCAGGTACAGGTCCATCGCCGCCAATGGCGGCGGGTCCGATTCGAGGCGGGCGAACCAGGCCGCCAGCAGCGCCGTGAAGAGAAGCAGGAAGGCCGCCCCAGTGAGCCTCCCGTAATTCGGCCAGAATCCGGCGACCATGGACCCGATTATCAAAGCAATGAGCAGCCACGCCGCGACCCACAGCGGGGTGTACAGCGGCCGCAGAAAGCGCCGCAGACTCCGCCCAAGCAGCGCCGCGGTGACGATCGCGACCATGGCTAACGCCGCGGCCGGCGCCCCACCCCGCTGCAGGGCAAGCGCCGACAGCTGAGCCGCCAAGACGCCTGCCGCCAACGACAGCCCCAGGACGCACACCGCCATCCATCCTTCGGAACGGCGGAATGTCAACGCTCCGGCATACGCTAGCAGAGCGCCGGCGGCCGCAAAGGCGGTCACAGCTGGCCCCGAGACGGCGCGGCCAAGCGCAAGGCCGGCCACCGAGAAGAGCGCCGCCAGCGCAACGACCGGCAACGTCTGCAGCCAGAAGCGCGGTCCCATCATGGGTGCTATCGCTGCCGGATCTCCGACAAGGCTTGGGCTTCGAACGCGACTTGATCCACCCCAAGCAGGCCGGCCAGAAGCATGGTCAGGCGAGCATCGATCGAGACCATCATCTGCAGCGCGGCGTCCTGAGGACGATACGCATGCGGATACTCGATCTCCACGCCGAGTACGCCTGCCTCGCCGGGGTCGGCGCGATTGATGGCGGCGTAGGCGAGCGCTTCGGCCGAGGCCTCGGTCTGCACAGCAGGCCCCACCAGGGTTGCGCGGTCATCATCGGTCAGCCAGTGTTCCGCCCGACTGGGCAAGGGTGTAGCGGTGCACGAGGCCCCCGGCGTGCCATAGCCCGCGTCCGGAACACACGGCGGCCGCGCCGCAGCTTCCGTCTGGCGCGGGATCGCCAGGGTCACGATCTGCTCGGCGACTACGGCGACTCCGGCATCGGCGGCGGCTTGCGCAGCCCGTTCCATGCGGCCTCGCTCGACGAACAACCGCCCAACATCCACCGCCAATGCAAGCAACAGCAGGACGATCATCAACAGGATGGCCACGACGACGATGACCTGGCCGCGCCGTCTCATGGGTTCTGATACTCCATTCGGCTGACCGCTTCGGCCCGCACGGGAACGGTCACCTGCAGCGGCAGGGTCATGGTGAGCGGATACTCCAGGCGCACCGCCAGCGCATAGCCGCGCGGCAAGGGCCCAGGCTGGTCACGCGGGTATTCGTACTGGGTTGGATCGATGTCGATGAGCACCTTGCTGGCGTCGACACCGGCCAGGGCGGCATGGATGGCGGCGACGATCTCGGCGTCGCCATCGTCGGGATCGGTGAGCGTCGCTCCGGTGCGGGCGCCCTCCCAGGCCGCCTGGGTCAGCACGAGTTGTGCGTTCATCAGGATCCCCAGGTTGACCAAACCCAGCATCACGAGGAGCAGGATCGGCAGGGTTATCGCCAACTCCACGACGGATTGACCGCGGGGCCGCTCGCAGGGGTGAGCGTGATGCGAGATGAGACATTGACGCATCGCGATTTGCGCATGGCGAAGGCTTGTGCCCCGGACAATCAATGTCACCTCCGTTTCGTTCACCGTCGACAGCGCAACGTCTCCAATCTAGTCGAGGCTCCGCGCCCTCATCGTCCTCGAGGGCGTAGCCACAGGCTTTAGCCTGCGCCCCAGACGCAGCCTAAAGGCTGCGGCGACGGTCGCGGTTTCTGGCCACTGACCACTGACCACCGACCACTTCTTCACTGGCCCAAGAACAGGTGCAGCAACGGCGGGGCCAGGTAGATGATGAGCAGTGCCGGAAGAAAGAAGAAAACCAAGGGGAAGACGATCAGGACGGGCAGGCGGCGGCTCGCCTCTTGCGCCCGACGGCGGCGCCGGTTTCGCAACAAACCACTCTGTACGCGCAGGGCTTTCGCCAGAGACGTTCCCAGGCGGTCGGCCTGCCGGACGGCGGCGGTGAACGCCCGCAGATCGTCCGACGGATTGCGCGCCGCTAGTTCCTCCAGCACCTGCTGACGCGGATGTCCGCGGTCGAGCTGGCGCACCAGACGTCGCAGCTCGTCTCCCAGTCGCCCCGGAAATCGTTCGGCAGATCGGCGCAAGGCCACCTCGAATCCCAGCCCCGCCTCCAGCGCCAGCGACAAGCGGTCGAGGAAGTCGGGCAGGGATCGGTCAATCTCCCTCTCACGACGTTCGAGTCGGAGCGAGATCCATGTCGTCGGGCCCATCCAAGCCGCTGCCACCAGCACGGCGCCGAGGAACCATCCAACGAGATCGGCCCGGACTGCGATCGTCAGGGCAGCGAGGACTGCACCGATCCCTAGGAGCATCCAGCGCAGAGAGGCGAAATCCTCCGCTACCCAGGGAACCCCGGCCATCTGCAGCCGCGACGTCAGCGCGGGATCAGCCCAGCGCCGCCGAACCTGGGACGGCATCCAGATCGCCCGCATCCACGGGAGCCAACGCCCTGTCGCCGGTGGGGGCGTCGCAGAGCTGCGTGGAGGGACGCGCGCGCTCAGCATGTCCGCCGCCGCCAGCCCGAGGCTCCCGATGGCGAAAGCGGCCAAGGTCGCGGTGCCCAGAAGCAGCAAGTCCGTCATCATGAGATCGACCGGTAAGCGAAACCGGCTGTTGCAGCCGTCCGTCTCACCGCCCCGGTGCACCGAAGCGGGTGCGCTCTTGCGCACATCATCCCGGCGGCCGCCATCTCAACGGCTCTCAGAAGCCGATCCTCATCAGCCGCGAGATCACCACCCAACCCGCCAGCTGAAGGATGAGGGCGAACACCAGCAGCGCCTGACCGATCCAGGTGTCGAACAGGACGTCGATGTAGCGCGGGTTCGATCCCAGCAGGAGGGCGGCGGAGGCCGGCACCAGCGCGACCAGAACCCATCCCGAGAGCCGGCCCTGAGCCGTTACCGCGCGGATCTCCTGTTCCAGCTCGACACGCTCGCGCAGACGCTCCCCGGTTTCGGAAAGCATCCGAACTAGGTCGCCGCCGAACTGACGCTGGAGATGGATCCCATCGACGACCAATCCCAAGGACTCTTCCGGATACGCGTCGAGCAGCTTCTCCAACGCCTGTTCGAGAGGAAAGCCCAGAGCGGTCTGGCGGGACAGCCTGCGCAACGCCTCCGAGGCCGGCGGGCTGAGCTCCTCGGCGGCGTAATCGACCGCCTGCGGAAACGACAGTCCCGCCGATAAGCCGGCGGAAAGTGCATCCATGACTTGCGGAAGTTGTTCACCAAACCGACGTCGGTGGGCCTCGGCCCGGCTGGCGATCCACGCCCGGGGCACGAGGGGAAGCGCCAGTGCCAAGGCCGCTCCGAGCAAGGGTCCGGCGATACGCAGGCCGAGCACCCAGCCGATGAACGCGGTCAGTCCGAGAATGGCAACGAGGCGTGAAGGCTTGGCGCCAAGCCCGGCATCTATCCAGTCCTGTGCCGTCTTCCTGACGGGCGGCATCGCCAGGAACGGCCGCGCAAGAATCTCTAACGGGTCGGGCGCGCCGCGCAGCCAGCGGGTAAGTCGCCCTGGCGGGGCCACCCGCTCTACGCGCAGGCGCTCCCCGGTGCGTTTGCGCCAGGCGCGGCGCAAGGAGTCATGTTCGACCCACAGGGCCAAGGCGAGAATGCCCACGGCGAACGTCGCACCGACAAGGAACGCGGGAAGGCTGCCTGGCCGCTGGCGAACCAGCGCGTTCAGCCCTTCCCGTCCCAGCCATCCGGTCGCGGCAACTAGGACAATGGCCGGAACCCCCATCAGGGCGACTCCCTCCCAACGTCTCACGCCCTCCGCTCCAATATGGCCGCCTCACCCATCGTCCGCGAGTGTACGGTGGGAGCCGGCGGCAGCCTCGAAAGTAAACCGCGGCCGCAGGCGCATCTCGCCGCCATCGCCGCGAACCATCTCGGTGATGGCCGTCACCACCCGCCGGCCGTCGGGCAGCCGGTCCTGCTGGACAATGACTTCGATGGCGCCGCCGATCATGCGCCGAATGGCCGACACCGGCAGCTCGAACCCGGCCATGAGCACCATCGACTCGAGTCGGATGAGAGCGTCGGCCGGCGAATTGGCGTGCAGCGTGGTCAGCGAGCCGCGGTGGTCGGTGTTCATCGCCTGGAGCATGTCGAAGGCTTCTCCGCCGCGCACCTCGCCGACGATGATGCGATCCGGTCGCATGCGCAGCGCGTTGCGCACCAACGTGCGAATCGTCACTTCCCCCTGACCCTCTAGATTCGGGGGCCGCGACTCAAGCGAGACGATGTGCGGGTGCTGCAAGCGCAATTCCGCGGCGTCTTCGATCGAGATCAGGCGTTCGCCCTCCGGAATGCATAGCCCCAGCGCGTTCAGCGTGGAGGTCTTGCCTGAGCCGGTGCCTCCCGACACGATGATGCTGGCGCGTTGCCGTACAGCCGAGGCCAGGAAGGCGGCCATCGCTTCGGAGAGCGTCCCCAGTTCCACCAGACGATCGAGGGTGAACGGCTGGCGGGAAAACTTGCGGATCGTAAGCGCCGGGCCGCGCAAGGCCAGCGGCGGGATGATGACGTTCACCCGCGAGCCGTCGGGCAAGCGGGCGTCGACCAGCGGACTGCTCTCGTCGATGCGCCGGCCGATCGGCGCCACGATGCGATCGATCACGTGGCGCAGGTGGGCTTCATCACGGAAGGTGATCTCGCCGCGCTCCAGCCGGCCGTTGCGCTCGATGTAGACGTTCCATGGATCGTTGACCATGATCTCGTTGACCGTCGGGTCGGCCAGCAACACTTCCAGCGGCCCGAGGCCGACGACGCGATCGACGACGGCCCGGACGAGGGCGGCCTGTTGGGCCTGAGTCAGCACTTGCGGCTCGCGCCCCACCAGCCGTTCAGCCCGCCGATGCAAGTCGTCGCGACCCGGCACGCCCGGAAGGGCCCCCGAAAGCATTTCGCTCTCCACTTCCGCCGACAGCTGCTGGTGGAGGTCGTCCTCGAGGTCGGGCAAGGAAGGCGTGGTCACGCCGCCACTCTCCCAGCGCGCGGGCCGGCGGCCAGGGCCCGCGCTGCACCCGCCAGCCGACGCCCAAAAGCGCTATGTCGATCCAGGACACACGGGCGTCCGAAGTTCACATGAAAGCCGACCGCGCGCGGATCGGTGGGGAGCGTGGCCAACAAGGAGACCTGGAGCCCGGCGGCGATCGAAGCCGGATGCGCCGGGTGGGCCCGCGTGAACTGATTCAGGACCAGGCGGGCGCGAGGGCGGGCGGCGGGATCCATCGCCTCGAGCAGACGCTGGGCCGCGCGCAGCGCCGGGGGGTCGGCGGTGGCGACAACCAGGATCGAGTCGGCCAGGATCATCAGCGGCTCGACGTCGCGCGGCGGCCGAGCGGGCAGGTCGAGCACGGTCCATTCGAATCGGGAGGAGATGGCCACCATCAGGGCGGCGACAAGATTCGGATGGGTGACCGCCGGCTTCGCCGGCCCCGCCAGGAAGTGCAGTCCGCCCGAGTGTTGTTGCAGCACCAGGTCGAGATGGCGCGCGGTTAGCTCGGCGGCAACGGGCAGCAGATCGGCCCAGGTTCGTTCGCTGAGCAGGTCGAGCAGGAGGTCGTCGCCGGAGTCACCGACATGCAGGTCGACCAGGAGCGTTGCGCCGTACGGCGCGAGGGCCAGCGCCAGGTTCGTCGCCACCAGCGATGCGCCGCAGCCGCCTTTGGCGCCGGTCACGGCCAGTACGGGCATGCTTCAATCTCCTTGCGGCCGGAGGAGCGGAAGGATGGCGAACCCGTTGCTGCGCGCGTACAGCACCGCCGTGGCTTGATCGAGCGTTACAGCCAGGGTCAACCCGCTCGTCACCTCGGGACCGCCCAATACATCCAGCACCTCCACGGCGCTGACGATGACGGCCGCGTCGGCGAGCGGCGCGCTGGATTGGTAAGCGAGCAAGTCGAGCCGGTCGCCGGTGCCGAGAGAGGGCAGTGGGGTCGCCAGCCAACCCGACGGCAAGATCATGGCCCAGCGACCATCGGGGAGGCGCGAGGCCAATCCGGACTCTCCGCCACTGAGCTTGGAGGTCAGCAAGACCTCGTTGGCCGCGAGCGACACGATCGCCACCCGCCCGGCGGCCTCCGCCGGGGAGGTCAGAGCGTTGACGGGTAGGATCGCCTCGGGCACAGCGCGCGCCTCGAGCATGCTCTCGTCGAGCACGGCTCCCGGCCGGATCTCCTGGCGCGCGACGACAGCCAAGCGCGTTGGAACGGCCGACAGGCGAAGACGGTCGAGGTAGAGGAACGTCAAGAGGCCCGCCAAACCGGCCAGCACCACAGCCATGACCAGATAGAAGGGCAGCCGGCGACGCGCACCAGCCGCCCACGAAGGCGTCGTTTCAGGCGATGGTCCGGCCGAATTCGAGCGTTGCATGAGCCCCCTCAGCCCGGCTTGTCGCGGAAGTGATGTCCCCCGTGACTGCTGACAAGCCCCTAACTTCTCGAAGCATAGCCCCACGTGCGCCCCGGGTCAATCCCCAGGTCCTTTTTTCGCTGGAAGGCAACGGCCGGCGGCTGGAGGAGAACTCCTCCAAACCCCGGCGGATGCCACCAAGCGATGCCAAGCAATGTCAGCTTGGCCTCCCTCAGGCCACCTGTTGACACAACGCACTGTGGTTGTCTGGCTGGTCTCCTTTGGCCTCTTCCACGGCCGCTCTCGTCGCGCCAATCACCGCTTCGGTGCGCCGCCCTTGGCGCCCTGTAGAGGGCGAAGGGGCGTAGAGACCGAGCGGCCAGGCGCCGGCGGTTTGCGACAACCGCCGGTTCTCACCTCCCCCAACTCGCACCCGGGGTGCGTGGTCCGCGTTCAACTCGCCGCGCCGCGAGGGGATCCACTGAATCGCGACGTCGATCAAAACCACACCAAGCCGCGCAAAGGCCTCCCCATTCTCCAGAATCGGTTGACTCGCTTCTCTCCCGCATGCTAGGTTGATCCGCAGGTACCAGAGTACTGGTCGGCGGAGTTCGGATCGGGGGCAGCCGTCTCGCTACAGGCCCCGCTCCGCGCAGCTCTCGGCTCTCCAACCTTTCCGTTCTGGCCCTTGTCGGCATCGACCGAAGCGTAGGTCTGTCATGGACATCACGGGAATCTTTTCTGACATGAGCGTCGCGAACGCGACACCCGCTCTGCGCCAGCGGTGGGGCAGCGGGTCTTTCGTGGTCGCCCGACCTCGGCTTCTGAGACTTCCTTTCGTCCGCCCGGAAGCTCTCCTGCTGTTCCTCCCCGCCTTGGTCATTCCGCTCGCCGTCTTCATTGCCACGTCTCTCCCGGCGGGCGTCGACTTTCGCTTCAACTTCTATCCCGCCGGGCAGGCGGCGCTCGCCGGCCAGAACATGTACGCCGTCAACGGTTTCTACACACCGCCTTGGATCGCCGTCGTCCTGGCTCCCCTGGCCCTGTTGCCCCTTCAGGCGTCTTGGGCCGTCTTCTCCCTCCTTTCGCTTGGCACTTTCATCGTCACCTTTCACCGGATGGGCCTCACGCGTCAGCAGCTTGTGCTCCTGGCCCTGTCCCCATTCGTGCTCTTCAATCTGTGGCACGGCAACCTCGACTCCTTCGTCCTCCTTGGCTCGGTCCTCTCGCCGGCCGCCGGAGTGTGGCTCCTTCTTCTCAAACCTCAGCTGACGTGGCCTTTGATCGCCCTGTGGCTCTTTCGCTGCCGCAAGAACCCCAAGTCCCGATCCTCCATCACCTTCGTCGTCTCGCTTCTCATCGCCTCGGCCATCGCCGGCGTGGCCGCTCTTCCCCACCTGCCGGACCCGCAAGCCATGCCTTGGAACACCTCGCTTTGGCCGATCAGCCTTCCGCCAGGTCTGATTCTTCTCATATTCGCCGCCCGCTACGACGACGAGAAGATGGCCCTGGCCTCGGCCCCGCTGCTCTCCCCGTATCTGGCCATCCACTCCTGGCTGCTCACGACTCTTCCTTTTCTTCGGCGCCCCCTGTTTCTCGCTGGCTTCATCGCCCTGGCGTGGGTGGCCGTCACCCTGAGGGCTGTCTACACCCCCTGAACAAGCCAGCCCCCGGCGGTTGACGGGAGTCGACCAGGCTTTCGCCTCCCGCGCCGAATCGGGACGGTCTTCCTCCGCCTCGGCCCTATCCCCAACTTGCACGCTCCGCCTCGACCGTCTAGGATGGTGGTCGATCATGCCGCCCGAGTTGGTCGAGTGCCATTCTGGCTATACTTATGGGGAGAGACCCATCGCACTCACCTGGCAGGGCGACCGGCTGATGATCGAGAGCGTCGAGGCCGCCTGGCGAGTGCCCGGCGGTCGGCGCTTCCGTGTCCGCACGGAAGACGGACGCATCTTCGAGCTGTTTTACGGAGAGCTGTACGATGAGTGGCGCATCCACCTGCTTTGACCAGCCCCCCGCGAGCGTAGGGGCACGGCACGCCGTGCCCCTACACGCGGGGAGCTACGGAGGGCCGCTAACCCATGCGTGACTTCGTCTCGCGCCGAGTCGCCGCCGTCGCTCCGTCCGGAATCCGCCGCTTCTTCGACATCGCCGCTACCATGGAGGACGTCATCTCCCTCGGGATCGGCGAACCGGATTTCGTCACACCGGCTCCGATCCTGCAAGCCGGCATCCGCGCGCTCGAGCACGGCGACACGCATTACACCTCCAACTCGGGCACGATCGAGTTGCGCCAGGCGGTGGCCGAGCATCTGCAGCGACGCTACGGCGTCCCTTACGACGCTCGCAGCGAAATCCTGATCACCGTCGGCGTATCGGAGGCGCTGTACCTGGCGCTGGCGGCCGTCCTCGACCCGGGCGATGAGGTCATCGTCCCCACCCCGTGCTTCGTCGCCTACCAGCCGGAGGTCGTCTTCGCCGGGGGCACGCCTGTGCCGTTGGCCACTCGCGTCGAAGACGCCTTCCAGGCGCGGGCCGAGGCCGTCGAAGCGCTGATCACGCCGCGCACCAAGGCCTTGCTCATCGGCTACCCCAACAATCCAACCGGCGCGGTGATGTCGCGCGAGAACCTGCTGGCCCTGGCCGATGTCGCCCACCGTCGCGACCTGCTGGTCATCTCCGATGAGATCTACGATCGCCTCGTTTACGGCGCTCACCAGCACGTCTGCTTCGCCGCGCTGCCCGGCATGCTGCCGCGCACGATCACGCTGGGGGGCTTTTCCAAGGACTATGCCATGACCGGCTGGCGCATCGGTTACGCCGCCGCGCCGGCGCCGGTCCTGGCTGAGATGCGCAAGGTCCATCAGTACACGATCATGTCGGCGCCGACGATGTCCCAGGCCGCCGCCGTTCACGCCTTGACGGACGGCGAGGAGCACGTGCAGGCCATGGTGGCCGAGTACGACCGGCGGCGGCGGTTGATCGTCGCCGGACTGAACCAGCTCGGCCTGCCGACGTTCGAACCGCTCGGCGCGTTCTATGCCTTCCCCTCGATCTCTGCCAGCGGTCTGACGGATGAGGCCTTCGCCGAAAGCCTGCTGCAGGAGGAGCGCGTCGCCGTCATCCCGGGAAACGCCTTCGGCGCCGACGGGGGCTTCGTCCGATGCTCGTACGCCACGGCCTACGAGAAGCTCGAAGAAGCGCTCGAGCGGATCCACCGCTTCATGGAACGGCACGGATGAAGAAGTTGCCAGTTGCCAGTGGCCAGTGGCGAGAGCGCGTCTGTTCCTCACTGGCCACTGGCCACTGATCACTGGCAACTAGTCCCAGATGCCCCCTCCCCCTTTCGAGCCTATCATCGGCCTCGAGGTGCACGTCGAACTCCTGACGCGCACCAAGATGTTCTGCGGCTGCCCGGTCGTCGACCCGACCGAAAGCGAACCTAACCGCGCCGTGTGCGAGGTGTGCACCGGGATGCCCGGCACCCTTCCGGTCCTCAACCAGCGAGCCGTCGAGCTGGCGCTGCGCGTTGCCCTGGCGCTGGGCAGCACGGTCGCCGAGCGCAGTCTCTTCGCCCGCAAGAACTATTTCTATCCGGACCTTCCCAAAGGGTTCCAGATCTCGCAGTACGAAGCCCCGCTCGCCACCGGCGGCTCCCTGGCGGTCCCCGAAACCAGGCCCTTCGACTTCCCCCTCGCTCCGCTCGGGGCTACGGCTCAGGGCAGGCACGAGCGGCGCGTTCCCATCCGGCGGGTCCACCTGGAGGAAGATACCGGCAAGCTCGTCCATCGCGACCACAGCTCGCTCGTCGACTACAACCGCTCGGGCGTCCCCCTGCTGGAGATCGTCACCGAGCCCGAACTGCTCTCGCTCGAGGAGGCCAAGGCCTTCGCCACCGAGCTGCGTTCTCTCCTACGGACGCTGGAGGTGACCTCCGGCGATATGGAGAAGGGCGCCATCCGTTTCGAGGCCAATATCTCCCTACGCCCGGTGGGGCAGCCAACGCTCGGGACGCGCACCGAGATCAAGAATCTGAATTCATTCCGCGCCATGGCCCGCGCCGTCGCCTTCGAAATCGAGCGCCAGGGCCGCTTGCTGACGGAGGGCCGCCCGGTCGAGCAAGAGACTCGCGGCTGGGACGATGTGGGCGGACGTACCCTGCCGCAGCGCGACAAAGAAGACGCTCATGATTACCGCTATTTCCCCGAGCCGGACCTGCCGCCGCTGCGCGTCGATGCGGCCTGGCTCGAGCGCGTGCGCCAGTCGCTCCCCGAGGTGCCCGAGAAGCGCCGCCGCCGCTTGGTCGAGACGCTCGCTCTCTCGCCACGCCTCGCCGCTCAATTGGTCGAGGACGCCCACGTCGCCGATTACTTCGAGCGGGCGGCCTCGGCCGCACCGGCCGTCGCTCCGTCGAAAATCGCCAACTGGGTCACCGGCGAGTTGTTCGCCTTGCTGCACGCCGCGGCCACCGAGATCGACGCCTGCCGGGTGGGGCCGGCCGCCTTGGCCGAGCTCGTCGCCATGGTCGAGGGCGACTACATCAGCCCGACGACCGGCAAGGCGCTCCTGCAACGACTCTTCCAGCAGGGCGGCCGACCCTCGACCATCGTCGAGGCGGAGGGGTTGGCCCAGGTCAGCGACACGGACGCCGTCGATCGCCTGGTCATCCAGGTCTTGGCCGAGAATCCCGAGCAGGTCCGGCAATACCGCCAGGGGAAGACGGCTGTGGGGCAGTGGTTATTCGGGCAAGTAATGCGCCATGCCGGCGGCCGGGCGAAGCCCGCGTTGGTCCAGGCCCGGCTGCAGGCGTTTCTGGAAGCGGACGAGAAGAATTGATGGAAGACGTGGTCAGTGGTCGGTGGTCGGTGGCCAGTGCAGCTAGGCCGGCCGAGGCCCAGGCAGAACGCTACTGGCGCTGGTCCCCCGTGCAGGCGTGGCCGAGGCGGTAGCCGAGGCCTCGCCGCAGCGGGGCCAAAGCAGAATCGCTCGATGACATCCAATCTAGTGAGGCAATCGCGGTGAATGCATTCGAGATGGCACAGGCTCAGTTCGACAACGCCGCCCGCAAGATCGATCTCGATCCCAGCGTCTCCTCGGTGCTGCGCTGGCCCCTGCGCGAATTCCGCTTCCAGATTCCGGTGCGGATGGATGACGGGTCGATCAGCGTCTTTTTCGGCTACCGCGTGCAACACAACGACGCCCGCGGGCCGGCCAAGGGCGGGATTCGCTTCCATCCCAGCGAGACCCTCGACACGATCCGGGCCCTGGCGATGTGGATGACGTGGAAGTGCGCCGTCGCCGACATCCCGCTGGGCGGCGGCAAGGGCGGAGTCGCCGTCGACCCGGCCACGTTGAGCCTGGGCGAACAGGAACGGTTATGCCGCGGCTGGATCGACCAGATCTGGAAGAATATCGGCCCACGATTGGACGTGCCGGCCCCGGACGTCGGCACCTCGCCCAAGATGATGGGCTGGATGATGGACGAGTACACCAAGCTCGTCGGGGCCTACACCCCGGGCGTCATCACCGGCAAGCCGGTCGGGGCGGGCGGCTCGCTCGGGCGGACCGAGGCCACCGGCTACGGGGTGATCTACACCCTGCGCGAGGCTCTCCGCCACCTGAAACTGGACTCGTCCAAGCTGTCAGCCTCCATCCAGGGTTTCGGCAACGTCGCCCAGTACGCCGCCATGGGCTTTGTCGAGCAGCTCGGTGGGAAGGTCGTCGCCGTCTCCTGTTGGGACCATGACGACCAGACCTCGCATACCTTCCTCAAGAAGGACGGGGTTGACGCTCGCTTCCTGCAGACGATCACCGACGTCTACGGCTCCGTCGACAAGAGCAAGGCCGGCCAGGCCGGCTACGCCATCGACGAGGCCGACGCCTGGCGGTCGCAAGACGTCGACGTTCTGATCCCGGCGGCCATCGAAGGCCAGATCACCGGCGACACCGTGGGCCAGATCGGCCCGCGCGTGCGGATTGTGGCCGAAGGCGCAAACGGCCCGACCACCCCTCAGGCCGACCAGGCGCTCGAAGCCAAGGGCGTATTCATCATCCCCGATTTCCTGTGCAACGCCGGCGGCGTGACGGTCTCGTACTTCGAGAGCGTCCAGAACGACATGAACTACTACTGGAGCCGGGACGAGGTCCTTGGCCGTCTGGACGAGAAGATGAGTGTGGCTTTCAAGGCCGTGCTAGAGATGTCGCTCGATAAGGGCGTCTCGATGCGCGACGCCGCCTACATGGTCGCCATTGATCGGGTGGTCCAGGCCATGGAGTTTCGAGGCTGGTTGTAAGAGCTGCTTCCGTCGAATCGGGAACACACGGGAGGGACTTTCCTCCCGTGTGTTTGTTCTAAGGACAATGGAAGTCGTAGTCGTCGTAGGGGGTGGGGAAATGTGGAAAGACGAGGAGAAGCTGTGAAAGGGGCCCACAGGCGCCGGTGTTCGGGGCCAGGCCACCCACGGGTCGGTAGCCCTCGGCCTCAAGACTTCCACAGGCGGCTGTGAGCGGTTTCTGGAGGAATTTGGCCGGGACGCCTCATGCTGGCAGTGTTCCCATAGGGGTGGCGGAAGGAGCGTGTGGAAGCCCTATATATATGGAAGAGAGCAGCGAGGCAGGGGCGTTCTATCCCCAAAGCAGGGGGGTAATCCACAGATTAGGTGGGCTTATCCACAGGGGAAATGGGCTGGCGGGACCGTAGAATCGTGACATGGACGGGTCTGGGGGGCGGGTGAAACAACCGGAAAGCTGGACGGATCCCGTCCGCCGCCGCTGGGAGTCATTGCCTGCGGAACGGCGGCGGGACCTAAACCGCATTTTCGGCTTGCTGCCGGGGAGCTTTCGGCGCTGGCGTGGGCTGCTGGAGGCCGGGTTGACCCACGTTCGCCTCACGGCCGGAGATCGGCGCCGGGTGGCGATCCTCGGGCCCCCCAACGCGGGCAAGTCCACGCTGTACAACCACTTGATCCTGGACAAAAAGGACCAGGCACAGGTCGGGCCGCAACCGGGGACCACTCGCGTCGCGCAAGAGGGTGACGTCGGACTCTTCGCCGTCGTCGACACGCCCGGGGCCGATCCTTCGACGGAGGCTCCCCTGAGCGAAGCCGAAGGGCTCAGGGCGGGCCCCGAGATGGGAGACGCCCTCGGCCGTGCCCTCGACGCCGCCCGCCGGGCCGATGTCCTGGTCATTCTCTTTGATGCCACCCGCCCCCTCGGCGTGCCGGAGAGAGACCTTTTCCAGCAGCTGGCTGGTTTCGGCAAACCGTGGGTCGTGGCCCTCAACAAGATGGACGCTGTGGCTGGTGATCGCGCCAGGACGCACGGCAAGGCGGCACAGGTGCTGGGCCTCAGCACTGAGGATGTGGTACCGGTCAGCGCCCGCACCGGCGGCGGCCTCGAGCGGCTGCTGACCGAGATTGCCAGACGCGAGCCGGAGATCGTCGCCGCTTTGGGGGAGGCGCTGCCCGCATACCGCGCCACGTTGGCCAAAGCCGCCATCCGACGGGCGGCCTCCACGGCCGCCGCCATCGCCCTCACTCCGCTGCCGATGCTCGACTTCATTCCGTTGATGGGCGTGCAAGCGGCGCTCGTTCTGGCCCTGGCCCGCATCTATGGTTACCGCATCACGCTGGCCCGGGCGCGAGAGCTCATGGTCACCTTCGGCATCGGCCTGATGGCGCGCTCGCTGTTCTACGAGCTGATCAAGTTCGGCGGACCTCCCGGCTGGCTGGTTTCGGCCGGGGTCGCCGCCGGCGCCACCACGGCCCTCGGCTACGGCGCCGCCTCCTGGTTCGACCGCGGGGAACGCCTGTCGCGCGAGCGGTTGCAGGGGATCTCTCGGTCCGTAGGTGAAACGTTTGTGGCGCACCTGCGCGGCCGACGGCGGCCGGGGCGGGGGGAAATCGAGCGCGAAGTCGAGCTCATCCTCGAGGACACACCACCGCCCGAAGCGTGATGCCGGGCCCCCGGCTTATAATCCCGTGCGGGACGGCTCCCTCAAGGAAACCCCCGCTAGGGATATTTCCGACGTGACCACACCCACCCTCCATCTGGCCTCCGAATCGGCCGACCTCCAGCGCTCCGTCATGCGCGAATTGCTGGCGTTGGCGGTCGACCCGAAGATCATATCCCTGGCAGGGGGCCTTCCCGCCAGCAGCTTGATGCCGCTGGCCGAAGTGCGCCTTTGCCTGGACGAGGTACTTGAGACCGAAGGCGCCCGCGCTCTCCAGTACAGCCCCCCCTACGAGCCTTTGCGGCAGTGGATCGTCGAGTGGATGGCGCGTCGCGGGGTTACCTGCACCCTCGACCAGGTCTTCATCACCAGCGGCGCGCAGCAGGGGCTGGCGATCCTGTCGCGCTTGTTTCTCGACCGCGGCGACCCTGCAGTGATCGAAGCGGTGACGTTCACCGGAGTCCAGCAGGTGACGGCCGGGCGCGGGGCGCAGGTCCGGACGATCCCCACCGATCTGACCACTGGCGCCGACATGGAGGCGTTGGAAGAAGCGCTGAGCCGCGAGCCCCGACCGCGTTTGATCATCCTGATCCCGGACTTCCATAATCCGCTGGGCGTTTCGCTCACCCCCGAGAAACGAAGACAGGCGGCAAGCCTGGCGGCGGCCCACGGGGTGCCCTTGATCGAGGACGACCCCTATTCGGCGCTGCGTTTCGAGGGCGAGGCGGCGTCGCCGATCAAGGCCTACGACGAAGCCGGCCTGGTGTTCTACATCGGGTCGTTTTCGAAGTTGATCGCGCCGGCCTTGCGGCTAGGCTGGATCGTCGCCCCGGCAGCGCTGGCCGACCGCATCACCGTCCTGCGCGAATCGCTCGATTTGGAGTCGTCCGGCCTGATTCAGCGCGCCGTCCACCGCTTCGTCAGCCAGGGCAGGCTCGAGCCGCATCTGGACCAGCTCAACCGCGCAAACCACCAGCGACGCGACGCGCTCTTGGGCGAGCTCGAGGCACACTTCGGCGAGGACGCCCATTGGACTCGCCCGGAAGGCGGGCTTTTCATCTGGATGACCCTGGCGCCGGACGTGGATACCTGGGATCGCTTTCGCCGGGCGCTCGATCGAAGGGTCGCCTATATCCCAGGAGCGGCCTTCGCCGTTGTCGGCGGAGCGCGCAACGCGCTGCGCTTGAACTTCAGCAACGTCGCGCCGGAGCGGATGGGCGAAGCGGTGGGACGCCTGGCCCAGGCGTTGCGGGCGGACTGACTTTCCGGCTGCCATCCTCAAGAGCCCGGCTTTTCTTCTCTCTTTTTGGCCCTGCCGGGGACTTGCGCCCTGGGCGCGCCCGA
>DATEVL010000090.1:0-3077 GCA_035281845.1 Anaerolineales bacterium | reverse complement strand
GCTTGGGCCGCGAGATCTCGTAGATCGCCGAGAGGTAGGGCCCGGCTTCCATCTCGATGTCGGTGTAGCCCTCCCGGTAGAACACATCCATGTAGCGCGGGGTCTGCAGAAACGTGCCGCGGACGCTGACGCCCTTCTGGTTGTCCAGCACGGTGCCGTAGGTCAGATCGTCCGCCAGGCCCTCGGCGTTGAAGATGTTGTGGAACAGATAGGTGTTCTGGGAGTGCTCGTCGTGAACCACGCCCGGAATCATCACATCCCCGATGACCCCGTTGAGCGTTGCCGCCTTACCCATGACATAGACGCCTCGCAGCTCTCCGACACGTGCCGCGACCTCAGTCAGCACCAGGTAAGCGGCCAGGCCGAGCGGGTAGTCGATGTTCAAGAGCAGGGCCGAGCTCTCCGCCAGGCGTTCGATCCCGGGCACCCGCAGACGTGGATCGAGCCAGTTCGGCTTGAGCGACGCCAGGTCGACGACCTGTCCTTGGATGTCGAAGCCATGTTCGGACGGGATGCGGAGGATCCCGGAGTCGCGCTCCGCTGCCGCCCGCTCGGCCGCCAATTCGGCGCCTCCCGGAGTGGCCAGCAGCTTCTTCAGCGCATAGTACAGGAAGTTCTCCCGGCTGGAAGGGATGCTGCGGCTCTCGATCTCCTGCCATTCGGCGTGCAGGTCGGCATGCTCCGGCAGCGAAACATAGCCCAGCACGGCCTGCTCGTTGCGCAGGGCGAAACCCGTCAACAGGTTGACCAAGCTGTGCGTGTTGCTCGAGACGAAGTACACGGGTCGGGAGGCCAGCGGCGGCCAGGCGGCGGCGAGGTGCTCGAACCAGTGAAAGGTGGCCCGGCGGTAATCGTTCATCGTCCCCGCCAGCAGCCGCACCGCCAGCTGGATCCGACGGGAGGCGATGCGTCGGAGCATCTCCCAGAAACTTCCGCGCCAAACCATCCGCAGCTGTTCGAGATCCTCGACGGCGCTCCCCATCCCGGCCGCCAGCGTCGCCATTCCCTCTGGATTGTCGACCGGCTCGCGCAAGAAGGCGCGCACCTGGTCGCCGCGCATGCGGCTGTGCAGCTTGTTCCACTCGATCTGATACGCGGTCAGCAGAGGAATGATGTCGTCGATATCGGTCCCGCTGCCGATGTAGCAGGCCAGCGTCGCGGCGCCGTCGTAGTAGCTCAGGCGGCGCCGGGCCGGCGCTGCGACCTGAGTCCACAACTCGACGTCCCCCACCCCGTGCTGGAGGAACTGCTCCCGGCTCTGCCCCAGGACGACGCGCTCGACATCGGCGACGCAGAAGGGGAGGCGCAGCGAGCAGTAGATGAAGGCCGACATGTCCGGCTCGAGGGCGCGCGCCCGCGGGTGCAGCGAAGACCCCATCCTTGCGTGGGCCTCTTCCAGCGTCCGAATGCGCACGTCGGCCGAAGAACGCAGGAGGGAATAGTAGGTGCGGATGTAGAGCTCGATGTCTTCCGAGCCCGTCCGCGGGACGGTTCGGTCCACAGGATCGGCCTCAAAGTCTGCGGCGGCGGCCGCGTTTCAAGGGGCCCACGTCGGTTTCACCAGGCTTGATCGGGAAGAGAATGGCGTAGCCGATGCTGACAAACAGGTAGGCGAAAATCAGGAAGATGAAACCGACCGCCAGGCTGACGATCACCCCCGGTTGGAAGAGCGGGGCGAAGACTGGCCGCAGTCCGGGGGAGACCAACGTAATGGACGGGGCCAGGATTTCGGGAGGGAGGTAGATCCAGCGGTTGTTGACGAGGAACCAGCGTGAGAAAAGAAAGCCCCCGATCGCCAAGACCGACATCAGCAGGCAGCCGACCCCGCGCCAGATGGGGTTAACACGCCGTTGGTTCTCGCGTTCGATGTCGTGCTGTCGCATTCGCCATGAGTCGCGTCCCATTGCGCCCTCCCATAGGGCCCAGGCTTGAGGCGCCGTCCCACCAGAATACCACTGCGCCCCCGAACCGTCATCCGGTGATTAGGAGCCAGCGGAAAAATGGGCCAGCGCCTTTCAGCCCCCTCCCCCACCCCTCCCCCGGCGAGCGATGGACTCGATGGGGTGGTGTCTTGCCGGGGGAGGGGCGAGGTTTTCAAGGAGGCGGGGGCCTTCGGCCCCCGCCTCCTTGAGATTCTCCACCCCCTCTCCGCTCGGCTGTGACTCGCCGAAGGCAACTTCGCCGCGGAGAGGCCCACGGGGCTGCTACGCGAGGGGCAGCGGGTGAGGTCGAAGAAGCTCCGAAGCGCGGTGGATACCCTCAACGACCTGCAAGACGGGCCATGAGGGAGCCCGGGGTGCTAGAATGACGCGGAGGTTGGCATCGGCGTATGGCGGCGTCGAGATCGCGCGACAACACGGAATGGCTCGTCGCCCTGGCCGGCGCCGGCGAGGCGCGGGAGAGCGCGCTGGCCGACTTGCGCCAGATCCTCGTCGCCGGGCTCCGGCGGGGCCTGGCGGCCTGGCTCGACCCCGATTCGGACCAGCTGGCCGCCCTGGCGGAAGAAGCATCGCAGGAGGCGCTGGTCCGCATACTCGACCGCCTCGATACCTTCGAGGGACGCAGCCGCTTCACCACCTGGGCTTACAAGGTCGCCATCCGCATCGCGCTGACCGAGCTGCGACGCAAGCAGTGGAAGGACGTGTCGCTCGACCAGATGCTCGCCTCTGGAACGGATGAAGACCGGGAGATGGCCGTCATCGACCCCGGCCTCGGGCCGGAGGCGTCCGTCGAGCAGCAGGACATGCTTCGGCGGATCGGTGAGATCCTTCGCGAGGAGCTCACCGAGCGGCAGTTGGCCGTGATGGAGGCGGTGGCCCTGCGGGGGGTTCCGATGGAGGCCCTGGCGCAGAAGATGGGGGTCGAGCGCAACGCCCTGTACAAGATGATGCATGACGCCCGGCTGAAGCTCAAACGACGGCTGGCCCGAGAGGGTCTGGACCTGGCCGACGTTATGGCGACATTCGAGGGAAGTAATACCCCCGGCAGTCGTGTCGTCAGAGGAGAGAGCGTCTAGGATGTCAGGCCTGAGCGATCGCCTCCGCAGTTGGCTTTCGGGCGGCCGGCGCAAGCCGTTC
>DATEVL010000089.1:0-10887 GCA_035281845.1 Anaerolineales bacterium | reverse complement strand
CCCGGCCCCCACACCCCCATCCCCCTCCCTCGCAAGCGGCGGGGCAAGTAGCCTTGCGCCTGCAACTTCCGACCGCCGCTTAAGAATTTGGCCTCCTCGGATGCCGCGGGTGGTCTTGTCTTGGGATCGTTGCGCCAACCGTGTCTCGACCACGGGAGCGCCTCGACACCCGCGCGGCGGTGCACGACTTCGAGCGCAAGGCAACCGCAGAGCCGCCGGTTTCAGGGAGGGGTGATGGGGCCAGGGGGCCAAAGGGGAGGGGGCTGTAAGCCCCCGCCCCTGGGCCCCCAGAGAGACGTGGCCAAGAACCAGTGGCTAGTGGTCAGTGGCCAGGGAGTGCTGATCTGTTACTGATGGTCATTTGTTGCTCCAATTTCCAATTCGAGCTGTAACTGGCCACTGGCCACTCACCACTGGCCACTGAGCAGCGCCGCCAGTAATGCGGCGCGTTCGGGAAGGGAGTCGATCTCGACGTATTCCTGAGGCGAGTGTGCTCCGTCGCCCACCGGCCCGAGGCCGTCGAGCACCGGAATCCCCAGGGCTGCGACGAAGTTAGCATCGGATCCGCCACCGGCAGCACCCTCCGTCAGTCGCAGACCGAGGCCGTCGCCAATACGGCGGGCGCGCTCGAAGGCCGAGGCGATCGAGTCCGTCCGAACCATCGGCGGCCGATTCCAGCCTCCCCGCGTCTCAATCCGCGCTCCTTCGAGCACCGGATGGAGCGCGGCCAGGCCGGCCTCGACGCGGGCCCGCTCGGCCGCCTCGACGACGCGTATGTCGACCTTCACGCGGCATCGTTCGGGCACGACGTTGGTGCGCGTTCCACCTTCGATGACCCCGACGCTGACGGTCGTACCGGCAGCCGGAGCGGCCAACGCCTGAACCAACGGAATCTGATGCGCCATTTCGAGGATGGCGTTGATTCCCGCACCGGGGTTGTTCCCGGCATGGGCCGCCCGTCCGACGGTCTCCACGATGAAAAGGCCCGTCCCCTTGCGGCTCGTCTTGAGGGAACCATCGGGCATGGCCGGCTCCAGGCACAACACGAGGTCGCGCTGCCGCGCCTCGCTCTCCAACAATTCGCGGGATGAGTGGCTGCCCGTTTCCTCATCGGAAGTGAACAAGCACCGCACCGGGCGAGCCGGACGGCGGCCGGCCCGGTGAAGGGTCGCCAGCGCCGCCAACGTGACGGCGATACCGCCCTTCATATCGAGGGAGCCGGGGCCGAAGGCGCGTCCGTCGCGTTCGGCCCACGGCGTGGTCTGGATCGTCCCGGCAGGGTAGACGGTGTCGAGGTGGTGCATCAACAGAACTCCGCCGGAGCCCGACCCCCACGTCGCCAGCCAATGATCGCCTGCCTTCGCCTGCGGAAATCGCTCGATCTCGAGGCCCAGCTCCTCCAGCCTCGCCGCGACCCAGGCGCCAAGAGTGTCGATCAGTCCCTTGTCGGTCGTCGGCGACTCCATCTCGACCATGCTGCGCAGGACGCCGAGCTGATCTGGAAGCCCTTCCCTGAAAGATGAGACTGGAATCGCAGCCATCGAACTCCCTTTTCGGCGAAGAAGGTCAGGACATCGGGCAGATGTCGGCGGCGAGGTACGTCCGATTGGCGTAACCGTGGTCGAGCGGATCCAAGATGGCTTGACTGTTCTGTTCGACGTATCGCCTCACGTCGGTGCAAGCTTCAGGCAGGCTGCGCGCCGGGTCCGCCGCGAACAGCAGGCGAGCGAGCTCGGCGTACGCGTTGGCTGGACCGCTCAAACCCTCCAGGCGGAGGTCGATCTCGGCCTGCGCGCCGGCCTCGTCGCCGGACATCAGGAACGCCAGGACCCGACGGTAAGCGGCATAGGCGGCGAGCTCCGACCTCCGTTCGCCCGTGGTCTGCCAATCGAGCAGCGAATCATCCTCGATGACGCGCAAATAGAGCGAGAGGGCGGTCGAGGTATCCCCGTTGGCGAAGGCGTCGTCAGCGTCGTATAAGGCGTGGATCCGATAGCGAGGTGCCTCGACCACCGGCTCACCGGAGAGGAAAGATTGCGCCGCGGCCTCCCACCTCCAGGTGCGCGACCAGATGCGGTAGGGTCCGGCGCCCACTGAGCCGATGCCGGTGGCGGTGACTTTGATGGCGGCCGGCGCGCCCGGGCCGCCAGGCTCGATGGACAGCTCCGGGTAAGGCATATCGTCGCTGACGCCCTTGAACCTGTCGGCCATGGCCGGGCCGTCCCATTGGAAGACGGCGAACTGCGCGAAGCAGCTGTGTGCGCCGCACAGAGGGTAGGCGACGAGCAACTCGGGAGTTCCGTCGCCCGTCAGATCCTGCGCCTCCCGGAGCGCCGGCAGTCCGAAGTCTGGCCGGGCAGAAGCGATCTCGGACCGGAGGTAAGAGCCGCCCTGGCAGCGCCACAGGATAACGCTCCCACTCAGGGCGATGCCCTGCGCATCGGGGGGGCCGGTGAGACCTGCCGAAAAGTCGAGGTCGCCGTCATTGTCGATGTCGGTCCAAACTGCGATCGAGGTGGGGCTGATCCAGCCGCGATCGAACAGGGAAGCGGCGAGGGCAGTGGGGTCGCCGCCGGCGTCGAGGTAGGCCGAGACCGAGTCGGCAGGTGTCATCCCGTCGGCGGGGTCCGAGAGGACGGCGTCACTTGTGGTCCGGCATCCGCCGCCTTCGGCGACCGATGGCACAGGTGCCGGCGGCGTCGCCGATGGGACGATGGGCTCGGGCGGCGTTGAGCACGCGGCGACGGCAGCCGCGGCTATCAGCGCGCCGGCGAAGCGGACACGGGCTCGCACGGTTCGCAGTGTAAAGGAAGGCGCTGACGCGGGCAAGCTGGCTGCCCGCGAAGGGCGTTCTGATGGAGCCCAGGTACCTTCTCCGCCGTATACTCGAATCGTGGATCTCGCTTTTCCGCCGGGCGTTCCTCCGGAACGGCCGGGCCCCCTGGCCCGATTCCTGCCACCGATCGAGCGGGGCGCGGTCACGCGTTTCCTTGCCAGCTACCCGTTCCCCGAGGGCTGGCTGCTCGATCCATTCGGTTCCTCCCCATTGCTGGCGATCGAAGCGGCCCAGTCGCGAGGCGTGGTGGCAGCCTTCAGCAACGCGGTGACCCGCTTCGTCCTCGAGAGCCGTATCGACCCCCTGTCGCCATCCGACTTGCGGGCGGCGCTGGCCCAGCTGGCCGCCGCACCGAAAGACGATACCCGTCTCGAACGATTTCTGCTCGAGTTGTATCGGTCGGAATGCGCCCGCTGTGGGGCGCCGATCACGGCCGACCATTTCATCTGGGACCGCGAGCTTCAGGTGCCGGTGTCGAAAGCCTATGCGTGCGAGGCTTGCCACCACAGCGGCGAAGATCCGACCACTCCGGCCGACCGCGAGCGGGCCGTCGCTTCGGCGGGCTATAGCCTGGCGCATGCGCTGGCGGCTGAACGCGCCGCCGCCGCTGACGATCCGGATCGGGACCACGTGGAAGCGGCCCTTGCCGTCTACCCGGCCCGTGCCGTCTACGCGCTAGTGACCCTGCTGCAGAAACTCGAGCAGATCGAGCTGACGCCAGGCCAACGGCGCGCGGCCGAGGCTCTCTTGATCTCGACTTTCGATGCTGCCAACGGGCTATGGGGGTACCCGGAGAGTCGGGCGCGCCCGAAGGCGCTCACGGCCTCGCCGCGGTTTCGTGAGATCAACGTCTGGAGAGCCCTGGAACGAGCCCGCGACGAATGGCCGCAGGAATCACCCGGAGTTCGGCTCGCCACCTGGCCGGAATCGGGGCTGCCTTCGGCCGGCGTGTTGGCCGTGTTTCCAGGACCGATCCGAGATCTGGCCGAAACGCTCCCGTCGGAGACGCCGGCGATCCTGACGGCGCTGCCTCGGCCTAACCAGGCCTATTGGACGCTCTCGGCACTGTGGGCATCGTGGTTGTGGGGTCGCGAGGCTGCCGCTCCGATCAAGATCGCGCTGCGGCGCCGTCGCTACGATTGGACATGGCATGCCGCGGCTCTGCGCGGGGCCTTCCAAGCTCTGGCGCGTCGGCAACCGGCCGGCGCGCCGGCCGTCGCGTTTCTTCCGGAGGCCGAATCGGGTTTCGTGGCGGCGGCGCTGGCTGGGCTCGATGCAGCCGGGTACCGCTTGCGCGGCCAAGCGCTGCGGCTTAACGATGGGCAAGCCGTTCTGGCCTGGGAGGCGACGCGGCACAGGCCCAGGCCCGAGGAGGAGCCCCTCGGGATGCGGATGGCCATGGCGGCGGAAGAAGCCCTGCTCGACTTGGGAGAGCCCGCAGGATACGGCATGCTCCACGCCGCCGCCGTCCTCGACCTGGCTCAGCAGAGCCACTTGGCTGAACTCTGGGCCACCGAAGAGACGCCTCCACTGACCCGGATCACCGAGGAAATGGAAATGATCCTGGCGCCGGGAGGCCGGTTCGAGCGCATGGAACCACGCGCCGACCTCGAGAGTGGACATTACTGGCTGGCCCATCCTGAGAGAGCCGCGCCGCCCCTATCGGATCGAGTCGAGATGTCGGTTCTTGAGATGGTCCGTTCCCATCCAGGGATCAGCACCACCGAGGTCGAGGCGCTGCTATGCGAGAACTTCCGCGGCCTGCGTACGCCGGACCGCAGACTGGTGTTGGCCTGCCTGACCTCCTACGCAGTGGAAGACCCGGAGGGTCGATGGCGAATCCGGCCTGAAGATGAAGCGGATGCCCGCTCGCAGGACATTGCCGAGATCACGTCGATTCTGGACGGGTTGGGCGGCCGTCTCGGCTACCGCGTTGTTTCCGGTGACGACACGGTCGTCTGGGAGCAGTCGGGGCGTGTGGCCTTCCGTTATCGCGTGCAGGGCACGGCGGTGCTCGCCGCCGCATTGGGAGAGCCGGCGACCGGCGAACACGTCATCGTCCTACCAGGAGGCCGGGCCCCTCTTGTGGCGGAGAAGGAGCGGCGGGACCCCCGGCTCCGCGCCTGGCTAGAGGCCGGAGGGCGGATCGTGAAGTTCCGTCATATCCGGCGACTGGCGGCCGAGTCCTCGCTCCAGGTGGCAAGTCTCCCGGAACGCCTCGGCATCGATCCTCCGGAACACAAAGATCCGCAATTGCCGTTGCTGTAACGCCTTCGACAATCGACACCTCCCCCGATTCGAGGGGAGGGGCGATAGCCTCGCGCAGGGGATTGGGGGATTGGGCACGTCCTCGCACAGGCTCAGGGCGTCGCTGCGGGCGTCTCGCCTCGTGCGGGAGTGGCCGTCGAGTCGGTTGGCGGGCTGCCGACGTTGGGCGAGGGGGCGATCTGCCAGAGGTCGCGGCTAAGGAAGTTGTATCTCCACACCCCGCCCTTCTCATCGGTGAGGGTCACCCGGTTCGGCACATCCCACACCAGATCGGCGAAGCTTGGATCACGATTGCGCAGGAGAATGATCGGAAGCATGTTCGAAAGGTCGAGGCGACCGAGGTCGGTTTCTCCCAGCGGGCAGCTCCCTTCGCTGATCAAGAAGGCGATGGCTGAGCTGTCCGGCCTCCAGGCAATCGGTCCGGGGACGGTCGCGCCGGCGTAGATCTTGTGCGTGCCCAGGGTGTCCCCGCTGATTTGCCAAACGCCCAATCGATTGCCCAGCCACGCGGCCAGCATCGTCCCGTCCGGCGAGATCGGCCCTTCTCCGAGGACCTCGACCCGGAAATCGAACGTGTCCAGGCGCAGGTACGGCGGCATCCAGAAGCCGCACCCGTCGGGGGCGCCGACCGCGGCGTTCGAGTAATAGAAGTACCGCGAGTTCTCTGACCAGAAGCGACCGGCGAGACCGGCGGCGCCGAGGCCACCGCACGACTGCAGCTGGGAGTCGGCGAGCCGCGACGTCCCGTCGTTCGCGTCTACCAGCCGGAGTTCCTGGTAGGCAAGCGTCTGCTCGGAGTCGACGTCGACGCAATCGTAGGTCACAAACTCCGCCCGCCAGAGCCCATCCGGCGAAGAGAACGCCTCCGAAACCCGCGGCTCCTGCAAGGCCATGACTATCGCCGCGCCGTCCGCCGTCGTGCCGACCGGAGCACGGGGCAAGCCGTCGTCGGTAGCGGATGGAGCGAGCGGGGTACCCGGCAAGAGCGCCTCCGGCGAGGGTAGGCGCTCGGCCTCGAGCGCGCCCGATCCGCCCATCCTGGGGACGGTGCAGGCAGAGGCGAGCACCAGCCATGCGAAAAAGAGAACCCGTTTCACAAGTTCGCTGCCATCGGGGGCGCACATCTGGGGGGACATGGACCCGCAGGTCGCTTGGGGCGCGAGCGTTGTTTCCAGCCGTCGGACCGTCGTGCGGCGAATCGCTTGGAGGGAAATGCTCCTGGCAATCGGACGCAGCGACGAGCGCGATCAGGGGATTCTACGCGCGAATCAAGGCCCTCCGCGTAACAGATTCGAACGACCTTGCCCGGCGAAGAGAAGCTCACGGAGTACACCGGCATCCGCAGCCCTTAGGGGGTCGCGGTTGGCGCCTCGCTCGGGGTGGGCGTGGTGGTGGGCGTCAGTGTATGCGTCACCGTGGCGGTGGGGGTGTGCGTCGGCGTCGGGGTGGTCGTGGGAGTCGCGGTTGGAACCGGGAGGTTGAGCACGAGGTGGAGCAGGGCGGAAGCTTTGCCGCCGTTGCGGCTTCGGACCGTGAGTCGAAGCGTCACCGGCCCGTTCGGGAGCCCGCTGGGATCCCAGTCGAACAGGTGCCCGGGCTCCTTGTGGGCCGTCTCACTGTGGGTGAGGTCGGGCCAGACCTTCGGATCGTTGCCGATCCCGTACTCCAGGACCCAATCGTCAAAATCGCCGGGAGCGGCGGCCTTACCGAAAAGTGGGACCGGCCCGCCGTGGATGACCGCGCCCGGAGCTGGGTCGGTGAAACCGACGACCGGACGGGGCGTTTCCTCGGTGCAAACCTCGTGGGGGATGAAGAAGATCTTCTCGTCCTTGAATCCGGCCTCTTCGGCCCAGTCCTTACCCTGTTCGTCTTCCTCGAGCCACTTACGGGCCCACGGATCGGAGACGTCGAGGCCGAGCTTCTGGACAGCGAAATCGGGGCACGTGGTCGAGGCGAGCAGCAGGCTGAACGAATCGACCCACGGCTTCTGCCATAGGTCCTTTTCTTTCGGCAGCGGCGGTTGATCCTCGGCGAAGAATTCGGCACGCTGCGACGGGCACCACTGCGAGGCCTCGGCGCCGGAAACCGAACAGATCACCCGCTCCATCACCGAGGGCGGCCGGACGAAGCCGCTCGGTCCGCCTCCCGTCACGAGGGGAATGGCGGCCTGCATGACTTCGTTCCAAATCGGGCCGGCGCCGGCGACGCCGGAGATGTCCACCATTTCCGTGTTGTCGGCGTTGCCGATCCAGACGCCGACCGCCAAATCGGGCGTGTATCCGAGAGTCCAATTATCCCGAAAATCGTCGGTCGTGCCGGTCTTGACGGCGGCTTCGAAGGGCAGCCTCAGGACGGAGTTGGGGCCGAAGGCCGGCGTCCGCGCGTCGTTGTCGGCCAGGATCGAGGAGATCAGGTAAGCCTGCGCTGGGTGAAGGACCGACTCCGGCGCGGGCGGTTCATATTCGTACACCACTTCGCCGCTCCAGTCTTCGATGCGGGTGATCGAGACCGGTGGAAGGCGTTGACCGCCATTGGCCAGGATCGCATAGGCACCGGTCAGTTCGAGCAGCGAGACATCGCCGCCGCCGAGGGTGAGGGCCAAACCGTAATCATCGCGGTTGAGGGTCGTGATTCCCATGCGCCGGGCGAAGGCGACCAGGCCTTCCTCTTGCGGCGTGGCCGGGTCGTCATAGATACCGACGTACTGGAGCGTCTTGACGGCCGGGATGTTGTAGGAGTTCGCCAGCGCGGTCCGCACCGTCACCGGGCCGTGGAAGCGATGGTCATAGTTGTTCGGCTTGTACGGCTCTCGCGGGTCATTCGGGTCACCGGACGGAGGGAACTCGGAAGGGACGTCCCACAACAGGGTCCCCGGCGTCCAGCCTTTCTCGAAAGCCGCCGAATACGTCAGGGGCTTGATCGACGAACCCGGCTGACGCGGGGAGACGGCCATGTTGACCTGGCCGTGGATGGCTTCACTGAAGAAGTCGGCCGAGCCGACCATCGCCAGAATCTCGCCGGTCGAAGGCTTCAAAGCGACGAGCGCCCCGTCCGACGCCTGGTGGTCCGCCAGCTCGGCCACGTGGCTGCGGACCGACTCCTGTGCCAGATCTTGAATCCGCGGGTCGAGTGTGGTGTGCACGGTGAAACCGGAGCGGTAGATCGTTTGCGGGTCGTAACGGCGTTCGAGCTCTTCGCGGACGTACTGGACCCAGTGCGGGTAGCGCATGAAGATGTCCGGCTCAGGGAATTCGAAGTTGGTGATCTCGGCCGCGGCGGCGCCGGCTTGTTCGGGGGACACGCAGATCGGTTCGGGCGCGTTGCTGACGGAGATGCAACCTTGCTCGTCGGAGGTCAGGATCATCAGGGCGAGGATCTGGCGCTGCCGGTCGAGCGTGGCTTCGCGGTTGGAGTACACGTCGTAGACCGATGGGGCCTGAATCAACCCCGCCAGGAACGTGGCCTGGCTCAGGCTGAGCCCATCGGCGGTCGTGTCAAAGTAGGTCTCGGCGGCGGCCTCAATGCCGTAGGCCAGGTTGCCGAAGTAGATCTGGTTGAGATAGAGCTCGAGGATCTCGTCCTTGGTGTAGCGCCGGGTGACCTCGGCGGCCAGCAGGATCTCGCGAATCTTGCGCAGGGCCGATCGCTGCGAGGCCTCTTCGGGAGTGAACAGCAGGTTGCGCGCGATTTGCTGGGTGATCGTCGAGGCACCGGGTCCGCCTCCGCCGGCGACGACGTTCTGCCAGATGGCGCGCCCGATGGCCAGGACATCGAACCCCGGGTGACTGTAGAACTGCGAGTCCTCGGTGGAGATCGTCGCCGCCAACATGAAGGGCGAGATCCGCTCGAGCGGGGCGTAGGTTCGTCGGCCGGCCTGCGGATCGAGAATCTCATAGAGCAGGTTGCCTTCGCGGTCGAGGATGCGGGTGGTTTCAAATTGCGCGGCGTGCGACTGCAGGTCTTCGACCGAAGGCAGAGTGGCGGCCAGGGCGAAGTACTGCACGACGGCGAGCGATAGGACGATGATCAGGAGCCCGACCGCCGCAAACAGAGCCAGCACGGCCATGCGCAGCAGGCAGCCCCCCCCACCAGTGGGAAAGGCTCGCCTGCGGCGCGGCGGAGCGGGAGGAGGGACGAAGGCCGCCGGGGTGACGCGCGTCGCACCGACGTCGCGCTCGGTCACCCGCTGCGGCAAATCGGCCCGCCCAACCGGGTCGGGCAAGGTGGCGGAGTTGTCGGGCTTATCCATGGCGGTAGAGGATGCTAACACTGCCGACGCGGAGGCGGAAGGCCAGGCAGGGAGGCGCTCATGGGACGCTCAGGTGGTGCGGAGCGAAACCATCCTCTGCCATGCCATTCCGAGCGGCCCTGAGCCGTTGGACCGCGCTCAGCGCAGCCTCCGCCGAAGGGCGAGCGACACTTGCGCCTGCGCTGCGTAGCGAACCCCTGCGCGCCTCGCGCGAGGACGCCGCCCTTGGCGCCCTGTAGAGGGCGGGGTGGCTCCATCGAGCTGTTAAGCGGCGCCAAGTGCCTCCTTTGCTCGCCTGAGGAGGGCCCTGATGTCTTTGTAAGTGGCTTCTGTCCGCCGCGCGATCTTGCATACGAGGACAACGAGCTCAGTGTCGAATATCGCATATACGATGCGATAGTTACCGACGCGAATCCCGTAGAGAATTTCGACCAGGTGGGTTGTACCTGGTTGCCGAGGCTCGGTCGCGAGAGAGCGCATGGCTTGAACCACGCGCTCTCTGTCGAGATTCGGAAGCTTGCGAAGCTGCCTTTCGATGTCTGGGAGCAGCTTCAAGCTGTACGGCATTCCCTACATGCCTAGGCGAGCGAATACCTCTTCCGCCTCGATGGCGGCATCGGGGTTGGCGGAGTAGCGGGCAAGGGCGATGCGACCATCGAGGATGTCTTCAAGGGTTTCTGCGTTTTCGATGAGGGCTTCGAAGACGTCTGGATCCAAAAGAATGGCTGCAGGGTGACTTCGAGACATGACAACAATGGGGCCTTCTTCGACCTTCTCGATGATGGCAGAGAGGTTGGATCGAAGCTCAGAAACGCTGGCTGTTCTTAGCACCCGGGCCTCCCTCACAAACTTAACATAATCACGAACTTATGTACATTTGGATGTACGTACAATACGCTCATTCCGCGTACGAGTCAAGAGGGAACTTGCGCCTTGGTGAACGATAGAGGCGCCGCCCAACTGGGCAGCATCAACCCGCCGGCCGGCTTCGCACCAGAACGGTCCAACGGCCCTTCATGACTGTCTGCTCGGACTGATTCTTCACGTCGAATGCGAGATCGATCGAGCCGCCCCCCAGGCGCGGCAAGGCTTTGGCTTCTTCCACGAGCAGCTCGGCATGAATCGTGTCGCCGATGTAGATCGGCAGGCTGAACTTCCATTCGCGGATCTCGCGGAACGCCAGAACCGTCCCCTCCAGGATTCCGGTGCGGACCGCCAGGCCGGAAGCGATCGACAGTCCGAGGATTCCATGCGCCACGCGGCGTCCGAAGGCTGATCCCCGGGAGTAGATATCGTCGGTGTGAATCGAATTGAAGTCGCCCGACAGTCCGGCGAATCCGACGATGTCGGCTTCGGTCACCGTGCGCGCCGGGGTTCGCAGGCGCTGGCCGGTCTCGAATTCTTCGAAGTATCTGCCGCGCGGAAGAGTCGGGATGGGCTGCATCGCAGGGCCTCCAGAGGCGAGGGCATTCTAGCACGGCGGCCCTCACCCCTGCCCCTCTCCCACCTTGCGGGAGAGGGGCAGGGGGTGAGG
>DATEVL010000088.1:0-5107 GCA_035281845.1 Anaerolineales bacterium | reverse complement strand
CGGCTTGCCCAGCGCGGCCGTGGCCGGGGCCGAGGCGACGACGCCTTTGGCAGCGACACCTCTTGCCGATGAGACAACTCCGACGCCCGCCGAGGGGACGCCGGTCGCAGCGCCGACATCTTTCGCGGCCCTAGGCCGGGTGGTCGGGAGCGTACAGAACGGGTCGACCGGCTCTCCCGTACCGCGCGGGCTGGAAGTCACCCTTCACGGTTTTGACGGGGACAGCGAAATCTCCACCCAGTCCGGGACGGTCGGGGCCGACGGCTCGTTTGCCTTCGAGGGGCTCGAGCGGGCCACCGGGCGGGTCTACGTCGTCACCACGGATTACGGGGGAGTTCTCTATGCCAGCGAGATCGGCGAGCTGCCTCTCGAGTCCGATATCCTCGAACTCCCGTTGCGCCTGTACGAGACGACGGCCGATACCGATGCCGTACGGGTTAGCCGGATGCACCTGCTTTTCGATTTCCCGGCCGAGGGGGTGGCCCAAGTCGTCGAGCTGTGGCTGCTCTCGAATCTGGGCGATCGCACGGTCTATGACGGGGATCGCGGCGCACTGGAGGTCAGCCTACCTCAGGGCGCCTCCGGCCTCGCCCTGGACGGGGGCGCGATCGGGGATCGGTTCGAGCTGACGAACGGCGGATTCCGCGACCGGCGAGAGCTTGTGCCGGGGGAGAACACCAGCCAGCTGGTCTTCAGTTACAACCTGCCCTACGATCGGCGGCTGGAATTCGACCGCCGGGCGGAGTATCCGGTCGAGGCCGTGGTCGCGATGGTGCCGGAGGGCGGTCCGTCGGTCTCGGGAGACGGGATCCAGGACATGGGCTCACGCGAAGTGGCGGGAGCATCGCTGCACACCTACGAGCTCGGCGCCGTGCCGGCGGGCAGTGAGGTCACCTTTACTCTCCGCGGCCGTGCCGTCGCAGGTCCTTCTGGCATCGCCGCGGCGGGCCCGATCGGCCTTGGCGCAGCCGCGCTGGCGTTGGGGCTGGTGACGGCCGGGTTGATCTGGTTCCGCCCGAAGCGCCGCCCGGCTTCCTCCCCGCCGGCGGCGCCTGGAGACGAGGCTCTCCTGTGGGCGATCGCCTCGCTCGACAACGAGTTCGCCGCCGGGGCGATTGACGCTGAGGCCTACCACGCCCGCCGGGGTGAGTTGTTGCGCCGGGCCCAGGCAGCGGCGGGACGTGATTGAAGTCCGCCGGCTGGTCAAGGCCTTCGGCCTCAAGCCGGTGCTGCGCGGCCTCGACTTGCACCTGGAGCCGGGCGAGTTTGTGGCGCTGCTCGGCCCGAACGGCGCCGGGAAGACGACCCTTCTGCGGATCCTGACATCGCTCGCCCGACCATCGCTGGGTGAGGTTCGTTTGGCCGGTCACCGGCTGCCCGGCGACGCCGCCGCCGTCCGTCGGATTCTGGGCGTGGTTTCTCATCAGCCTCTGCTCTACGGCGATCTGACGGCGGAGGAGAATCTCCGCTTCTATGCGCGGATGTACGGCGTCCCGCAGGCTAACCGGCGGATCGACGAAGTGCTGACGATCGTCGGGCTCGACCGCCGGCGCCGTGACCGGGTGCGCGAGTATTCGCGCGGGATGCAACAGCGCTTGGCGATCGGGCGGGCGGTGTTGCACGATCCGCAGATCCTGCTGTTCGACGAGCCACACACCGGCCTCGATCAAGAAGCCTCGGCCATGCTCGATGGGGTCCTGAAGCAGGTCGCCGGGGAAGGTCGTACGGTGCTGATGACGTCCCACGATCTGCTGCGCGCCACCGATCTCGCCTCGCGGATCGACATCCTCTCCGGCGGCGTGATCGCCCGCTCGATCTCGCGCGCCCAGGCGGAATGGGGCGACCTTCCTTCGCTATATCGGGCGGTGGCAATGCCGCCGGAGAGGCATCGTGGCTGAGGCCGCCATCCTGCGCCAGAGCGGCGCGACGGCGTTCGGGCGCGCCGTTGGGGCCGTAGTCTGGAAGGATTTGGCGGCCGAGCTGCGCAGCCGGGAGCTCGTCGGGGGGATGCTGGTCTTTGCGCTGCTGGTGATCCTGATCTTCAACTTCGCTCTCGAGCTCGATGTTCGCACCCGTTCGGCGATCACCGCCGGCGTGCTGTGGGTGACCTTCGCCTTCGCCGGAACGATCGGGCTCAACCGGTCGATGGCGGTGGAGAAGGATCGGGGGTGCCTGGACGGGTTGCTCCTGGCGCCGGTGGACCGGGCGGCCATCTATTTCGGGAAGGTGCTCGCCAACCTGGCCTTTCTGGGAATCGTGGTGGCGGTCGTGCTGCCCGTCTACAGCGTCCTTTACAATGTGAATCTGTTCGTCCCGGGCCTGTTGGGGGTGATCGTCCTCGGCTCGATCGGATACGTGGCCGTCGGCACGCTGCTGGCGGCGATGGCGGTGCAGGCCCGCACGCGCGATGTGCTCTTGCCGATACTGCTCTTCCCGGTCGTGCTGCCGGCGCTGATCCCGGCGGTGCGGGCCAGCACCGGGATTCTCCAGGGCCTGCCTCTGGAAGAGGTCGCCATCTGGATCCGGCTCCTGATCGTGTACGATGTGGTGTTTCTGGTGGTGGCGTGGTGGGTGTTTGACTACGTCGTCGAAGAATGATGCCCCGTTCCCCCGTCTTGCGTCGCGCCTTGCCGCAAGGGTTGTCATCCCGAGCGTAGGAGGGATCTGCTTTTGAGCCTCGCCGATTCCAGCGGTTGGTCAACAACAGATCCCTCAGCCCCTTCAGGGCCTCGGGATGACATCTGTGAGCGGCGCCTTTCGAACCTCGTCGTGCGAGTCTAGGAGGGATCTGTGGAACCAATGCCAAGAAGCTTACGTATCCTGACCGGCGTCACGATCGTTCTGTTGGCCGCGGCCTTGTACATGGTCTTCATTTACGCGCCGCGAGAAGCGGTCATGGGCGAGGTTCAGCGGGTGTTCTACTTTCACGTCTCCGCCGGTTGGGTCGGGGCGCTGGCCTTTCTGGTCACGGCCGTCGCCGGCATCGTCTACCTCGCCCGCGGCGGCCTGCATTGGGATCGCCTGGCGGTCTCGTCGGTCGAGATCGGAGTCGTGTTCACCTTGATCAACATCGTCAGCGGCTCGATCTGGGCTCGGCCGACCTGGAACACCTGGTGGACCTGGGATTATCGACTGGTGACGGCGACGGTCATGGAACTGATCTACATCGCTTACCTGCTCCTGCGCCAGGGGATCGAAGACCCCGATCGCCGCGCCCGCTTCGCCGCCGTCTTCGCCATCGTCGGCTTCCTCAGCGTGCCGTTGACCTTCCTGTCGATCCGTCTTCTACCGACGATTCATCCGGTCGTGATCGGCAGCAATGATCCTTCGGCGCAGGGGACGTTCGATATGACCCCGCGCATGCTTCGGGCGTTCATGTTCAGTCTGCTGACCTTCACCTTCATCTATGCCACGCTGCTTTGGCACCGGTTGCGGCTGGAGGGGTTGCACCAGCAGATCGAGCAGCTCAAGCTGCGGATCGCCGGCTGAGCCGGTTTCCCGAGGCCCAAGAAAGGAAAGGCCGATGCACTTTCAGGATGCGACTGCCGACACACTGAACTACATGATTCTTGGTTACGCCGTCATCCTGGGGGCGATGGCGCTCTACGTCCTCAGCTTGTGGATCCGCACGCGCAATGCCCGGCGCGATCTGACTGCGCTCGGCGAATTGGAAAGCTCCCCGCGGGCGTAGGGGCACGGCACGCCGTGCCCCTACCAGATCTCGCGATGATCGAGTGGGTGATTCCTGGGCGGCTGGCTCGGTCGGCACGCCCCGGCTATCGCGGGGAGGGCGGTGGGCTGGTGGCGGCGAGCGAGGTCGAAGGCTGGCTCGCCGACGCCAAAGCGCTAGGCATCCGCTCGATCCTGTGCCTGCTCGACAAGAATCAACTCAATTTCTATCGAGACCTGCCGGACGGGCTGTTGCAGGCGTACCGGCGCGCCGGGATGGCCGTCGGTCATGTCCCGGTGGAAGATCATCAGGCGCCGCCCATCCCGGCCGATGGGCTGGAAGACGTCGAGCGCCTCTTCGCTGCCCTGCCCAAGCCGTTGCTCGTCCACTGCAGCGCCGGCCTCGACCGGACGGGCGCCGCCATCGAACACATCCTGAAGACGAGAGGATGGGCCGACGACACCGGTTCGCCTCGAAGGTAGACTCGATCATGTACTCCGCCTTCGCGGTCTGCCGCGCACGGGGCAGCTTGATCCAGGTCGTTGGGGTCAGTCGCCCCCCCCCGTGGCGCAGAGGTTGACGGGAGCGCGGCCAATGCATCAACGGACAGACGCCCCAGGATGAACGTGTAGCGATGCTCAACGGCAAGGGCGCCATGGTCTGGCAGTTGCGCAACTGGATGAACGGCGATCCGGCGCTGCAAGCGATGCATGCTGTCGAGCTGGGCCTGGACTGGGTCAGCATCAAGATCATCGACGGGCGGAGCGAATCGTGGGAGAACCCGCGCTACGTCCCGCTGCCCCGGCAGAACGTGTCCCTCTTGCCGCAGGCGATCGCTGCCCTGCGCGCGGCGGGGATCGCCGTCGCCGGGTGGGGGTACACCTACGGTGGGGTCTATCGCCTGGGGTTCTTCTTCCCTTCCAGGACGATCGCCGAGCAGGAGGGGGCGACCACGGCCGCCGTCCTTCAACGAAATGGGATCGTCGTGTTCCAGGTGGACGCCGAACGCGAGTATCGACGGGGAAACGACAGGGCCGCCCGTGCCGGGGCCTATTGCCTGGCTCTGTCTGCGAACTCGCCGGCTGAGCTGAGTTTGTGTTCCTACCGATATCCGATCACGAGCGCCACTGACTTTCCCACGCGGGCCTTCGCCCCCTATATGGAGAACTGGTCGCCGCAGGTCTACTGGATCCGCGACAATCGGATCCACGGGGGCGCAGCGCAGCTGGAACTATCGGTCGCCCAGTATCAGAGCCTGCGTCCGCTGCCCATGACTCCGATCGGACCGACCTACCCGGACCGCGGCTGGCGGGCGACCCCGGCCCAGCTTAAGCTGTTCTTCCAGAAGGCGAGGGAGCTCCCGGCCTGCGTCGGCGTTGGTGTGTGGTGCCTCGATCAGGCCACACCGGCCCAGCTCGCCCCGTTGGCGGAGTTCCA